>JAAEZB010000061.1 GCA_018223085.1 Paracoccaceae bacterium
CCCGCTCGATTGCCGATCAGGCGCGCACGATCCGTATTCCGGTGCACATGATCGAAACCATCAACAAGCTGGTGCGCACAGGCCGCCAGATGTTGCATGAAATCGGCCGTGAGCCGACGCCGGAAGAATTGGCCGAGAAGCTCCAGATGCCGCTTGAGAAAGTGCGCAAGGTGATGAAGATCGCCAAGGAGCCGATCTCTCTTGAAACGCCGATTGGCGACGAGGAAGACAGCCAGCTTGGTGATTTCATCGAAGACAAGAACGCGGTTCTGCCGCTGGATTCCGCTATTCAGGAGAACCTGAAGGAAACCACGACCCGTGTGCTTGCGTCGCTTACACCGCGTGAAGAACGGGTGCTTCGGATGCGGTTTGGTATCGGCATGAATACCGACCACACGCTTGAGGAAGTGGGCCAGCAGTTCAGCGTGACCCGCGAACGGATCCGGCAGATTGAGGCCAAGGCGCTCAGGAAGCTCAAGCATCCGAGCCGCAGCCGGAAGCTGCGGAGTTTCTTGGATCAGTAAGAATTGGGCGCCCTGCGGGGCGCCTTTTTCGTTTTCGGCATTAGCGCAATCATGCCGATCTCGTGCGCGGGGCGTTGTCGGGGGCGGGCGGAATCCCTAGGTCATGAGAGTTAGCGAAGAAAAGGGTTCCGAGATGAAGATCAAATCCCTGATGGCAGGTTTTGTGTTCTGTGCCGCGGCGGCGGGCGCCGGGGCGGACACGGCGTTTCCCGATCCGACCTGGAAGGTTAACCCTCTGCCCGGGCAGGGGCGGTTCGAGGTTATTGAAGGCATCTCCGGCGGGGATATGCGGCTTTGGTGTGAGGCAGGGCGCTATGCGCAGCGGCACCTTGGGGCCGGAGCAACAGAGCGGCTTTATGTGGAAGTGCCGCGCGCCGTGGCGCAGACTGGGCGCGGCTATGGGGTTGGGTTTACAATTGCACCGGATGCGGCGCTTTTGGACCGGGCGACGCGGCCGGGGGATGGAGGCAACCACTCCCTTACGTTCGAACGCCCGGGGTTCAATATCTCGGTGGGCAACGCCATGGGGCTCTGCAACTATGAGATCGATTGGTAAGGACGTTACCTACTCTTCTCAGATTGGGCGAGGCCAAGGGGCGTGATCCCTTGCGTGCTGCGTGAACGGTCGTCTGCGAAAAACAACCCAAGCTTGATTGATGTCAAGGAGGCCTGTCGGGGGCTGCGTTAACCTTACCGTGCGCGAATGTTTCATTGTGGAGACATGAAATGGCCGACAAATCCGATTCCAAAAAGAAACTTTCTGATGACGTAAAGGCGCAGGTTGAGGGCCAACTCGACAAGAGCACCAAGGGCGATGACATCGCCTATGCCTGTGGGCCGAATGCTGTCTTTAAATGCAAAGACGGCGGGTACGATTGCGAATACCCGGATGAATGCGCCAACGTCTATGAGGTCATTGCCTAAAGATTTTAAATGGAGAGGTGAAAAATCATGAGAGAACAAAGTGTAACGACGGGTCTTCACTCTGAGGATGTCGCCGCAATGGTGCAGGCGCAGCTTGGGCTGATGGCGGAGGATGGCATTCTTCGGGCAGGGGCTTGCCAGAAGCCTGATACCTATGAGTGCCAGGGAAGTTCCTTTAATTGCCCTTCTGGTAAGTTCGACTGTGGCGGCAATTACTTTGGCTGCCCGAGTAAATTTACCGAAAAAGGCTAATCGACTGGACCGGGCGGGCACCGCCCGGTTCCTTATCTCCAAACAGGAATAGTCCGATGAAAGACATGACACCAGCCGGTGATCTGGCGACGATTCTTTTGTCGCAAGAACCGTCTTTGGATGCGGCGCGAGAGGTGCTGAGGGAAAGTGGAATCGAGGGCGAGGAAGCCACCGATTTCATTTATGACACGGTGTGTCAGATCAATCGCGATAGTTTCTTTCCGCTACACAAGGTTGAGCTTTTGCTGGCCGAAGGCTGTGACATGGCTTGTAGCTATTGCTTCGAGAGCGCCATCCTTGATCCCGGCCTAAAACGGCGCAGGGTGATGAAAGACGAGATCATTGAACGCGCGATCGGTCTCTTATTCGATCATGTCAGTGGTGAGGAAGAAGTCGGGATGACCCTATTCGGGGGCGAACCGACACTGAATTTCAGCGGTCTGCGTCTTGCTGTCGACCTTTTTGAGGTCGAGGTGGCCAAGCGTGGGGTCTCCTCTTTCATCAATATGACGACGAACGGGCTGCACCTCACGCAGGAGATGGTTGAGTATTTGGCGGATCATCGGGTGCGGGTTTTGTTCAGTATTGATGGCGACCGCGAGACCCATGATCGTTATCGCAAAGACAAGAAGTTGCAGGGCACCTACGACAAGGTGATTGCCAACATGAAGATGATGAAGCGGCGTCAGCCTTGGATCGGGGCCAAGATCACCGTGATGCCCTCCGAGGCAGCGCGTCTTTTCGAGAATGTTCAGGCGCTTGTGGCGGAAGGGGTCAACCAATTCGTGATTGGCGCGGCCTCTGGTGTGGAATGGAGCGAGGCCGAGAACGCGGCCTATCTCGAAGAGTGGCAGCGGCTTGGGCAGTGGATGCGCGAGGCGCAGCCCAAAGGTGTCCGTATTTCCGATTTTGAAGAGGAAGAGGTAAAACCAGAAGGGCCGCAATTCGGATGTGGCGCCGCACGTGGCACCATTGCGGTCAATGCGGCGGGTGAGGTGGCCGGATGTTCCAAGATCATTTCGCTCGACGGACAAAAGACCATCGGTAAGCTCGGCGATGTATGGCACGGGCTCTACTGCATCCGAGAGCGCGCCGATATGGCCGGGTGTGGCCGTCTTAAGGCTAATTGCGAGGCCGCCGGGATTGCCGAGACTTATCATGGCGGGTGTTTCGCCACGAATTACGAGGCGACCGGCGACCTCTATCAACCCAACCTTGAAGATTTCTCCATGGCGCAGCGGCGCGAAGGGGTGACGCGGGAGGTTGTCTCTCCCGGCTAAAATTGTCTCTGGGCAAGGGCTGACCCGTCTGGCAGGGTTGGCCCATGCAGACCGTTTTCCAGATATCGACGCACGGGCAGGGGCTTTATGAGTTTACCCGTGATGTGACCCGCTGGGTGCAGGGGGCGGGGCAGGACGAGGGTCTATTGACGCTTTTCGTGCGCCATACGTCCTGTTCGCTTTTGATACAGGAAAATGCCGACCCCGAGGTGCAGACGGACCTGCGTAATTTCTTTCATCGGCTGGTGCCGCCGACAACGGACCCGTCCATGGCGTATCTGACCCATACTTATGAAGGCCCCGACGACATGCCGGCGCATATCAAGGCGGCAATGATGCCGGTGTCTTTGTCGATCCCGATATGCGGGGGACGGCCCGCTTTGGGCACGTGGCAGGGGATTTATCTCTTTGAACATAGAAATGCGCCGCATACGCGGAGCGTAGCGGCGCATCTGGGACGCTGAATTGGAAAACGGATATCCCGGTTCTTGTTTATATAGATAAGGGTGCTGCGCGGTTGTGACAGGGGGAATGGCAATTATTTTTCCCTCTGTCGCCTATGTTGGGGGTCTAAATCCCCTCTACCCAAACCCTAGCGGCTCGCCTATAGTGCCTGTGGATAAGTTGGGAACATACCCAACACATACTGAGGCGGAAAAGACGAGAGAAGGGGAAGGCCATGCGCTGCCCGTTTTGCGGAAATATCGACACACAGGTCAAAGATTCACGGCCAGCCGAGGATCATGTCTCTATCCGGCGGCGCCGGTTCTGTCCGGCCTGTGGCGGACGGTTCACGACCTATGAGCGTGTGCAACTGCGCGACCTCGTGGTGGTCAAGACCAATGGGCGGCGCGAAGATTTCGACCGCGACAAGCTTGAACGTTCTATCCGCATCTCGATGCAGAAACGCCCGGTTGATCCCGAGCGCATTGATCAGATGATTTCCGGCATCGTCCGTCGCCTTGAGAGCATGGGCGAGACGGATATTCCGTCCAAAACCATTGGTGAGATCGTGATGGAGGCCTTGGCGCGGATCGACACCGTGGCCTATGTGCGCTTTGCCAGCGTTTACAAGAATTTCCAGGCGGCAGACGATTTCGACAAGTTCGTCTCCGAGTTGCGCCCGGAACCGCCAGCGGAGAGCTAAGCTGTCTGATCGTCGCTATATGGCGCTGGCGCTCGAACTGGGGCGGCGTGGGCAGGGGCGTACCTGGCCCAATCCGGCGGTGGGCTGTGTCATCGTGAAAGAAGGCCGTATCGTCGGGCGGGGCTGGACCCAGCCGGGCGGACGACCCCATGCCGAGCCTGTGGCGCTTGCTCAGGCGGGTGCGGAGGCGCGTGGCGCGACGGCCTATGTTACCCTTGAACCCTGTTCCCATCACGGCAAAACACCGCCCTGTGCCGATGCTTTGGTTGCGGCGGGGGTGGCGCGCGTGGTTGTGGCGCTTGGCGATAGCGACGAGCGGGTTTCGGGGCGCGGTTTCGAGAGGCTGCGCGCGGCGGGGATCGAGGTTGTGACCGGGGTTTGCGCCGAAGAGGCGGCCCGCGATCTCAAGGGTTTTTTCCTACGCGTTGAGGAGGGACGACCGTTCCTCACACTCAAACTTGCAGCGTCGATTGACGGGCGGATTGCTACGGCGACGGGCGAAAGCCAATGGATCACCGGGCCAGAGGCGCGGCGCATGGTGCATGCGATGCGGGCACGTCATGACGCGGTGATGGTCGGCGCAGGCACGGCGCGGGCGGATGATCCGTCACTGACGGTGCGCGATCTTGGGATTGAGGATCAGCCGGTGCGTATCGTGGTGTCCCGCCGTCTTGATGTGCCTTTGATGAGCAATTTGGCCAAGACCGCGCGTGAGGTGCCGGTCTGGATCGTGCATGGCGAGGATGCGGACCCGACGTTGCTACGAACCTGGGAAGATATAGGGGCAGAGCTGCTACCTTGCGGGCGTGAGGGCGGACATTTGTCGCCTGCGGGCGTGTTGCGGGCCTTGGGCGAAAAGGGGCTGACGCGGGTGTTTTGCGAAGGCGGTGGGGCATTGGCAGCGTCGCTTCTGGGGGCGGGTGTCGTGGACGAGCTGGTGACGTTCAACGCCGGACTGGCGCTTGGGGCTGAAGGCTATCCAGCGATCGGAGCCTTGGGGGTTGAGCGTTTAAGGGAAGCGCCGCGGATGCGACTTGTGGACCAACGACGCTGTGGTGTGGACCTGATGGCTGTCTGGCGGCCCTAGCGGCGCCAGAGGGTGGCGTAGGATGCGAACGCGCCTTGGATTTTCGATAAGAGACGATTGGCAAGTCCGGGATGTGGAATGTCGCCGCGCGCTAAACGGTCGAGTGCGGTCTCGACGGGGCAGGGGCGGCCCGTGACCGGATCGAGATAGCGCGGGTAGTCGATCAGGGCGGCATGCACGAGACCGTGAAGCGAGACGTCGGCGCTGCGTCGGAGCGGCACCGGACCCCGGTCCTCGGTCAGGCCCCAACCGGCATAGAAGGGCGCGCCATAGGTCACCACACGCCGCCCACGCAAGAGCGCCTCAAAGCCGGTGCCGGAGGTCATGGTCCAGACCTCCTCTACCGCGTCGAGAAGCGCGGCCATATCGACATTCTCAACGATTACATCGGCGAGGGCGGCTGCATCGGGCACGGCGCCGCTGCGCAGGCCGGCGCTCACGTCCGGGTGCGGTTTGTAGAGGATCACGGCGTCCGGGTTGGCGGCGCGTACCTCTTGCAGGAGGGCGGCGTTGGTGCGGATATCGCCTGCGCCGAGAAGGATTGAGGCGTCGTCTTCGACCTGTCCGGGGACAAGGATGCGGCGGCCTTCGGGCAAGGCGGGCAGGGACGTGCCGATATTGTATTTGCTGAGACCGAGGTGGCGGATCGTCTTCATCACCTTTTGGGCGCGCAAGGATTGGTCGGGGCGCAGCTCGGCGCGCGCCGTGATGAGCGCCTCAAGGCGGCTCGGGCAGGAGGGGGCGTAGTAGATGCCGAGGTCGTCCAGAGCGAGCGACAGCGGCGGCACCAGTTCCGCGCCAAGGCCGCGCGAGCGCAGGAAACCGTCTTCGACACGCACCGCGCCCTCGGGGCCATCCTTCTGCCCCCAGACCATTTCTCGCCGCCCTGATGGTGGTTTGCCGAAGGTCACGGGGGTATGGTGGCCAAAGAAGCGTTGGATATGGCGACGTTTCCACAGGCGCATTCCATGGGCGTTCCAACCCCTGTGATCCTCGCGCCACGCACGGGCCTCGGCGTCGAGATGGTCAATCACGGTTTCGATCTCACAGAGGCGATTGCGGCTCGGATCATACCAGAGCGGATAGAGGATCATCGCGGCGGCAAAAAGCTGGGCGCGAGTCAGGATGCGCTGGCGGCGTGGCACGGGGCGCTCATCGTCGGTCAGACCCCAGCCAGCGTAAAAAGGCTGGCCGAAGACGCGTGGCTTGTGCCCGGCAAAGATCGCCTCGAACCCGACCTGAGAGGACATAGTATAGACCCCAACCGCGCCTTCAAAAAGCGCCCAGGGCGAGTAGGGCGCGTCGATGAGTTTGACCCGGTCGCTTTCATCCCCGGGGCCGAAATAGCCGGGGCGGTGGCCTTGGGCGGTTTCAGGGTGTGTCTTGATGAGGACACGGCAGCCGGGGTGCTCTTCCTGTGCGAAGACGAGCATTTCACGAAAGGCGGCGTCATCTGCCCCGCTGGCTGTGACCGAGGCATCGCCGCGGGTTTGGTCGATGACGAGGACGTAGCCGGGATCGGGGTGTGGCAGGGACGGATCCACGGCGCAATATTTTGTTAGATGCGCTTCGCGGATGCGGGCGATGGCCGCGCGTGATCGGTTGAGTAGCGCGGTATCATCGAGTGGCGCAGTAGCTAGGAGTTGTTCAAGGTCGCTTGGTTGAGCCGGGTCAAAATGCGGGCCGGAGCGGTCGAGGAACAGGCCCATGGGAGGCTGTTTTCCGGTGCGGCCGGGAAAGAGCGAACGCAGGAAGGCGTCTTCGACATAGAGACGCTCGGTGCCGTATTTTTCGGCCATGGCCTGCCCGCGCCAGGCGGTGGGGCTCTGGCCCCAGAGGGCGACGAGGTCGTCGGGGGTGGGGCGGCCAAGGCGCAGGTCGTAGCCAGCCAGAGAGAGCATCCGACGCAGGCGTTTTTGAAAGAAAAAACCACCATTGAAGGCAAAGAGCCGCCGACGCATTTCTGGGTCGGCGGCGTTTTGGTCTTGCCTCTCGGCGATCATCAGTTGCCGGTGAGCGTGTCGGCTGCGCCGACCGTCGAGGACAGCGTGCCGGTAACAGCGGAAATGGTTTTGTTCCACGTGGTGATCGGTGCTTCGGTCACATAGAGCGTATCGCCGTCGCGGATCACGAAATCGCGGGCCATGAACATGCCGTTGGGCCGCGTCAGATCAAGCACATAGACCAGACGCTGGGCACCGATGAGATCGTTGCGTCCGAGCACCTGATTGGAGATTTCGGCCGCTTCGTTGCGGAAAATGAAGACGCCGGTGGGATCGCCGATCGCGGATTGGATGCCGCCGACTTGGGCGATGGCCTCGATCGCGGACATGTTCTTGGTCTCAAAACTTACCCGGCTCTGAGCGCCGGTCGCGCCGAGAGAGGTAAAGGCACGGGTGTCTTCCTCGACGAGGATGCGGTCGCCACCGCGTAGGGCAATGTCGAGTTCGGGATGTTCATAGAGATCCTGCAGCCAGATCTTGCCGCGCGATTTGCCGCGTAGCACGGTGACTTGTGCGATCTCGGGTTCAATGGTGACGCCACCAGCCTTGGCGAGCATGGTCGAGAGCGTGCGGGTGGGGCGCTCGATGGGATAGACCCCCTGTCCGCCGACAGAGCCGACAAGTGACACCGTCGCCCCGTCACCGGCGACACGGCGCACTTCGACCTGCGGGTCGGGGGTTTGTTCTTCGAGCTTGCCGCTGATGACGCGGCGGATTGATTCCGGGGTGTTGCCTGCGGCGCGGATGCGGCCCGCATAAGGCACAAAGATAAAGCCCGCGCCATCGACCTGCACCTCGTTGAGTACCGCAGCGACCTGCCCCTCGGGGCCGAGCAGCGGTTTATCAACGTTTTCCCAGATTGTCAGAGACAGGATATCGCCGGGGCGGATCGTGTCAGAGCCAAGCTGTCCGGCGCGTTTGAAGCTCTCGGAGAAGCCGAGTGCGGGCACCACGGCGGTGGTGCGGGTGACGCGGTCATTGACGGCTACGATAAAGGCGTCGCCTTCACGTTGCACAGAGCCTGCGTAGATTTCGCGCTTGTTCGGCCCGGCCCTCGGAAGAAGGTCACAGGAAGAGATCATGGCCATAGACGCCATGATCGCCACGGCTTTCGCCCAGCGTTTTGCCAAGATTTTCACTGCTCGGTCTCCTCGACCTGTTATTTTTCTGCCTCAGGCTTTTGTTCTAAACTACCGGAATCCGAAACGAAAATCCAGCGCTAGACCTTGTGTGTGTCACTTTATCAGACGCAAGAGTTGCCTTGGTGCCGCTTTTCCGGAACTTAGCGCGTCATAGGGATCTTCGGGTGAAAGCATCATGTCGACCACGTGCCGCATCAGGAAACGCCGCCCACGGGCCGAATAGAACCCACCGGCGACCTGACTCGTTTCAAGCAGGTAGCGGCGATAGGTTTTATAGGCGCGGGCATCGGGGCGGCGCGCGGCCGAGAAGAATTCGGATAGGGGTTGATCGCTGACGAATTCGGGCTTGTCGTAGACCGCCTTGCCAAAGAGTTTGATCGGGATGCCGCGCCAGAGCACCTGTTGCGCAGCGGTTGAATTGACGGTGATGGCGCTACGGGTCTCGTTGAGAAGCTGGGCCAGTTTCCCGCCGCGCACGTAATGCACCCGGTCACAGAGATCATGCAGCCGACACAGGCGGTTCAGCTCGTGGCGCAAGGACGCGCGGCCGTCTTCGAGCGGATGCGCCTTGAAGACGAGGTGATGGTGGGCTGGCGCGTGTTGGGCAAAGTTGGTCAGGACCAGTTCGAGAAACTCGGTCATGGAGTTGAAAGGGGAATGCTCCTGAAAGCTGCTGTCATGTTCGAGCTGAAGCAGCACGAGATGGTAGGGAAAGCCACCATATTTGATCCGCCATGTGGCCAGGCGGCGTTCGATGGCCTGAAAGGGCATCAACAGAAGGCGACGCAAATAGAGCTGAAACTCGCGCGCGACAGAGAGGGCGCGGTGCGGGCGGAAATTGCGGTAGGCCCGGTTGGCGAACATCACGAACCAATGGTAGAGCGCACCGTAGAACACATGGTGACGCATGTCGCCCCAATGGCCCGGTGGCATCGGTGTGTCGGTGTCAGAACCTTCAAGTGCGGCGCGCATTTCGTCGATGGACATCTCCATCAGCCGGGAATGGCCGTTGGCCCCGCCGCGTTCATAGGTGACCCAATAGGGGCGCAGGTAGCCTTCCTCGAAGACATGCACTGTCAGGCCTGCGGCCTTGGCGCGGTCTATGGCCTCTGCATGGATGGCGCGCACGTCGCCATAGAGCACGATATCGGTGATACCTTTCTCGGCAATGATGGCGTCAAAGCGGTCGGACCAGCTTTCCTGTGGTTCGGTGAAGGGGATATAGCTTGTGCAATCGGGCCAGAAGGCACGGTCGCCCGCGTTAAAGCCGACACGCCAGACAGAAGCGCCGGACCGGCGCAACATCTTGCCCAGCTTATGAAAAAAAGGGCCATGCGGACCCTGAAGGAACAGGAAGACCCTGTTATTGCCACTCGAAACTGCCATGTTGACCTGCTTATTCACAAGTTCTTGAGATCAGGTTAGCCGGTTTGAATGGCAAAAGTAAGGCGTCTTGCGGACGCGGGGGGAGAGGGGTAGGTCTGGGGGCAGGTTTTCCAAGGGGAGCAGGCGAGTGTTCACGGGGATTATTACGGATATTGGTGAGGTTCGGGCGCTGGAGAAGCGCGGCGATCTCAGGGCGCGGATCGGCACCGGCTATGACACGGGCACGATCGACCTTGGGGCGTCGATTGCCAGCGATGGCGTGTGCCTGACGGTGATCGAAATCGGGCCGGACTGGTATGATGTCGAGATCAGCGCCGAAACCGTTTCCAAGACCAATCTTGGCGATTGGGAGATCGGCAAACGGGTCAATCTTGAGCGTGCGCTCAAGGTCGGGGACGAGCTTGGGGGGCATATCGTGTCGGGGCATGTCGATGGCGTGGCAGATATTGTGGCCATGAGCGACGAAGGCGATTCAACCCGCGTGACGCTTCGAGCGCCGGAAACCCTTGCGAAATTCATCGCGCCGAAAGGGTCCGTGGCACTTAATGGCACGTCGCTCACGGTCAATGAGGTCAATGGTTGCGACTTTGGGATCAACTTTATTCCGCACACCAAGGATGCCACCACATGGGGCGCGGCGAAGGTCGGGGACCGGGTCAATCTGGAGATTGACACATTGGCGCGCTACGTCGCGCGGCTTGCGGAAATGAGCTAAAAACCCAAGCCTGTATAACGTCGGTATCGCGTCGGTGCGGTTTTCGGGTGGGCAAGCGGGTGGGGCCGGAAGAGGCCCCGGGGTGCGTCGGCGCAGCAGTCATTTTTGGCGTGCTTCTCGTCGGAAAATATAGGCCGAAGAGGCCATGATGAGGCCCGCCCCGAGGAGCGTGTAGGCGTCGGGGACTTCCCGGAAGACCAGCCAGCCAAGCAGGGCGGCATGAACCAGCTTGGTATATTCCATGTTGCCAATCACGCTTGCTTCTCCGAGGCGCAGGGCGCGCACGCCGACCCATTGCCCAAGGGTCGCGAGCAGGCCCATGGCGATCAGGAGCAGCCAGCCAAACAGGTCTGGTGTTGCCCAGAGCCAGAGCATCGGTATTCCCGCCAATCCGCCGACAAAGAGTGATTGATACGCCAGCAAGGTTGCGGTGGTTTCGGTTTGCGACAGTCGGCGCACGGAAGTCACAGCCACGCCCGCCCCAAGGGCGCCCAGTATAGGTATCAGTGTTTTCAGATCGACCAGCCCCTCCACGCCCGGCCGCATCACGACGATGACACCGGCAAACCCGACAATGACGGCCCCAAGACGATGTCGGCCCATGGTTTCGCCAAGGAAGAGGTGCGCCAGAAGGGCGACAAAGAACACCTGTGCAAAGGCTAGGGTTGTGGCGGTCGTCAACGGCAGGATGGCGACCGCCCAGATGCTACAGGACAGGGCGACAAAAGCCCCGATGAGGCGCGCTGCGTGTAAGGCGGGGTGGGTGGTTTTGAGACTGTTGGGAAAGCTACGGGCGATATCGGGGAGCGAGGACAGGAGCACGATGACCTGCCGGAAGAACAGGATTTGCAGCACGTGATATTGCGTGACGGCTTGTTTGGCGAGCGCGGCGACGATCGAGAACAGGGCCGTTGCAAGCAGTGCCCATAACAGGCCCTTGGTATTGTCCGACATGGGAGGTCCTGCCTTGTGGGGAATTGATGATTCGGGTACCATGGTACCAAGTTGGCTGAGGATGGACACCATGGGCGATGCAAAAAGAAAGGTAGAGCGGGTGCAAACCGGCGTGCGGATCGAGAAGCGTATCCTTCAGGTCCTCAAGGCGGTTGCAGCCCGCAATGAAATAGGGCTTGGGGACTTGCTTGAGGGGATTGTCTTGCACAGCTTCGAGGGCAAACCTCCGTTCGGGGAGGCAACGCTCGATTTCATCACGCAGATGAAGGCGGCCTATGGTTTGGATTTGACGGCTGAGGACAGCCACATGTTGTCAGAAGAGTGAGATCAGAATGATTGATTCAAGCTTCTTGGTTTTCGTAGGCGCGCTTGGCATTGCGGCGATTGCGCCGGGGCCCGGCCTTGCGGCGTTGGTGGCCACGGTTCTTGCGCAGGGGATACGCAAAACCATTTGGTTCTGCATCGGTATCATCTGTGGTGATCTGGTGTGGCTGGGTCTGTCGCTTAGTGGCCTGGCGCTGATTGCGCAGCAAATTCCCGTTGTCTTTGTGGTGATTAAATGGGCCGGTGTTGCGTATCTGGGGTATCTGTCTGTGAAGCTCTGGCGGGCACCTGCCGAGGCGGACGGGATTGCGCGGGCAGGTAAGGAGCGGGGGCGCATGGCCCGCCTTCTTGCCGGGTTCTCAATCACCATGGGGAATCCAAAAGCGATGTTGTTCTATATCGCCTTGTTGCCGAGCATCGTGACGCCTGAAAACCTGAGCCTACCCTTTGTGGTGGCGCTTGGGCTGGCGGTTGTAGGGGTGCTTAGCACTGTTTTCCTGATCTATGGGATCGCGGCCGAGAAGGCGCGCGCAGCCATGAGCAGCGCGCAGTCGGTGCGCAGCTTCAACCGGGTTACGGGAACGGTCTTGGGAGGTGCCGCGGTCTGGATCGCAGCGAGATAGAGGGAGGCGCCTGGTGCCTCAGAAATCCTCGGGACGGGCTTCGCGGGCCATGTGATCGAGCACGGCGTTGACGAACTGGCGTTCTTTGCCTTCGGGATAGAAGGCATCGGCCACCGCCACATATTCCGCGATCACGACCTTGGCCGGGGCATCCCCGTGCAGGAGTTCCGCCCCTGCAGCGCGGAACATGGCCCGCAGAGTCGAGTCGATCCGTGCGATGGGCCATTTCGCCACCAGCGCCCGGTCGGTCATCTGGTCGATAGACGCCTGATGGTTCACCGCATCCTCAAGGGTTTTGGAGAACAGGTCGGTATCGCCCTCGATCATCTCGTAGCCGTCGAACTGTTCGCCAAAGCGATGGTCCAGAAATTCGAGGCGAACCTTATCAACGGTCTGCTCGCGCTGCTCCATCTGGTAGAGCGCCTGCACGGTGTAAAGACGTGCGGCGGATTTCATCTTGCGTTTCTGGTTGCCGGAAAGGGTCATGCGGTCGGATTGTCCTTGAGTTCACCAGCGAGTTTGTATTCCTCGGCGGCCGGCATGAAACCGACCCCCTTGCGCTGGCCGCCCCACTTACGCGTGAGCGCGATAAGATGCAAGGCCGCTGCTGCGGCCCCGCCGCCCTTGTTTTGATCCTTGGGATCGGCGCGCACTTCGGCTTGCGGGCGGTTCTCGACGGTGAGGATGCCATTGCCGATGCAGAGCCCCTGAAGGCCCAAGAGCTGGATCGCGCGGCTGGAGTCGTTGCAGACGGTTTCATAGTGGGTCGTCTCGCCGCGAATGACGCAGCCAAGCGCGACGTAGCCGTCAAAATTGCTCATCCGTTCGGCGATGCCGATGGCCGTCGGGATTTCGAGCGCACCGGGCACTTCGACAATCTCGTAGGTGCCGCCCACGGCATCGATCTCGGCCTTGGCCCCGGCAAGCATATTGTCGGCGATGTCCTTGTAGTAAGGTGACATCACGATGGCGAGTTTGACCGGTTTGTCGAACGTGGGGCGGGGAAGGATATAATGTTTTTCTGCGCCTGCCATGGGATCACTCCTTGGAAATCGGGCGGGTGCCCACGATGGACAGCCCGTAGGCATCAAGACCGAGATACTGGGTTTTCGGCGAGTCGGTGAGCAGGATCATGTCGCTGATACCGATCGAGGACAGGATCTGCGAGCCAAGGCCAGTATGTTTGACAATGCGGGGGCGGTCATCGTCGTCCCCGAAGTCAAGCTTGGGGTGGGGTTCGCGGAAGAGGAGCACGGCACCGCGCTCTTCCTTGGAGACGATTTCCATCGCCTTGGCGAACTCATCGCGCGGCTTGGCGCCGATACCGAGCACATCGGTCAGTTCATTGAGCGCATGGGTGCGCACGAGGACCGGTTCGGGCGTGGTCACGTCGCCTTTGATGAGAGCGATATGTTCGATGCCGTGGATCACGTCGGTAAAGACGCGCATGTCCCAGTCACCGCCCACATCCGCCGTCACCGTCTCGCGACGGGTTTCGCGCACGAGGTTGTCGTGTTGGTGGCGGTAGGCGATGAGGTCGGAAATCGTGCCGATCTTGAGGTTGTGGACCTTGGCGAACTCTACGAGTTCGGGCAGACGCGACATGGTGCCGTCTTCGTTCATGATCTCGCAGATCACTGCAGAAGGGTGCAGCCCCGCAAGGCGCGAGATATCGACCGAGGCTTCGGTATGGCCCGCGCGCACGAGAACGCCGCCGTTACGGGCGCGCAGCGGGAAGACGTGACCCGGCGTGGCAATGGCGGCCATGGTGTTCTGTTCGTTGATCGCGGTGGCGACGGTCAGGGCGCGGTCGCCCGCCGAGATGCCGGTGGTGACGCCTTCGCGGGCCTCAATAGACACGGTGAAGGCCGTTTCCATGCGGCTCGAATTGTTGACCGCCATCATCGGCAGGCCAAGGCGTTCGATCCGTTCAGCCGTCATCGGCAGGCAGATAAGGCCGCGCCCATGGGTGGCCATGAAATTGATCGCGTCGGCATTAGCGAACTCGGCCGGGATGATGAGGTCGCCCTCGTTTTCGCGGTCCTCGTGATCGACGAGGATATACATGCGGCCCTGCCGCGCGTCCTCGATGATCTCTTCGATCGGGCTGATCGCGTCGCGCAGCGATTCTTCCACGGGGCCGGGTGTCTCGAATGTCATGGGCTCTCTCTCGGTAGCGTTTGAGGCGCAAATACCTCAAGCATGGCCCATTGGCCAGAGGCGCAACCGGCAGGAAAGGGACAGAACGCGACGGCAAATGCTTTGCGCAGGCCCTTTGCCGGGCCTAACCTGCCTATAAAGGAGCGAAAAGGAGCCGCCATGCGTATCGCCCGTATGATCACCGCCGTTGAAGCCCATGCCGAAGGAGAGCCGGGGCGCGTCATTACCGGCGGTCTGCCGCATATGCCGGGCGAGTCGGTCTTTGAAAAGATGCGCTACATGCAAGAGAACCTTGACGATGTCCGGACCCTGATGTTGCAGGAGCCGCGCGGCAATCCGGCCTTGTGCTGTAATGCGTTGGTGCCGCCTTGTGATCCGGAGGCGGATGCCGGGCTTATCATCATGGAGCAGACGGAATACCCGCCGATGAGCGGCTCTAACGTGATCTGTACGGTGACGGTGCTATTGGAGACAGGGATCCTTCCCATGGTCGAACCGGTGACCACACTGACGCTGGAAACGCCGGCGGGGCTTGTGCGGGTTCAGGCGGAGTGTTGCGATGGCAAGGTCACGCGGGTGACGTTTCGCAATGTGCCAGCCTTTGCCATGCATCTTGATGCGCCTATCGAGGTTGCAGGGGTAGGCACGGTGCGTGTCGATGTGGCCTGGGGCGGGATGTTTTTCGTGCTGGCCGATGCGGATGCGCTTGGCGTGTCGCTTGATCCGCAGAACGGGCGCGAGATCGTGCGGATATCCGAAGCGATCCGGCATGCCAGCGTTGAGCAGCTTGGGGTGGTGCATCCCGACAATGCAGGGATTACCGGGCCGACGATCACCAACCTTTACGGCGCGCCGGTTGATGCGGGGACGGATGGGCGCGGGGCGATCACGCTTTCAACCGGGCCGTTTGATCCGGAGAACCCCGGAGAGGCGAGCGGTATTCTCGACCGTTCCCCCTGTGGCACGGGGACATGCGCCAAGATGGCGGTGCTATATGCGCGGGGGCAGCTTGGGGTCGGGCAGGGTTATGTCAATGCAGGGCCGATGGGGACACGGTTCGTCGGGCGGATCGTCGAGGAAACCACGGTTGGGCCCTATCCGGCGATTGTGCCGACTCTTTCGGGGCAGGGATGGATTTATGGCACCACGAATTGGACGGTGGACCCAAGCGATCCGTTCCAGAGCGGGTTTACCATTGGAGATATGTGGTAGGCGTTCAGGTGCCTTGGGTCGGTATCATCCAATCCTCGCCGCGGGGTGTGGTGATGTATTCGGGCCAGCGGTAGTCGAGGGGCGGTGTGTAATCGCATAAGGGGGCGAGCCAGTCTGTGCCGCCGATGCCGC
Source organism: Paracoccaceae bacterium (assembly GCA_018223085.1). GTDB lineage: Bacteria > Pseudomonadota > Alphaproteobacteria > Rhodobacterales > Rhodobacteraceae > Shimia. The sequence continues at coordinate 15,866 of JAAEZB010000061.1, forward strand.
CGCCAGTGCGGGCATTGAATTCGGTCTGGGCCGCTTCAAGCAGATCAGGTTTGGTCAGGTAATCCAGCGCGGTCAGGGCGAGAACCTGCGCTGCGGTTTCGACCATGGGGTCGATGCAGGGCGGATGGCCGCCAAGGGCGTTCATGGCCCATGCGGGATAGGCGTAGCCGTCAGGCGCGGTCAGGGCGGGGCGACCAATGTAGAGCCGCACGGTCGGGGCGTGCCAGCAGTATTCGGTATAGTCATCGGAGGTGAAGTGGCGCTGCGACGGGGGCAGGTTTTGGCGCAGGGCGGCCTCAGCCTCTTTGGGCGGGATCAGCTTCGAGATCATGGGCAGGAAGGGATCATCCATCGGCGCAAGGCCCAGTTCGGATTGCACCGCACGGGCGAAGGTTTGGGCGTCCTCGCCCCAGTGCGGCGCGCCGACCTCTTCGAGATTGGCATAGGTCGCGGCGGCGAGCGCGTGGTTGGGCAGGCCGGGGCGGGATTTGGCGACCCAGTGGCGCCGCCATGTGCAATGACAGAGTTTGGCGGCGGCGTCTGCGAAATGATCGAGGCCACGGATGATGTGTTCGGCTTCCGAGACTTCGGAAATGCGGATGAAATACATGATCTGGGCAATCTGGGCCGGGATATTGTCGGCGGTGGCCTGTCCGTGGCTCAGGATGGTTTCGTTCATCGACCAGCTTTGGCCGGGTGCCATGACATGTTCGCGCAGGGCTTTGGCGGATTGATACATCTGCACCATGGCATCGGTCGCGCCCGGCGCGCGGGCGGCGGCGTGGCTTGCCGGGATGGGAGAGGCGTCGCCGCCGGCCATCCATGTTTCGGGCTCATCACAGGTAAATTCATAGATGACGCCATAGCCCACGCCGCAATGGGTATCCCAGCGCACGGTGTTGCAGAGCGGGGCCATGTAGAAGGGATGGAAGGAAAGCGCGGCGTCGAGGTCGTCGTAATATCCGGCGGCGGCGTGGATCGGTTTGGAGCCACGCAGCTTTTCGGCCGGTTCGCCAAAGAATTTGAGGCGGCCGGGGATGTTATGGGCCTCCATCGCGGCCTTCGTGGCAAGGAACCCACCCAGAGCGCCCATGCCAAGGGCGGAATGGGGATCGGTATGGCCGCCTGCATTAGGCCCGAGGCCGGGGCGGGGCGTCTTGCGGGGTTCCGCCGCCTGACAATTGCCGGGGATGCCGTCATATTCGGCGTAGCCGCCGATGGTCGGGCCGTCGCCATTCTCCCATGTGGCGCAGAAGGCGGTGGGCATGCCTGCAGAGCCTTCCTCAACGGTAAAGCCTTCGCGGCGCAGGAGGTCGACGTAATAGGCGGCGCTTTTGTATTCGCGCCATGCGGTTTCACCAAAATCCCAGATGTCGCGGGTCCAGCGGGATAGATCGGGCATCCTTGCGGCAACTGTTTGGCGTGCGGTTTGGCGTGCGTCCGGCATCTTTGGGCTCTCCTGTGTCAGGGCGAGGGTAGGGGCGGGGCGTATCGAGATGCAAGGGGGCGGGCGGGGGTAAAAAGATACATGCAAAATGTCGCGATTGTGGGATTCCCCTTGCCATATGCGATAATCGGCATACCATTGCAGGATCAAAGGGGGACTCGATCATGCCCAAGCTGATCCGTTTGTATATCACGCAGGTTCTGGCCGGTTTTGGCCTGTCGGCGATTTTTGTCGGGCTGCTGCTCTATTTCAACGTCGCCAACCTCTGGCACCTTGTGACGAGCACGTCGGGCGGGATCATTGCCGTGGTGATGCTTTTCATGTTCAATGGGATCGTGTTTGCCGGTGTGCAATTTTCCATCACCATCATGCGCATGGCGCGCGAAGATGGCCCCGGTGGCGGCAAGAGGGATGATCTTCCGGTGATGCCGGCGCAGCTTATCCCGGTGCGGGTTGAGGCCACGTCCAAGCGCAAGTAAGCGCCGCGATATGAGAGTTTGGGGAAGGCAGGTGGGGGCACCTGCCTTTTTTCATTCATAGACCGTCAGGATTTCGTCGAGCGGTTTCTTGATCGTCGCGACCGAGGGGATGGTGGCGTCCTTGGCCGGGTGGCCAACGGCGAGGATCATCACCGGCTTTTCGGCCTCGGGGCGGTCGAGCGCGGCGTTGAGGAACTTCATCGGGTTCGGCGTATGGGTCAGGATCGACAGGCCCGCCTGATGCAGGGCCGAGATCAGGAAACCCGTGGCGATGCCGACGCTTTCGGGGACGTAGTAGTTTTTGTAGCGGGTGCCGTCATCGAAGGTGCCATAGCGCTGGGCGAAGATGACGATGAGCCACGGCGCAATTTCGAGATGGGGTTTATCGGCATTGGTGCCGATGGGTTCGAGCGCCTTGATCCATTCATCCGGCGCGCCACCGTCATAAAAGCGGCGCTCTTCTTCCTCGGCGGCTTCGCGGATTTGCGTTTTGAGCGCCGGATTGGCGATGGCGACGAAATGCCAGGGTTGATGATTGGCGCCGGAAGGGGCGCGGCCTGCGGTTTTGATGCAAGTGTCGATCACGGCGCGGATCGTGTGGCGGGATTTCATCGCGTCGAAAAAGGCGTCTGCGGCAGCTTGCATTTCCGCGTCACGCATTTCGGCGCGCGCGGGCAGGGGCAGGGCTTTGTATGAGAGGGCGTCACGGGCGAACATGGGCAGGCTCCTTTGGGCTTTGATCGGGAGCCTAGCGGAGGGCAGCAGGAGAGGAAAGTGGCGGGCCCGCAAACGCAGCCGTGGGGTTATCTCATTCCCGAGGACCTGTATGTACAGGTGGGCGCCAGGTAATCAGGCCAGGGCCAGAACAGAGCCAGCTCCCTCGGAATTGCTTAAGGCCACCGGAATGCAACCGTATCACGAGAAGGGCAGAACCCGCCAAAGGGACAGGTAGTCCTTTGATGGGGAAACAACAAGGGGGATGTTGTGAAGGCTTGATTTTTGTTCATGAATTGTTCACGTTTTACACATGATGGAAACCCTACAACCCGGACAGCGTCTTGCGCGTGGTGTGTGCCGCCATTTGCGCAGCCATGGGTTTGTGTCAGTTGAAGAATTCGTGCCGGTGCGGGGGCTGCGTGTTGATGTGATGGCGCTTGGGCCGAAGGGGGAGCTGTGGATCGTCGAGTGTAAATCGAGCCGCGCGGATTTTCAGAGCGATAGCAAGTGGCGGGGCTATCTTGAGTGGTGTGACCGGTATTTCTGGGCTGTGGATACGGAGTTTCCGAGTGAGCTATTGCCCGAGGACAGCGGGCTTATCATGGCGGATGCCTATGATGCAGAGATTATTCGCATGG
>JAAEZB010000062.1:0-3642 GCA_018223085.1 Paracoccaceae bacterium
ATGGCGCGGTTGACGGGGCTCGAACCCGCGACCCCCGGCGTGACAGGCCGGTACTCTAACCAACTGAGCTACAACCGCCCACTGTCCGCCCGGGGCTGGCCCGAGCGTGAGCCGCTGTTTAGGCTGAGGCAGAGGGCGCGTCAAGCGCATATCCCGCAGGATGCCAAAGTTTTTTGACCGCCCTAAATCTCCCCCAAAACCCGACCCTCTGCCCTCGGCCTGCGCTGGATTTTGCCTCGCTACAAATGCCCCTAACGACTCCTCTTTCCTTCGAATAGAAAACCGAATACATAATTCGTAAATAAATTGCTAACGCGGTATTTTCTCGCATAAATTGCATCTGAAAAACCTGCAGACATTGACAAACATACCACGGACGTCCGGGTAATTGGTTCAGGGAGACAGCACTTATGAGCGGATATGGTAATTCCACGACGTTGGTCACGCGCAGCGGCGACGATTTCATTGATGGTGTTCTGACCGATCAGAAATGGGCGGGATCCTCAATCGAATTTTCCTTCCCGTCCAATAACGCGACCTATAATTACGTCTCCCTTGCCGACTACGCCACGTCTTCCAATTTCGTGGCTCTGACCACTGCCCAGAAGGACGCGGCCTACTTTGCTCTTGATGCCGACAACGGTCCCGCCGCCTCTGCGGGGTTCTCGGTCGAAGGGTTTACCGCGCTCGACATTATATATGATGCAACCCCCGACTCGGCCTACGGCAGCAAGGAAGAGATTCGCATCGCCAACACCTTGTCGACAAACCTCGGCACGGCACAGGTCGGGGATTTCCCCGGCAATGATGTCAGCTATGAAACCGACGACAACGGCGATGTCTGGTTTGGACCCTACAGTGATGGCTTTGGCGGCTATATCTACCGTTCGCCCGAAGCAGGCAACTATGCCTGGGCAACGCATATCCACGAGCTTGGCCACGCCCTCGGTCTGAGCCACGGGCATTCCACCTGGGAATTCGTCGATATGCCTTACGAGTATGACTCGATGGAATACTCGATCATGACCTACCGCTCCTATGTGGGCGCCTCGACTTATTCAGGCTACACCAACGAAACTTGGGGCTATGCGCAAACTTGGATGATGGCCGATATTGCCGCGCTGCAATATATGTATGGCGCTGACTTCACGACCAATTCTGGCGATACGGTCTATAGCTGGAATCCCGGCTCTGGCGACACACTCGTCAACGGCGAAGTGGCGATCGACGCTGGCGGCAACGTGATCTTCGCCACGATCTGGGATGGCGGCGGCATTGATACCTATGACCTCTCTGCTTATTCCAGCGACCTTTTGATTGATCTGCGCCCTGGCATGCATTCCGTCTTTGACGAAACCCAGCTCGCCAAACTCAATGACTCGTATTACAACACGCAAACCGCGCGCGGCAGCATCTTCAATGCCCTACAATACCAAGACGATGTCCGCTCGCTCATTGAGAATGCCACCGGCGGCACCGGCAATGACGACATCATCGGCAATATCGCCGACAACGTCCTGATCGGTGGCGAAGGCGCTGACACACTGAGCGGCGAACTCGGCGACGACACGCTCGAAGGCAATACCGGAAACGATACGCTGAAGGGCGGCGATGGCTTTGATGTCCTCAAGGGCGGCAATGGCAATGACCTCCTGCGCGGCATGCTGAACGGCGATACGATTTACGGCGGCTTTGGTAACGACACCCTCTATGGCGGTAACGGCCATGACCACCTTCTCGGCCAGTCGGACAACGACAGGATGTTCGGCCATGGTGGCGCTGATACACTCGATGGCGGCTACGGCGCGGACCGCCTGTTCGGCGGTGATGGCGATGACTCCATGATGGGCGGCAATGGCTATGATAGGCTCTTTGGCGGCAACGGGCGCGACATCCTGGATGGGGGTATCGGCAACGATACCATGACCGGCGGCTTGAAGGCCGACACCTTCATCTTTGTGGATGGGTTCGGTGACGATATCATTCGTGATTTCGAACAGAACGATCTGGAAAAAATCGACCTCTCCGGCGTCACCGATATCACTGATTACAACGATCTCATCACCAATCACCTCGTGGATGATGGCGGCTTTGCCAAAATCGTCGTGGGAACCGACTCCATCCTGCTTGATGGCGTGGCCTATACTGACGTGCGTGATGGCGTGAATGGCTACACTGCGGACGATTTCATCTTCTGATCTCAACCGCAAAAACCACGCTTACAACAAAAAGGGGACGGGCCCAGCGCCCGTCCCCTTTTCCTTTTGCAATGTTCGCGCTGATCAGGCCGCAGGCGCCTTGCGCGCAAGGATTTTCGCGTGTTTGTTCTGCCGTACCAGAACCGTCAGCGCCCCGAACTTCTTCAGCGCCGCCTTCCCGCCCGAGCCGCGGCGAATATCAAGCAAGATACCACCCGACGGATTCACCTGATCGCGAAACAGCGTCTCATACGTATCGACCGGGTAATGAAACCCACAGGACAGAAGACTCAGAGCCAGATCAAAAGATCCTGCGTCCTCAACCGGCGTCTTGGTAGGGTTGATCGTTGTAATCCGCTCTGACGGAACGCCATTCCCTTCAAGAAACTGTCGCGCCTTATCGAGTGAGGTATAGCCGGGATGTTGTTCGGAAAATCCGAAATGACGGTCATTGCCGGATTCAATGTCGATCAGAACCAAATCACAATCGTAGCGCCGGTAAAGGCAAAGATCGACGAACCCATAACCACAACCGATATCGGCAATCCGCTTCGGGGCAATCTCGTCCGTGGCCTCTACAAACAGATCGCTCTCCGCCTGCGCGGTCTCAAACGCCGTCTGCAACACCTCATCCCGCTTTTCCTGCGCCAGGGCAAGCAACGGCGCATCATCTCCGCTCATCCAATCGCGAATCTGCTGGTTGGCATGCACCACTTCGGAACGTTGCAGCACGATATTGGCCACATCGGCATCGGTCATCATGGAAAAGTCACAGCGGTTCATCAGACGGCCCTCACATACCAAACGAGATTCTGGCGACACAGCTCTTGGCCTGCGCCGTTGAGCGGCCACCCTAGGGAAACACGACCATCGGTCAAGCCACCATTTCCACTATGCGGCACAAAGCTTCTGGCGTCCCGGAGATAGTCGCCAAATGCTCTGAAAATGCGTGTCATGACATCATTCCTGTTTCAGAAACAACAATCACGCCATCGACGGAAACACCGAGGTTTTCTTGACCGTCCCATAAACAAAGCTGGTGTCGATAGAAGCGATACCGCCGATGGGATGAATGCGATTGCGAATGAAATCCTCATAGGCTTCCAAATCCGAAACCAGCACCCTCAGTTGGTAATCCGTGGCCCCTGTCATCACCAGACACTCAAGCACCTCGTCAATCCTCCCAATATGGCTCTCGAAGTTTTTTACATCCGCCTCATTATGCCGTTCCAGCTTGATACGCACAAAGACGGTAATGGACAGCCCATAGGCAGTCGCATCCACATCGGCGCTGTACCCCTGAATAACCCCCTTGGCCTCAAGGTTCCTGACCCGGCGCAAACAGGGAGAGGGAGACAGGTTGACCGCGTCGGCCAAATCCTGATTGGTCATGCGCCCATCTCGCTGTAGAGCGCGGATGATTTGTCGATCTTTACTATCCATA
>JAAEZB010000062.1:3940-19063 GCA_018223085.1 Paracoccaceae bacterium
ACCTGTGATTTGCTTGAACGTCGCATTGCCACCCTCGAAGGTGCCGAAGCCGGGCTGGCCCTCTCAAGCGGCATGGGCGCGATCACCGCAGTGCTCTGGACGCTGCTCTCTCCCGGGGATGAGGTGATCGTCGACAAAACGCTGTATGGCTGCACCTTCGCCTTCATGCATCATGGACTTGCCAAATGGGGAGTCACGATCACCCATGTGGACATGACGAACCCGGAAAACCTGCGTGCCGCGATTTCCGAACGTACCCGCCTCGTCTATTTCGAAACCCCCGCCAATCCCAACATGCGACTGGTCGACATCGCTGCAACGGTCGAGATCGCCCACGCTGCCGGTGCGCAGGTCATTGTCGACAACACCTATGCCACACCCTACCTGACCCGGCCGATCGAAATGGGGGCAGATCTTGTCGTGCATTCGGCCACGAAATATCTGGGCGGGCATGGCGATGTCGTGGCCGGGCTGGTGGCCGGCACTGCCGAACAAATCGCCGAAATCCGGCTGGTGGGCATGAAAGACATGACCGGTGCGGTTCTGGCACCGTTCAATGCGATGTTGATCCTGCGCGGCCTGAAAACCCTTTCGCTGCGCATGGACCGCCATTGCGCCTCTGCCAAGGAGGTCGCAGCCTACCTTGAAACCCACCCTGCCGTGCGTAGCGTGTCTTTTCCCGGCCTTGAAAGCTTTGCACAGCACCCGCTTGCCCAACGTCAGATGGCACAACCCGGCGCAATGATCGCGTTTGAGATTGAAGGGGGCATGGCCGGGGGCATCCAGTTCATGAATGGCCTCAAGATGATTCAGCGCGCCGTGTCACTTGGCGATGCCGAAACCCTGATTCAGCATCCGGCGTCGATGACCCATTCGACCTATACCCCCGAAGAACGCGCCGCCCATGAAATCAGCGATGGCCTCATCCGTCTGTCCGTGGGGCTGGAAGACGTGGCCGATATCCTTCAGGATCTCGAACAGGCCCTGCCTGTGCCTGCCAAACACGCTGCCGAATAAGGAGAGCCCCGTGCCCGCCGATCTGACCCACCTCAAGACCGTGGAACAACGCCTGTTATGGCTGTCCCACTGGATGATCCATCATGCCAACCACCTGCGCCCCAAGGTGGACGGGATCAAGATCGGCGGCCATCAGGCCTCCTCGGCTTCGATGGTGTCGATCATGACAGCCCTCTACTTCTCGGCCCTCAAACCCGAGGACCGCGTGGCCGTCAAACCCCATGCCTCTCCGATCTTTCACGCGATGCAATATCTCATGGGCCACCAGACCCGCGAGAAAATGGAGAACTTCCGTGGTTTTGGCGGCGTCCAATCCTACCCCAGCCGCACCAAGGACATCGACGATGTGGATTTCTCCACAGGATCGGTTGGTCTTGGCGTGGCGATAACCTCATTTGCTTCGATCATTCAGGACTACATCAAGGCCAAAAGCTGGGGGGACACCCTTCCAATGGGGCGCATGGTGGCACTGGTCGGGGACGCAGAACTCGACGAAGGCAACATCTACGAGGCCCTTCAGGAAGGCTGGAAAAACGATCTGCGCAACACATGGTGGATCATTGATTACAACCGTCAGTCTCTGGACGGGATCGTGCGCGAAGGTCTCTTTGAACGGGTCGAGAAAATCTTTGACGCGTTCGGCTGGGATGTGGTGCGCATCAAACATGGCGTGTTGCAACGCGCCGCGTTTGAAGAACCCGGCGGCGACAAATTGCGCGACTGGATAGATGCCTGCCCAAATCAGGAATACTCGGCCCTGACCTTCATGGGCGGCGCGGTCTGGCGCCAGAGGCTCATGGACGATTTGGGCGATCAGGGAGACGTCACCGCCTTGATCGGACGGCGTAGCGACACAGAGCTCGCGGCACTTATGGAAAACCTCGGTGGCAACTGCGTTGGAACCATGGCCGAGGCTTTCGAGGCCATAGACCACGACCGCCCCACCTGTTTTCTCGCCTATACAATCAAAGGCTGGGGAACGCCCATCGCAGGCCACAAGGACAATCACGGCGGCCTCATGAACACCACCCAGTTCGCCGCATGGCAAGAACACATGGGCGTGGCCGAAGGCACCGAATGGGATCCTTTGGCAACCGTAAAAGACCCGGCAGCCCTGCGCGACTTCCTGTCCAACGTGGCATTCTTCGCCAAAGGTACGCGCCGCTATCAGGATGGCAAACTGGAGGTCCCCGCAATCAGCGTCGATACCTCTCGCGAAATCTCGACCCAGATGGCCTTTGGCAAAATCCTCGACGATCTCTCCAAAGGCGACAGCACACTGGCCGAGCGCATCGTGACAACCTCCCCGGATGTGACCGGAACAACAAACCTTGGCCCCTGGGTCAATCGCCGCAAGCTCTTTGCCCGCACCGAACAGGCCGACGCCTTCATTGAAAACCGCATCCCCTCCACGGCCAAATGGGAATTTACCCCCGAGGGCCAACATATCGAACTGGGAATCGCCGAGATGAACCTGATGCTGCTTCTGGGCGCGGCGGGGTTGTCGCATTCTCTTTTCGGCAAACGGCTCATCCCCATTGGCACCGTCTATGACCCCTTCGTCGCCCGTGGCCTCGATTCACTTAACTATGCCTGTTATCAGGATGCCCGCTTCATACTGGTCGGCACACCATCCGGCGTGACCCTCGCCCCCGAGGGCGGCGCGCATCAATCGGTTGGCACGCCTCTCATCGGCATGAGCCAAGACGGGCTCGCCGCCTTCGAACCGGCCTTCGCAGACGAGCTTTCGGCGATCATGGAATGGGCCTTCGACTATATCCAGCGCGATGGCGAGGCCCACCCTTCGGAACGCACATGGCTGCGCGATGAAACCGGCGGATCGGTCTACCTGCGCCTGACCACCAACCCGATCGAACAACCCGGCAAGCGGGCAGACGATGATTTTCACCAAGGGGTGATCGACGGCGCCTACTGGCTGCGCAAACCGGGGCCGAATTGCGAGGTGGTCATCGCCTATCAAGGGGCTGTTGCCCCCGAAGCAGTCAAAGCCGCCGGCATGATGACTGAGGGACGCCGTGACATCGGCGTGCTGGCCGTGACCTCCGCCGACCGCCTGAACGCCGGCTGGACAGCAGCCCAGCGCGCCCGCTCACGCGGCAATCCGACCGCCAGCTCCCATGTCGAACGACTAATGGCTGAACTGCCACCGCATTGCACCGTCATCACCCTCATTGACGGCCATCCGGCAACCTTGTCATGGCTTGGATCGGTTATTGGCCACCGCACGATCCCCATGGGCGTAGAGCATTTCGGCCAGACCGGCACGATTGGTGACCTCTATCGCCACCACGGCATTAACGCGGCAGCGATCATTGAAAAAGTGAACGGTTTGACTGCGGGTAAGAAAATCTCCCGGACCACGCCGGATATGCAGACCCATAACCAAAAGTAGACGGCAACAGACCTGCCCTCCCCCTGCGTGCAGCAAAGGAGGGCAGGTCTCCCAAACCTAGCCCTCGACGGTCACGCGACCATCCAACTTTGCGCCAGTGGCCTCGCTGATCGACCCCATCGCCCGGATCGCGGCAATCAGCTCGTTGCGATAGACCAGACCTGTGTGGTTCCATGGCAACCCACGCACGTCAACGCTGGTGATCTCGCCTTTGACACCGCCACCAATCGGCGCGCCGTTCCATGTCTCCCCAAAAGCACCCAGCGAAATATAGGTGTTGAAGGCAAGCGTATAGGCCTTGTCCAAAACCTCCTCGACCGGGATGCCATTCAACGTGATATCAACGGCCTTGGCCTCTGCCGCCGAGGCACCCGGCACGATCCGATAGCGGATACCCGACGAGAAGTGCAGGAACCCGCGCGAAACAAAGCCGCCCAGATCGGTGCCTGCAATCTCTTCGGCCCGCAACAAGCGTTTGGCGTTCGAGTTCAGAATGTCGCGGATTTGCGCACCAGTCACCGTCGCCACATCAACCAGGTCGGCATAGGGCATCACGTCAAACCATTCACGGAAGGTCAGCGGCCCCTTGTCGAGACCATTGCTGAGACCCGTAGCATTGAACAGCGAGAAATCGACCTGTCCGCTCGGGAAGGTTGCAGACTGCCGAACCAAAGTATCATTCATGAAGTTGGCCAGCGCCGCTTCGCCCACATAGCGGTCGGCGACGGTGCGTTCGCTGCTGATAAGACTGTCATCGTCTACTTCGCCGATCACCTCGGTCATTTTCTCGTCCAGAGCGGCAATCATCGGGGCCATGACCTCGGCCTCAAAGGTCGCATCATAATCGCCCTCATGCTCAAGCGCCGCATATTTTTCGTCATCCGCCGACACCCGATCATCGCGTTTCTTGATGTCGTGCAGATTCACATTCGAGAACCACGCCTCCCGACCCTGACCGGCGGCGATGGACATCGCGATATCGCCAAGAAACTGGCCGTTGGCCGAGGCCTGCGTCAGCAGCAGACCATTGACCATGTTATCGGCGTCAATACCGTCCTTATTCAGCGTCGTATGCGAATGACCACCAATCAGAACACAAGGCTTGCTGCCCATTGCGCCGATGGCCTCTGCAATCGCAAAGTCGCCCTCACCGATTTTACGCGCAGTCGCGGCTTTGCCCGACACATGCATGTCGCGCCCATAGCCGCAATGCGACAGCACCACGACAACGTCCGAAACGGCCTCGACCGCCTTATAGACATTGCTTGCAGCCAGAACCGGGCTGGATACGGCCAGCGTCGGATCTGTTTCAATGCCAACGCGGGTGTCGACAGCCGTAGTCAGGCCGATAAACCCAATGCGCAGCCCTTTGACTTCGCCCACAGCGGCGGCAACATAATCCTCATCGCGCGTCATGAAGGCCGAACCGTGGATATTCGCCGACAGGAGCGGGAATTTCGCGTCCTTGTCGATACCGATCTTGAGCATCTCACCGCCACGATCAAATTCATGGTTGCCCAGCACAGCCAGATCAACACCCGCCGCCGAAGCGGCGCGATAGCCCGCGTCCGCGACAAACTCCTCCGGCGACCACCCCAGCAGCTCGTCAAAGACTGATCCCGTGTGATCGTCCCCGGCGGACAGGAACAAAACGATTTCATTTTCGGCAGCTGCGGCCCGGGCCTCTTTCACCTTCTTGACCATCTGCGCCATGCGGTGGGTATCGCCCTTCTTGCCATGCAGGTCGGTCATGTGGTTATGCATGTCGTTGAAATGCATCATGCGCAGAACGCGGCGCGTGCCTGCATCAAGCATACGGTCGGGAACCGGCGCGCCTTCCTGCGAAACGATCGTGGTGATCGGCTGGGACAGCGCATCCCCCTTCAACAGAAACAGCCGCTCAAACATCCCTTTGGGGTTCGGCGTCGCGGCCACCATCTGCAACTCGCCGGGACCGGGGGTGGCGTTGGCGCGAGTAACGAAAATCGGGGACACTGCGGCAGCGGCAGCCAAGCCGGCTGAAGATGCCATGAACTGTCTGCGGGAAATTTTGGTCATGATGGATCCTGCTATGAGCTTTTTGCCCAGGCAGTCTGCGATTTGCAGATGACGGCGACACGTCAGAGTGATGACAGTTTCACACAGCCCTTACGCAGCCAGACAGTAAACCCGCAAACCGCGCAGGCGAGAGCCGCAGCCGCAGCGCGCCTCCCGCCTTGCAATGCTCTATGAAAGGCGTAGCCCCGAATCCGGGTCGAAAAGAGAAACCGCCTCCGGCACCACCGAAACTGACAAAGGCCCGGTCGAAACCGCAGTCTCCTTGCCGACATGCATGGTCACCTGCTCACCGCCCATCGTGCCATGCAAAAGCCGGTGCGCCCCAAGCTCCTCGACGATTTCCACGTCGAGCATCAGCGCCCCATCCTCATCCGGCAGGATATCTTCGGGCCGCACACCAAACACAATCGGCCCGGCCTCTCGGCCACAGCCCTCAAGTTCCATTCCGGCGAAACGCAGCGCACTATCGGCAATCTCGCCCGGCAAAAGGTTCATCGGCGGCGCCCCCATGAAACTCGCCACAAAGGTCGAGGCCGGTCGGTGATAGACCTCCTCGGGCGTGCCAATCTGTTCGATCCGCCCCGCATTCATGACAATGATCCGGTCCGCCATGGTCATCGCTTCCACCTGGTCGTGGGTGACATAGATCGACGTGACCCCAAGGCGACGCTGCAACGCCTTGATTTCGATCCGCATCTGATGGCGCAGCTTGGCATCAAGGTTCGAAAGCGGCTCGTCAAAAAGGAACAGAGACGGATCCCGCACAATCGCGCGGCCCATGGCCACCCGTTGACGCTGCCCGCCCGAAAGCTGCGAAGGTTTGCGATCAAGGTATTCCCCGAGATTGAGCATCTCCGCCGCCTCATCAACCTTACGGGCGATCTCGTCCTTGGCCACTTTCCGGTTCTGTAGCCCATAGGCGATGTTCTTGCGCACCGTCATATGCGGGTAGAGCGCATAGTTTTGGAACACCATGGCAATATCGCGATCCGCCGGGTCCACATGATTGACCACCTTGTCGTCGATCTTGAGCGCACCCGCCGTGATCTCCTCAAGACCGGCGACCATCCGCAACAATGTCGACTTGCCACAGCCCGAAGGCCCGACAAGGACAACAAACTCCCCATCCTCGATATGAAAGCTCGAAGGCTTCAACGCCTCGTAGCCATTGGGATAAACCTTATGAAGGTCATTCAGATGTACTTGAGCCATGAAAACTGTCCTTACTTATCGGATTCCGTCAGGCCCTTGACGAACCAGCTCTGGAAGAAAATGACGACAAAGACCGGCGGGATGATGGCGATAATCGCCAACAGGTTCGCCCGGCCATATTCGGGGATACGGTTGCCCTCCATCACCTGCGTGATCTGCTTGATCCCGCGCACGAGGGTGAACATGTCCTCCTCGGTGGTGATCATGGTGGGCCAGAGGTACTGGTTCCAACCATAGACAAACATGATGATGAACATCGCCGCGATCATGGTTTTGGAAAGCGGCACAAGGATATCGACGAAGAACTTCACCGGCCCCGCCCCATCAATGCGCGCCGCCTCGACAAGCTCCTCGGGCACCGACCGGAAATACTGGCGAAAGAAGAACGTCGCCGTCGCCGAGGCAATCAACGGGATGATAAGCCCCTGATAGGTGTTGAGCATCCCAAGCCGCTGCACCACCTCGTAAGACGGCAAAATCCTGACTTCGAGCGGCAAAAGAAGCGTAGTGAAGATGACCCAGAACGCCAGCGTCGCAAAGCGCAGACGGAAATAGACAATCGCATAGGCCGCCATCATCCCGATAACGATCTTGCCAACGGCAAACCCGATCCCAAGGATGAACGAGTTTAGCAACATGTTGGTGCCAGTGTTCTTCCCCGAAAACCCCGATGCCTCGAACATCGCCTTGTTGAAATTGTCGTCAAGTTGATCGCCGATCTTAAAGCTCGGGCCGGTCTTGATGACCTCGACATCGGGCACGGTGGTCATCTGAAACACCATGATGAGCGGCACAATCATGAAAAGCGCCCCAAGAATGAGGATCAGATGATCGAACACCGTCCCGGCCTTGATCCGGCGTCCCTTAGACGGGGTGGAAAGGGTTGCGGCTGCCATGGCCGCTGCGTTGGCTTCGGACATATCGAACCTCAGGTATAATGAATGCGCCGCTCAAGCATGCGGAACTGGAACACGGTCAGGGCCAGAACAAGGATCATCAGGATCACCGACTGCGCCGACGACCCGCCAAGGTCATTGCCGCGGAACCCGTCAACATAGACCTTGTAAACAAGGGTCATCGGGTTATTCCCCGGCTCGCCCTTCACAAGCGTATCGATGACACCGAACGTATCAAAAAGCGCGTAGGTGATGTTGATGATCAAAAGGAAAAAACCGGTCGGTGCCAAAAGCGGAAAGGTCACATCCCAGAACCGCCCCGAGGCCGACCGGTTGTCGATCAACGCGGCCTCACGCACGGATTTCGGAATGGATTGTAGACCCGACAGGAAGAAAATGAAATTGACCGGCACCTGCTTCCACACAGAAACCAAAACCATGGCAAAGGCCGTATCGGTATAGTTGACCCCAAGGGTAAACTGATGCCCGAACTGGCCAATCAACCGCGTAAGCGGCCCCCAGCTCTGGTTGAACAGGATAAGCCCGATGAACCCGGCCACCGGCGGCGCCACGGCATAGACCCACATGATAAGCGTGCGATAGCTTTTGGCCCCCCGGATAACCTTGTCCGCCTTCACCGCAAGCAAAAGCGCAATCGCCAGCGAAAAGAACGTGACCAGCACCGTAAAGATCACCGTGAACCACGCGATGCGTCGGTATTCACGGTTGTCCATCAGGTCGCTGTAATTGTCGAACCCGACAAAGCTCGACCCGAACCCGAATGGATCCTGAAGATAAAAGGACGACTGCACCGCATGCGCGGCGGGCCAATAAAAGAACACCGCGATAATCGTAAGCTGCGGTACCAAAAGCAAAATGGGCAACCATTTTGTTGCAAACCCTGCGCGTTTCATGACGCCCCCTGTCGTTCAAAGTGGCAGCGGCCACGGTTCCCCGCAGCCGCCCCCATGTGTTTCGATGAAATCGTTACTTCTGGGTCTTGGCGAAACGCTCAAGCAGACCGTTGGCCTCTTTCTCGATGTTGGCAAACGCGGCGTCCACGTCTGTCTCACCGGTGAGGATGCGGCCATATTCGCGGTTCATCACGTCACGGATCTGCACGTAAAAGCCCATGCGATAGCCCTTGGTGTGCGCACCCGCCGGAAGCGAAAGCTGCTTGATGCCGATTTCGGCCGCCGGCATCGCCTCATAGTGGCCTTCCTTCTTGGCAAGCTCATAAGCCGCTTCGGTGACCGGGACATAACCGGTTTCTTTATGCCAGAAGAACTGCGTCTCCGGCTTGGTCAGGAATTCAAAGAACGCGGCCGTGGCTTTGTTTTCTTCTGCCGACTTGCCCGCCATTGCGAAAAGCGACGCACCACCAATGAAGGTCTGCTTGGGCTCCTTGGTCACAGCTTCCCAATAAGGCAGGTAAGTGGCCGAAAATTCAAACGGCAGGTCCTTCTTGGACAGACCACCAAACGAACCCGACGACCCAAGCCAGATCGCAACCTTGCCTTCTTCGAACGGCGTCTGGTTGTCGCCCCAGCCGGTGCCGAACCACTGGAAGAACCCTTTGTCCTGCCAATCCGTAACGGCTTTGAAGTGGTTCTTGATCGCGTCGTTGTTCACGAGGATCTTGGTGCCGTCGACACCGTCATAACCGTTGTCGTTGGTCGCGAACGGCAGGTTGTGGCGCGACATGAAGTTCTCGGTAAAGATCCACGGCAGGTGCGACTGCGACAGACCGACATAACCGGCATCTTTCAGGGCCGGAGCCGTCACCGTCTGGAACTCTTCCCAGGTCTTCGGCGGCGTCACGCCAGCGGCTTCAAGCGCGTTCACGTTGTAATACATAACCGGCGAGGACGAGTTGAACGGCATGCCGATCATCTTGCCATCGCTGTCGGCATAGAAATACCGCACGCCCGAGATGTAATCTTCGATGTCGAACCCGGTGCCGCTCTCCTTGAGCAGGTCTTCCACGGCCACGGTCGCGCCCTTGGCACCGATCACGGTTGCGGCGCCCGCATCGAACACCTGAAGGATGTTGGGCTGTTCGCCCGCACGGAACGCAGCGATCCCGGCGGTGAGGGTCTCTTCGTAAGTGCCCTTGAACACCGGAGTGATCTTATAGGCGTCCTGCGAAGCATTGAAATCCTCGGCAATCGCATTGACGGTCTCGCCAAGCGCGCCGCCCATAGCATGCCAAAGGGTGATTTCGGTCTCGGCATAGGCCGCACCGGACAGCAGCGACGCGGCTGCGGCCGCAAGTGTAAAGCGTTTCATCGTGATCTCCGCTCACGTTGGCCCCGATCGGGGAAAAAAGACAGGACGCACAGAACAGTTTGCGCGACCGGGTGATGAACAGGGGTCTGCGCCCCCATGGAACAGAACGCCGCCGACTCCACGTGTCGCACGGCGCTTGTATGAGGTCCGCTCTAGGGATGTTTTTTGACCGATTGGCCAAAGTTTTGTGACAGAATGACGAAACCTGATCCTTCCAGCGGGTGAGCATTCGCGCCCCTCAACGCCCCACATCTGATCGCGCCTGATGGGGCGATGTTTTCATTTGAACGCCATCAAAGGTTCAAATGAACGTAACAAACCAGGCTCAGCCTCCACCGGGAACAACAAGGCCTCCCGGATGAACGACACCACGATTCCCCTATCGGACCGACAGCGCGACATCCTCGCTCAGGTGCATGCCAGCGGCCATCGCGCCATTGAAACGCTCGCGCGCCATTTTGAAGTGTCTGCACAGACGATCCGCCGGGACGTCAATATCCTGTGCGAAATGGGCGAGCTGCGGCGCCTGCATGGCGGGGTAGAGCCGCCCCGCGAGGGCAATCTGGGCTATACGTCGCGCCGCGTTTTGAACCTCTCAGCCAAACTCTCCATCGCGCGGGGCTTTGCCGGACTGGTGAGCAACGGCCAGAGCCTCGCCGTCTCCATCGGCACCACACCGGAAATCGCCGTGCGCGAACTGACCGGCCTCTCCGACATCACACTCCTGACCAACAACCTACATACCGCAACCCATGTCTGCGATCGCGAAGGCTGGTCCGTGTCTGTCCCCTGTGGTCAGGTCCGCCCCGGCGACCACGATATTCTCGGCCCCGAGACCGAAGCCTTCTTTGACCGCTATCAGGTTGATTTCGGCGTCTTCGGCGTGGCCGGGGTGGCCGCCGACGGCACGCTTCTCGACTTTACCGAAAGCGAAGTCGCCAGCCGCCTTTCCATCAAACGCAACGCCCGCTGCTCCGTCCTTCTCCTCGATCAGAGCAAGTTCTCCCGCCCCGCCCATGTGCGCGGCGGCCATATCACGGATGTGGACAAAGTGATCTGCGACGGTGCTCCCCCGGCCCCGATCCTCGACGCCCTGCACGCCGCGGGCCGGGATGTCATCATCACGGAGGCCACCCAATGACCACGACGATCAAAACCGGTGGCCGCGACATTCGCCTGAGCGGTGTCTCTAAAAACTGGGACAGCACCCAAGCCCTTTCGGACGTCAATATCGACATCCCCGCCGGGAGTTTCACCGCCCTCCTCGGCCCTTCGGGATGTGGCAAATCCACCCTTTTGCGCATCATCTCGGGGCTGGAAACCGCCAGCGCCGGACAAGTCATGATCGGCGGCACCGATGTGACCACCGCCCCCGCCGACAAGCGTGACCTCTCTATGGTGTTCCAATCCTACGCCCTGTTCCCGCATCTCGACGTGGCCGAGAATATCATCTTCGGCCTGCGCACCCGCCGCGTCCCCCGCAAAGAACGTCAGAAACGCCTTAACCGCGTCGCCGCCCTGCTGGGCCTTGAGGACTATCTCGACCGCAAACCGGCCCAGCTTTCGGGCGGTCAGCAACAGCGCGTCGCGCTCGGCCGCGCCGTCATCGCCGAACGCTCCGTCTGCCTGATGGATGAACCGCTCTCCAACCTCGATGCCAAACTGCGCCAGACCATGCGCACCGAGCTGCGCGTGCTGCAACGCGAGCTGGGCTTCACCATGGTCTACGTGACCCACGATCAGGTCGAAGCCATCACCATGGCCGATCAGGTGGTCCTCATGAACGCGGGCCGCGTCGAACAAATCGCCGCCCCCCAAGACCTCTACGAACGCCCCGCCACAACCTTCACCGCGCGCTTTATCGGCACCCCGCCAATGAACCTCCTCCCGGCGGAAGAGCTGCGCGAAGCGGGCGTCGCCCTCGAACGTGCCACCGGGTCCCGCCTGACGGCTGGCCTGCGTCCCGAGGCCCTTCACATCGCCGCGCAAAGCCCCCTTTCGATGACTGTGACCGGCATCGAATATCTCGGCGCCGATGCGCTTGTGCATGGGGTGCTCGGCGCTGCGCCGCTGATCCTACGCGTGCCCGGCCAATCCCTGCCCAATCCGGGCCAACCGATCCCGCTCGCCTTTGCGCCGCGCGATCTGCACCTGTTTGACGCAGCAACGGGCCACCGTGTGGACCTGCCCGATGTTGCCTCGACCCTCTCCCGCGCCGGGGTTCCGGCCGGGTCAACCGGCGCCACGGCGCCCTCCCTTCAGACAGAGGATCTCTGATCATGTTCGCGAAGCTCTTCAAAGGCGCCGCAATGACTGCGGCCATGGCTGTCGCCGGCACCCTGCCGGCCAAGGCCACCGACCTGCAATTCTACTTCCCCGTCGCTGTTGGCGGCGGTGCGGCCGAAACCATCGAAGGCCTGACTAAGGACTACATGGCGATGAACCCCGGCGTAAACATCGACGCCGTCTATGCCGGGTCCTATCAGGACACCATCACCAAGGTGATTACCGCAGCCCGTGGCGGCAACGCTCCGCAGCTTTCGGTGGCCCTCTCGGTCGACATGTTTACCCTGATCGACGAAGATCTGATCCTGCCCTTCGACGACTTCATCAAAACCGATGAAGACAAGGCATGGCTCAACAGCTTCTACCCCGCCTTCATGGAAAACAGCCAAACCGGCGGCAAAACCTACGGCATCCCCTTCCAGCGTTCGACCCCGGTCCTCTACTGGAACAAAGACGCCTTCGCCGCAGCAGGCCTCGACGCAAACACCCCCCCGGCCACTTGGACCGAAATGGTCGAAATGGGCAAAACCCTGACCAAGCGTGACGCCAACGGCAACGTCACCCAATGGGGCGTGCGTATCCCGACCTCCGGCTTCCCCTACTGGCTCTTCCAGGGCCTCACGACCCAGAATGACGTGATCCTTGCCAATGCCGAAGGCAACAAGACCAACTTTGACGATCCCAAAGTCATCGAAGCCCTCGAATACCTCGTCGCCCTGAGCAAAGATCACGGCGTCATGGAGCCGGGCATCGTCGAGTGGGGCGCAACCCCCAAGGCGTTCTTCGAAGGCCAGACCGCCATGATGTGGACCACCACCGGCAACCTCACCAACGTGCGCAAGAACGCTCCGTTTGACTTTGGCGTCGCCATGCTGCCCGCCAACAAACGCCGTGGTGCCCCGACGGGTGGCGGTAACTTCTACCTCTTCAAAGGCACCTCGGACGAACAGCTTTCCGCCTCGGTCGACTTCATCAAGTGGATCACCGCGCCGGAACAATCCGCCAAATGGACCATGGCAACCGGCTATGTCGCCCCGCGCCCGGCCACTTGGGAAACCGACACCATGAAGGCCTACGCCAAGGACTTCCCGCCGGTTCTCGTCGCCCGAGACCAGCTTGAATTCGCCGTGGCCGAGCTTTCGACCTACCAGAACCAGCGCATCACCCGCATCTTCAACGATGCCCTCGCCGCTGCGATCACCGGTCAGAAAGACGCCGCCACCGCCCTGAAGGAAGCTCAGGCTCAGGCCGACGCCATCCTCAAGCCCTACCGCATGGGCCAGTAACCAAACCCTTGGACGGGCCTTCTAAGGGCCCGTCCTCCCTTTTCCCCGGAGACCACGATGACGCGACGCGACTGGATACATGGATGGCTTTTGGTTCTTCCGGCCATGGCGCTTCTGGCGCTTTTTACCCATCTGCCCGCCGTCACAACGGTCTGGAATAGCTTTTTCTCAACCCCGCGTGGCCGCCGCCCCGCCGTCTTTGTCGGCCTCGACAATTACGAACGCCTCCTGAATGACCCGATCTTCTGGAAGGTGCTGACCAACAACCTCTGGTTCGCCCTCGGCACAATCCCCGCTTCAATCGCCCTCGCCATCGCCATGGCGCTTTTCGTCAATCAGAGCTTCTTGGGGCGTGGCTTTGTCCGCATGGCCTATTTTACACCAACCGTCCTGCCGCTGATCGCGGTCGCCAATATCTGGCTCTTCTTCTACACTCCCGGTTTTGGCCTCATCGACCAACTCATCGGCCTCTTTGGGTATGGTCAGACCAACCTCCTCGGAAGCCCCGATACCGCGCTCGGTGCAATCATGGTGGTAACCGTCTGGAAAGAGGCGGGTTTCTTCATGATCTTCTACCTCGCCGCGCTGCAAACCATCCCGCCACAACTCACCGAGGCCGCCCGCATTGAGGGCGCAAGCAGCTGGACCATCTTCCGCCGCATCACCTTCCCGCTCCTGATGCCGACAACGCTCTTTGTCTCGGTCAATGCCGTCATCAACTCCTTCCGCCTCGTCGATCACATCTTTATCCTGACCGGCGGTGGCCCCGACAACGCCTCCTCACTGCTCCTGTTCTATATCTACGAAACCTCGTTCCGCTTCTGGGATACGGCCTATGGCGCAACACTGACCGTGGTCATGCTGGTGCTCTTGTGCATCCTCGCCATCGGCCAGTTCTTCCTCTTCGATCGAAAGGTGCACTACAAATGACCGGCTTCGATCGCTGGCTCGGCCATACCGCCGCCATCCTCCTCGCGCTTCTCTGGGTTCTGCCCCTGATCTACGCCATATGGACCGCCATCCACCCGGCGGCCTACGAGGCCCGCTTTGTCCTCACCGCGCCCCTGACGTTGGAAAACTTCGCAAAAGCCTGGCAGGCCGCCCCCTTCGCGCGCTACTTCCTCAACACCTTCATCCTCGTGACCGCGATCCTCATTGGGCAATTCATCCTCTGCACCCTCGCGGCCTATGCCTTTGCCCGCTACCGCTTTCCGGGGCGCGATGTGCTGTTCTCGCTGGTCCTGCTGCAACTGCTGGTGATGCCCGACATCCTCATCGTCGAGAATTACCGCATGATCCGCACCCTCGGCCTTGTCGATACGATCACCGCCATCGCCCTGCCCTATATCGCCTCGGGCTTTGGCGTGTTCCTCATCCGCCAGAGCTTCATGACTGTGCCCCGCGAACTCGACGACGCCGCCCGCATCGAAGGCGCTAGCGCATTGTCGATCCTCTGGCGCGTCTACGTGCCCCTCGCCAAACCGATCTACCTCGCCTACGGGCTGGTCTCGGTAAGCCACCACTGGAACAATTTCCTCTGGCCCCTGATCGTGACCAACTCCGAAGAAACCCGCCCCGTCACCGTCGGCCTCAGCATCTTCTCAACCTCGGATTCCGGCATCGAATGGTCCGTCATCAACGCCGCCACCCTGATGACCTCCGCCCC
>JAAEZB010000063.1 GCA_018223085.1 Paracoccaceae bacterium
GGTTCCCGACCACATCCATCGCCGCGATCATCGCAGCGCGCGCCTCCGGGCGCAGGGGCGCCGTGGCGTTATGGTCGAGATAGACGCGCATTATTCGGCATCCACCACAGAAAAGATATTCGGAATCGCCGGGCACGGCGCGAGTTCGTTCTCGATCACATCCGAAAGCCGGGTCTGGTGCAGGAAGACATAAACATGCGCCGAAAGCCCTTCCCAAAGGCGATTGGCCAGCGATTGAGCACGAGAGCCGGAAGACCCCCCGCTTGCCCCCGCTCCGGTGTGAAGCGCCGAAACCGTTTCATCCACCGCCGAGAGCACATCCACGATACGGATTTCCGACGCAAGCCGCGCAAGACGATAGCCGCCGCCCGGCCCGCGCACCGACTCAACAAGGCCAGCCCGGCGCAGTTTTACGAAAAGCTGTTCGAGATAAGGGAGCGAAATATCCTGACGCGCCGAAATCTCGGCCAGCGTGACCAGCTTGTCGCCCTTCTGAAGCGCAATATCGGCCAGCGCAACGACAGCATAACGCCCTTTGGTTGAAAGTTTCATGCGGCACCCCCCGCGAATTGATTGACGTTGCGCGCCGCAAGGCATACATCCCATGCACCGCAGCCGGTATGACACCGGCCAGCTTAGAATTGTTCTAAAGTGTCCGAGCATATTCGTCAAGAATAGACTCGGCGCGACGCGCAGGAGAGACGGACGCCCATGCCCGAGGTGATTTTTCCCGGACCCGAAGGACGGCTTGAAGGCCGCTACCATCCGCAAAAGGAAAAGGACGCGCCGATCGCCATCGTGCTCCATCCGCACCCGCAATTTGGCGGGACTATGAACAACAAGGTTGTCTATAACCTGCACTACGCGTTTTACAACATGGGCTTTACCGTGTTGCGCTTTAACTTCCGTGGTGTGGGCCGTAGCCAGGGCGAATACGATCAGGGCGTTGGCGAACTTTCCGATGCGGCCTCGGCGCTGGATTATCTTCAGTCGATGAACACCAACTCCAAGCATTGCTGGGTTGCGGGGTTCTCGTTCGGCGCGTGGATCGGTATGCAGCTTTTGATGCGCCGCCCCGAAATCACCGGTTTTATCTCGGTCGCGCCGCCCGCCAATATGTACGATTTCTCGTTCCTTGCGCCCTGCCCCTCTTCGGGCCTTATCATCAACGGCACCGCCGACCGCGTCGCGCCGCCGGCGGATACGGAAACCCTTGTGGGCAAGCTGCATGAGCAGAAGGGCATCACCATCACCCATGAACAGGTTGAAGGTGCCGGGCATTTCTTCGAGACCGAAGAATATATGGATACGATGGTTGGCTCGGTGACAGATTACGTCAAACGACGCCTGACCGAGACCACCCGCTAAGGCAATCCGATGGCCTATTACGACGATATCGCCAACCGCCTCGCGCGTGACGTGCTTGAAGCGCAGAAGGTTATTGATGACCATCTGCTGGTCAAAAACATTGCGGACACGCTCGAAGAGACGTCCTCGACGCTGCATGAGGCCTTTAATACCGCCGTGCGCGTTTATGCGGCCGAAGAACGCGCCCGCGAGCTGCTTGAGCAAAAACTCAAGGCCAAGGGCTTTGAGTTGAAGAAATGAGCCCGCGTCTCGACGCCCAGCTTGCTTTTCTGGATGAGGCTGACCGGCTCAAATCCGTATTGCGCGCCTCGACTCTCCTGGATCGGTCGCGCCGCGAAAATTCCGCCGAGCATAGCTGGCATATCGCGCTTTATGCGATGATTTTGGCCGAACATGCCAACCGCCCGGTCAATATCGACCGGGTGATCCGTATGCTTCTCCTACATGACCTTGTCGAGATCGACGCAGGCGATACCCCCATTCACGGCGCGCATGATCCGGCCGAAAAGGAAGCCGGGGAAATCGCCGCGGCGGACCGTCTTTTCGCCCTCCTGCCCGAAGATCAGGGCGGTGAATTACGCGCGCTCTGGGATGAGTTTGAGGCAGGCGAGAGCGATGACGCCATCTTTGCCCGCGCCGTGGACCGGGCACAGCCCTGCCATGGCAACCTGATGACGGGGGGCGGCTCGTGGCTTGAATATGACGTGACCGAAGCACAGCTTGAAACCCGCGTCGGCACCAAGGTCACACGCGGCGCGCCTGCTCTGTGGACCCATATTCAACGCCGGGTGCGGATTTGGTTTTCGGAAAACAAATCAAGATAAAGCATTGATTTCAGGCAACTAGAAATCGTTCTTTAGAGTTGCCGTGCAAAGCCGCGCTGCTCCTCTGGACAATTCCTGCACCTCGGGTATGACACGGGATATGGCATTCCTTCTCGAAACTCCCCCTGCCGACCGGCATTCGAAATTCGAAGATCTTCAGGGCCTTGTCGTGGGCACGCTTCTCATGGCGCTCTCGGTGCAATTTCTGCAAGCTGGAGACCTCATCACCGGGCAGGTCGCGGGCCTGTCTCTTCTGGTGTCTTATTGGGGCGACTGGAGCTTTGGGGCGGTGTTCTTTGTCATCAACCTGCCCTTTTATGCGGTGGCGATCTATCGCATGGGCTGGCTCTTCACGCTCAAGACCTTTGCCGCCGTGGCGATCCTTATCGGCTGGACCTTCCTTTTGCCGCAGGTGCTTGGGTTCTCATTCCTGCACCCTCTGGCCGGGGCAATCCTTGGCGGCGTGACCTCGGGGTCTGGGCTTCTCATCCTGTTTCGCCATGGGGCAACGCTGGGCGGGGTCGGGATCGTGGCGGTCTGGCTTCAGGATGCGCATGGCATCAAGGCTGGCAAGGTGCAACTCGGCTTTGATATTTGCGTCTTTGCCCTCGCCATCCTGCTTTTCCCGCCGATGACCGTATTCTATTCCTTCATCGGAGCGGCGGTGACAAATTACGTCATCCTCACCAACCACCGCCGCGACCGCTATATCGCGCGATAATCCACCGGGATTGCGCCATCGACTCCGGCACGCTACGTCTTTTGAGAGGACTCAAAGGAGACGCGCCATGGTCAAGG
The DNA here is from genome assembly GCA_018223085.1 of Paracoccaceae bacterium. Lineage (GTDB taxonomy): Bacteria > Pseudomonadota > Alphaproteobacteria > Rhodobacterales > Rhodobacteraceae > Shimia. The sequence continues at coordinate 2,991 of JAAEZB010000063.1, forward strand.
TCTATGCCATTCTTATGCTGGCTGTTCTGTGCGAAACCATCGCCACCTCGGCCCTTCAGGCAAGCCAGCAGTTTTCCCGTTTCTGGCCCTCAGTGATCGTTGTGATCGGCTATGCGATCTCTTTTTACCTCCTGAGCCTGACGCTCAAGACCCTACCCGTTGGGATCATGTATGCGATCTGGTGCGGTTTTGGCGTCGTCTTTGTCGCTATTATCGGCTATTTTGCCTTTCAACAGCGGCTTGATATGCCCGCAATCCTCGGGATTGGCCTGATCCTGTGCGGCATTCTGGTCATTAACCTGTTTTCCGAAAGCGCAGGCCATTAAGGGGCTAGCCTTTTCGGCGTGCGCGCTATAGGCGAAGCGCGAACAGGAAAGGCATATCTGATGGACCTTCGTAACATTGCGATCATTGCGCACGTGGACCACGGCAAGACGACCCTTGTCGATGAGCTTCTCAAACAGTCCGGCGCATTCCGCGAAAACCAGGACGTGGCCGAACGCGCCATGGACAGCAACGATCTCGAACGCGAACGCGGGATCACCATTTTCGCCAAGCCGACCTCGGTCGAGTGGAAAGGCACGCGTATCAACATCGTCGACACCCCCGGCCACGCCGATTTCGGCGGCGAGGTCGAGCGTATCCTGTCGATGGTGGATGGTGTTGTCCTTCTTGTGGACGCTGCCGAAGGCCCGATGCCGCAGACCAAATTCGTGACCTCCAAGGCGCTTGCCCTCGGCCTGCGCCCGATTGTGGTTCTGAACAAGGTCGACAAGCCCGATGCCGAACCGGATCGCGCGCTTGATGAATGTTTCGACCTCTTCGCCTCGCTTGATGCCACCGAAGATCAGCTCGACTTTCCGCATATGTATGCCTCGGGCCGCAATGGCTGGGCCGATGCCGAGCTGGACGGGCCACGCAAGGATTTGCACGCACTGTTCAACCTCATCGTGAACCACGTCCCCTCGCCCAAGCAGATCGCGCATCAGGGCGAAGATTTCCGCATGCTGGCGACAACTCTTGGTGCCGATCCCTTCGTGGGTCGCATCCTGACGGGTCGTGTCGAAAGCGGCACGCTCAAGGTTGGCGCGACGGTGCAGGCCATTTCCCGCGTCGGTCAGAAGATTGAGCAATTCCGCGTCACCAAAATCCAAGCCTTCCGGGGCCTTGCCCAGCAGGATATCGAAGAGGCGCAAGCCGGCGATATCGTCTCCATCGCGGGCATGTCCAAGGCGACCGTCGCCGATACGATCTGTGCGCTGGCCGTGGATACGCCGCTTGAGGCACAGCCGATCGACCCGCCCACCATCACCGTTACTTTTGGCATCAACGACAGCCCCCTTGCGGGCCGCGATGGCAAAAAGGTTCAGAGCCGGGTCATTCGTGATCGTCTCATGAAAGAGGCCGAATCCAACGTCGCGATCAAGATCGCCGACACGCCGGGCGGCGAAGCCTTTGAGGTTTCGGGCCGGGGCGAACTCCAGATGGGCGTTCTCATCGAGAACATGCGCCGCGAAGGCTTTGAGCTGTCGATCTCGCGCCCGCAGGTCATCATGCGCGAAGAAGACGGCCAGAAGATGGAACCCGTCGAAGAAGCCACCATCGACGTGGATGACGAATATTCGGGTGCCGTGATCGAAAAGCTCACCGGCGCACGCAAAGGCGAACTTGTCGAGATGCGCCCCGCAGGCGCGGGCAAGACCCGCATCATCGCCCATGTGCCCTCGCGTGGGCTCATCGGTTATCACGGCGAATTCCTCACCGATACGCGCGGCACCGGGGTTCTCAACCGCGTGTTCCACGGCTGGACCCCGTTCAAGGGCCCGATCCCGGGCCGTCGTGCCGGCGTTCTGATCTCGATGGAAGATGGTGACGCGGTGGCCTATGCGCTTTGGAACCTCGAAGATCGCGGTAAGATGATGATCGGCGCCCAGACCAAGGTCTATCAGGGCATGATTATCGGCGAGCACAGCCGCGAGAACGATCTTGAAGTGAACCCGCTCAAAGGCAAGAAGCTCACCAACGTGCGCGCTTCGGGCACCGACGAAGCGGTGCGCCTGACCACGCCGATGACGCTCAGCCTTGAAGAGGCCATCGCCTATATCAACGATGACGAGCTTGTCGAGGTCACACCGAACAACATCCGGCTGCGCAAACGCTATCTCGACCCGCATGAGCGCAAGCGCATGTCCAAAGCACAAGGCTAACAAAAGAAAGCCCCGGATCAATGATCCGGGGCTTTATCTTTGCCTTGTAAGGTGTTGATTATTCTTCGATTTCAACAACCATCAATTCACGCTCCGACGCGTCCCGCGCGTGACTCAGAGCGAGTTGATAGTCGTCACTGTTATAGCATTCGACCGCCGCCTCGACGCTCGGGAACCGCGCGACAACATTGCGCGGGCGCTCCTGGCCTTCAAGCTGCACATAGCGGCCACCGCGGGCAATAAACGTCCCGCCATGTTTGGCAATCGCCGGTCCGGCCAGTTCGGCATATTTGCCATAGGCCTCGGCATCGGTGACGGTTACGTGGGCGATCCAAAGTGCGGGCATCGTGGTTTCCTCTGAGTTTGGCGTTTTCCGGCAGTGTAAAACCCTTGCCAGAAAACCCAAGCCCAAATTGACCAGAGGATCAGCCCGCGATCACAGCTTCTGCTGCGGCCATGGCGGCGTCTGCGTTGCTGGCATCCTTGGCACCGCCCTGCGCCATATCCGGACGGCCCCCGCCGCCCTTACCGCCAAGCGCTTCGACCGCGGCCTTGACCAGATCGACCGCAGAAACCTTGTCGGTCAGGTCGTCCGTCACGCCCGCCGCCACGGCAACCTTGCCGCCGTCGTCGGCGATGAGCAGCACTGCGCCGCTCTCGATCCGGGTTTTATGCTCGTCGATAAGCGGGCGCAGGTCTTTGCCGGACACGCCGGTAAGCGACTGCGCAAGGAACTTGATGCCGTTCACATCCTTGGCCTCGGCACCACCGCCCTGCCCGGCCCCGCCGGACATAGCCAATTCGCGGCGCAATTGCGCAACTTCGTTCTGAAGCGATTTGCGCTCATCCAGAAGCGCCTTGAGACGGTCGGCAACCTCGGCGGGCTGTGCCTTAAGGGTGCCCGCGACCTCGGCCATACGGTTGGCCTGATCTTCGAGATAAGCAAACGCCGCCTCGCCGGTCAGCGCCTCGATCCGGCGCACACCGGCCGACGACGCGCTATCGCCCAGAAGGACAAACACGCCAATATCGCCAGTCTGTTTCACATGGGTGCCGCCGCAAAGTTCGATCGAATAGGTATTGCCGTCAAAGCCCTTGCCGGTATTGGCACGGCCCATGGAGACCACACGCACCTCGTCGCCATACTTCTCGCCAAAGAGCGCCTGCGCGCCGATGTCGCGCGCGTCATCCGGGGTCATGATCCGGGTTTCCACAGCGGTATTTTGGCGAATATAGGCGTTCACATCGGTCGCGACCTTATGCATTTCCTCAGGCGACAACGCCTTGGCATGGCTAAAGTCAAACCGCAAGCGATCGGCGGCATTGAGCGAGCCGCGCTGTGCCACGTGATCGCCAAGCGCCTCGCGCAGGGCTTCGTGTAGCAGGTGCGTGGCCGAGTGGTTGGCGCGGATCGCGCCACGGCGGGCATGGTCCACCTCCATCAGCACCGGATCGCCCTTGGCCATCTTGCCACGTGTCATGGTGACCTTATGCGCGATGAGCTTACCATCGGCGAATTTCTGACTGTCGGAAACCTTGGCCAGTTCATCGCGGTTCTCAAGGCGGCTCACGATGCCGGTATCGCCAACCTGCCCCCCGGATTCGCCGTAAAACGGCGTCTGGTTCATCACGATCCAGCCCTCGGTGCCCTCGTCGAGCGCGTCCACGGTCTTACCATCGACCACGATCCCGACGACCTGCCCCTCGGCGCTCTCGGTGTCATAGCCGAGGAATTCGCTCGCACCGCTGGCTTCGGCAATGTCGAACCAGATCGCGTTATCTGCGGCGTCGCCCGACCCGGACCATGCGGCACGCGCCTTGGCTTTCTGCTCGGCCATGGCCTCGTCAAACCCGTCGGTATCGACCGCGCGGCCCTTCTCGCGCAGCGCATCCTGCGTCAGGTCAAGCGGGAAACCGTAGGTATCATAAAGCTTAAACGCGGCCTCGCCCGGAAGCGGTGCGTCCTCGGCCAGCCCGTCGAGTTCGTCATCAAGCAGTTTCAGGCCCCGATCAAGCGTCTGTTTGAAACGGGTCTCTTCAAGCCGCAGTGTCTCTTCGATGAGCGCCTGCGCACGGCCGAGTTCCGGATAAGCTTGGCCCATCTGGCTTACCAGCGACGGCACAAGCTGATGCATGACCGGATCCTTGGCACCAAGGAGATGCGCATGGCGCATGGCGCGGCGCATGATCCGGCGCAGCACATAACCGCGGCCATCATTAGACGGCATCACGCCATCTGCAATCAGGAACGAGGTCGAACGCAGGTGATCGGCGATCACCCGGTGATGCACATTCTTGTCGCCAAACGGTTCGGTCGTCGTCACATTGGCCGACGCCTCGATCAACGATTTGAACAGGTCGGTGTCATAGTTGTCATGGCTGCCCTGCAAAAGCGCGCCAATACGCTCAAGCCCCATGCCGGTGTCGATCGACTGCATGTCGAGATCAACCATCGACCCGTCCTCGAACTGTTCGTTCTGCATGAAAACGATGTTCCAGATCTCGATGAACCGGTCGCCGTCTTCTTCCGGGCTGCCCGGAGGGCCACCCCAGATATGATCGCCGTGGTCATAGAAGATCTCGGTGCACGGACCGCAGGGGCCGGTCGGGCCCATCTGCCAGAAATTGTCCGATGTGGCGATGCGGATGATGCGCTCTTCCGGCACGCCGACCTTTTTCCAGATTTCGAACGCCTCGTCATCGGTATGGTAAACCGTGGTGTAAAGCCGTTCCTTGGGAATTTCGAATTCCTTGGTAATCAGCTCCCATGCAAAAGCAATCGCCTCGTCCTTGAAGTAATCGCCGAAAGAGAAGTTGCCGAGCATCTCGAAAAACGTGTGGTGACGCGCGGTATAGCCGACATTGTCGAGGTCGTTATGTTTGCCGCCTGCACGCACGCATTTTTGCGCCGTGGTGGCGCGCACATAGTCGCGTTTGTCGACGCCGGTAAAGCAGTTCTTGAACTGCACCATGCCGGAGTTGACGAACATCAGCGTCGGATCATTGCGCGGCACGAGCGGGCTCGATGGCACGATCTCGTGGCCCTGCTTGGCGAAATAGTTCAGAAAGGTCGACCGGATGTCGTTCAGGCTTGGCATGTGCGGCGTCTCTCGCGTGTGTTTTCAAGGCGTTTCAGGGGGGTTTACCCCCCTCGCACGCCCCTGTCCACAGCACTTGCAGCATGGGCCGCGATGGGCCCAAAGAAAAGGCCGCCCCCTCTATGGGAGCGGCCTGTCACTTAGCAGAGATGGGAAGCCTTCAGGCCTCGTCTTCCATCAGCGTATCATTATCCTCAACACCTTCGGGCATATCGAAATCAAGCCCGTGCGCGGCGCGGATTTTATCTTCGATTTCGTAGGCTATCCGCTTGTTTTCCTTGAGGAACCCCTTGGCATTCTCGCGGCCCTGACCGATGCGTTCATCGCCGTAGCTATACCAAGAGCCGGATTTTTCGACGACACCGGCCTTGACGCCAAGATCGAGAAGTTCGCCGGTCTTGGAGATGCCTTCGCCATACATGATGTCAAACTCCACCTGTTTGAAGGGCGGCGCGACCTTGTTCTTGACGACCTTGACGCGGGTGGCGTTGCCAACGATTTCGTCACGGTCCTTGATGGCGCCGATGCGGCGGATATCGAGGCGCACGGAAGAATAGAATTTGAGCGCGTTGCCCCCCGTCGTGGTTTCAGGGCTGCCAAACATGACGCCGATCTTCATGCGGATCTGGTTGATGAAAATCACCATGCAGTTCGACCGCGAGATAGAGCCGGTGAGCTTGCGCATAGCCTGACTCATCAGGCGGGCCTGCACGCCGACGCTTGAATCCCCCATGTCGCCTTCGAGTTCGGATTTCGGGGTCAGCGCGGCAACCGAGTCGACCACCACCATGTTGACCGCGCCGGAGCGCACCAGCGTATCGGTGATCTCAAGCGCCTGTTCGCCGGTATCGGGCTGCGAAATCAGGAGTTCGTCCAGATCAATGCCAAGCTTCTTGGCATACTGTGGATCGAGCGCGTGTTCGGCGTCGACAAAGGCGCAGACACCGCCCTTTTTCTGTTCCTCTGCAATGCAATGCAGAGTCAGCGTCGTCTTGCCCGAGCTTTCCGGGCCATAGATTTCGATGATGCGGCCCTTGGGCAGACCACCAATGCCAAGCGCGATATCAAGGCCAAGCGAGCCGGTCGAGGTCGACTCGATCTCCTGGGCCGGGTTGTCAGCGCCGAGTTTCATGATTGAGCCTTTGCCGAACTGACGTTCGATCTGGGCCAGAGCGCTGTCGAGCGCCTTTTGCTTATCTGCGGATTTTTTGCTGCTCATCTCGAAAAGTTCTGCCGTTGCCATTGCGTCGCTTCCTTATTCCATAGACCGCACAGGGCGGCAATGATCGCGTTTGTTCTCGACTTGTTCTTAAACTGTATGAGATCAAAAGGAGAACATTTCAATAGAAATTTGTCTAAAACAGCTTTTTCCGAAAGCCGTTAAAGAGTAGTTTACGAGATAGAAAAACCTTTGATTACGTGAATTGAGGCGCACAAATGCTTGTTTTCTGGAATGAAAAGCTTGTCTTTCTATCGGTTCCCAAGACCGGAACCACGGCGATTGAAAAAGCTTTGGCACCGCAAGCCGCGATGGTGATTTCGAATCCCCCCGAGCTCAAACACGCGCCGGTCTATCGCTATAATCGGTTTTTCCGCCCCATGTTCGAAAAGGCCTGTCGCGAAGAGAACATGGAAACCATGGCCGTGATGCGCGAACCCATAAGCTGGCTTGGGAGCTGGTACCGCTATCGTCAGCGCGATTTTCTCAAAGGGAAATCCAACTCGACCCATGGCATGAGTTTCGATGACTTCGTCGATGCCTATTGCAAGGGCGACAAGCCGCCCTTTGCCAATGTCGGCAGTCAGGCGAAATTTCTCGAACCGCGCCCAAATGGCACTCGGGTAACGCATCTGTTTCGCTATGAGGATCAGGCCGGGATCATTGGCTTTCTCGAAGACCGGTTGCAGACAAAGATCACCCTTGGTCAGGAAAACGTCTCGCCACGGATGGAACTGACGCTCTCACCCAAGATCGAAGACAAGATGCGGCGCAAATGTGCCGAGGAATTCGCCCTTTACGACAGCATTTCCTGAGCCGCGGGCGCCGGATCGGCCGGGGGAGCGGCTGGCTCTGGCGGCAACTGATCGAGCACAAGGCTGGTCAGGTCGGTGAGCGAAAAGGGTTTGGGCAGGAAAACCGAGTTGGCAATCCGCGCCTGTTTGTCGGAAAAGCTCTCTTCGGCATAGCCCGACATGAAGATCACCTTAACCTCTGGCCGGCTCTCACGCGCCTGCGTAACCCAGCCCGGTCCATCCACCCCCGGCATCACTACATCTGAAACAAAGAGATCAATGGCGAGGTCTTCGTCTTCCAGAAGCTCCAGCGCCTCTTCGCCCGATCCGGCCTCAAGCACCGTCAGCCCACGCAAACGTAGCGCCCGCGAGGCAAAGCTGCGCACCGGGGCCTCGTCTTCGACCAGCAGCACCACGCCCCCCTTGGGCGCAGTCGGGCGCGCGGCGGGCTGTGCAATCTTGCCCGGCGCGGGGTGTTCATAGAGGTCATGCTTGGGGAATATCAGCGTGAAACAGGTGCCCTCGCCCTCTGTGCTATCAACGAAAATATAGCCGCCGGTCTGTTTGACGATGCCATAGGCCGTCGACAGGCCAAGCCCGGTGCCTTCGCCGGTGCGCTTGGTGGTAAAGAAGGGTTCGAACACTTTCTGCAACTTGTCGGGGGGAATGCCAACGCCCTCATCTCGCACCCGCACACAGACATAATCGCCCGGCGGCACCGTGGCCCGGTCGCGTTCGAGCGGCTCACGCAGGCGCAGGCGCTCAGTCTGGATCGTGACCTCGCCGCCCGACGGCATTGCATCGCGCGCATTGACCACGAGGTTCATCAACACCTGCTCCAGCTGCCGTTTATCGGCGCGCACCGCCTCAAGCTCGGGGTCATGGATCAGGGTCAGGCGCACCTTCTCGCTCACCAGCCGGTTGAGGAGATGGGTCAGGTCGGCCAGCGTATCGCGCAGGTCAAGCACTTCGGGGCGTAGATTCTGTTTGCGCGAAAAGGCCAGCAACTGTCCGACAAGGGCGGCGGCGCGGTTGGTATTTTGGTTGATCTGCATGAGATCGCCATAATCGGGATCGCCCTGATCGTGACGCAGCAGGAGAAGATCACAATGCCCCGAGATCGCGGTCAGTAAGTTATTGAAATCATGTGCTACGCCCCCGGCAAGTTGGCCAATGGCCTGCATCTTCTGGCTCTGGACGAATTGCGCCTCAAGCGATTTGAGCTCGGTTGCATCGCTGAGAACGGCGATGAGGACGATATCTCCTCCCTCGACCGCCCGGCTCAGGTTGACCTGCACAAACACCTCCCGGTCCTTGCGCGTCAGGCGCAGAAACTCCGAATGATGTTTGCCATGGCCTGCCGCCGCCTCTGCCAACCAATCCTGAATCGAGCGACCAAGCCCTTCCATCAGTACCGAAATATCGGTGCGCGGCCCGAGTGGCGTATGGATAAGATCGCGCGCAGCGCGGTTGGCGCTCAAGACACGGCCATCAATGGCGATCTTTAGCAAAGCCACTGGCAGGCCTTCGAAATGGGCCGTACCGCCCGCTGGCATTGGCGCCTCGGTCGGCAAAAGATAAATCTCGCGCCGCCCGGCGCCGATGGTGAAATCCGCCACCAGACATTGCTGCCCGCCGCGTTCCGTCACCACGGTATTCACCTCGCCGATCCGCGGCCCGCCATCGCCGAATACATCGCGCAGCGCGGTGCGCCGCCCGCCAATCACATCCCGCGCAGCGGCGTTCATGAATAAGATCGCCCCCTTGGCGCTCACCGTGAGCATCGGCAGGCGCGGCACCCCGGCCCTTTCGCGCTCGACCAGCACCACTTCGCGTTCGACCTGCCATTGGAAATAACCTTCCGTGAGGCGGATCACATGTAACTCAAGACGGCCATCGCGACGTGGAATCACCTCTTGCGCGGCCCCCGTCTCTGCCGCCCGTAGCAAAAGCGCGCCGACCAGCCCCTCGGCATCGGCCAATTCCCGTTCAAGGCATCCCGCCAAGGTGTCAGCGGGGCCTGCGCCCGCCTGCCCGGCGCGGTTCGCGGCGAGGATCCGCCCCTGTGAATCACTTAGAAACTGTTGATGTGGGCCAAGCGCGATCATCGCGCCAAGCGCCTCGGAGACTTTGCTCTTATGTCGCTGTCGCCATCGCGCATAGGTCCAGTTCACCCCTCCTGCGAGCAGCACCATAAGACCACCCGCCGAAAACATGAATCGCAAGTCGGGATGCACCACCACCGCCGCCACGAGAAACAGCACCGCCGCCAACGCCCAGAGCAGCCCTGAGCGCAGCAAATCATGGCGCGCAAAATGCGCCTCCTCTCCTGAGTCCAGTGCCGTTAGAGCCAATCCGCTCTCCCATACCAATCTTCGCCACAGCTTCATGGCGAAAGATTAACACCGGATTAAAGGGAGTGCACCCCTAGGTTGTATTTTAAGTAAAGCTCTACGCCCGTCGCAGCTCAGTGACGAAAAACCCGTCGCAGCCATCGGCCAATGTCCACTGGCACGATGCGCTCACGGACCAATCAGGATGCGTGGCGAGGAACCCTGCGATCTGGTCGGTGTTTTCCTCGGGCAGGAGCGAACAGGTGGCATAGACCAACCGCCCGCAAGGGCCGACAAGATCGGCTGCCTCTGCAAGAATCTCTGCCTGCACCGGCAAAAGCGCGGTTAAATCTTCCTGAGAAAACCGCCACTTGGCGTCTGGCGTGCGCCGCCAAGTGCCGCTGCCGGAACAGGGCACATCGCAGAACACAACATCGTAAGGTGCCTTGGACACGGTCCCGGCCTTGTCGAGGCAAGCCACCGAAACACCGGCCCGTTTGGCCCGTTCCGGCAGGTCGCGCATCCGGCGGGCCTCAATGTCATGGGCAAAAAACTGGCCCTTTTGAACCCGCCCGGCCATGGCCAATGTTTTACCACCACCACCGGCGCAATAATCAAGAACGCGCGCCCCTTCGGGGAGGTCCAGCATGGCTATCGCTGCTTGGCTCGACGCGTCCTGCAATTCCACCAACCCGTCGCGATAGGCCGCGCTCTGTGCCACACGCCGCGCGCCTTCGGTGACCTCAAGCGCGGTGTCGGCCAGAGGCGAGACAATTGTCGCAACCCCGTCTTTCTGCAAAACATCTGCGGCTTTCTCGCGCGTGGCTTTGCGCAGGTTCACCCGTAGAAAGACCGGCGCACGGTGGCGCATAGCGGCCATATTGGCGTCAAACGCCTCGCCAAGCACCTCTTGCAGGCGCGTGGCAGTCCAATCCGACAGGTCAATCGCGTTTGGATCGGCATCCGCAGCACGTTCCGCATCGGACAATGGCTCGGGACCATAGGGCCGCCCATCAAACAACGCCTCAAGATCGGCCCCATCCTGCTTCAGAAGTCCGATAAGGAGCGCACGTCCAGTTTCGGCGCTGCCTGCTGGCAAAGCCGAACGCCGCCGCCGCAGCACGTCATAGACATGATCGCGCACTGCCGCGCGGTCCTTGGACCCGGCAAAGCGCGAAGCCCGGGCCCAGCGGGTCAAAACCTGCTCGGCCGGGGCCCCGGCAAGGATTTGGTCAAGAATCTCCGCCGCGGTCTGAACCCGCGCCGCCGGTGTCATCAGCCGACCCGGTAGTTGGGGCTCTCGCGGGTGATCTGCACGTCATGGACGTGGCTTTCCTTGAGGCCCGCGCCGGTGATCTTCACGAATTGCGCATTCCTGCGCATGTCATCCACGGTGGCATTGCCGGTATAGCCCATGGCCGCCCGCAGGCCGCCCACAAGCTGGTGAATGACCGCGCCGGCCGCGCCTTTGTAGGGCACCTGTCCTTCGATCCCTTCGGGCACGAGCTTGTCGCTTGCCGCGTCCTTCTGGAAATAACGATCGGCCGAGCCGCGTGCCATGGCGCCCAAGGAGCCCATGCCGCGGTAGGATTTGAACGAACGACCCTGATAGAGGATGACCTCGCCCGGGCTCTCATCGGTGCCCGCAATCATCGACCCGACCATGGCACAGGACGCGCCCGCCGCGATGGCCTTGGCAAAATCACCCGAGAACTTGATGCCGCCATCGGCAATCACCGGGGTGTCACCCGCCGCTCCGGCGCAATCCATGATCGCGGTAAGCTGCGGCACGCCGACACCGGCCACCATCCGCGTGGTACAGATCGAGCCCGGCCCGATACCAACCTTGACCGCATCCGCGCCTGCGTCGATGAGGGCCTTGGTGGCCTCTGCGGTGGCAACGTTGCCTGCGATGACCTGCACGGCATTGGATTGCGCCTTGATACGCTTCACCGCCTCGATAACGCCTGCCGAATGGCCATGCGCCGTATCGACCACAACAATATCCACGCCCGCATCCACGAGCTGTTCCGAGCGTGCAAATCCGCTATCGCCGACAGAAGAGGCCGCCGCAACACGCAGGCGCCCAAGATCGTCCTTGCAGGCCGTGGGGTTGAGAACCGCCTGCTCTGTATCCTTGAGCGTCAGAAGGCCGGTCAGTTTGCCCTTGCCATCCGTCACGAGAAGCTTTTCGATCCGGCGCGCCTGCATCAGGCTCTTGGCTTCGTCACGGTCCGCCGGTTCCTGCAACATAGCAAGGTTGTCCGAGGTCATCACCGCGCTCACCGGCATCTCATCCGAGGTCGCAAAGCGCATATCGCGGTTGGTGACGATCCCCACAACGAGACCATTTTCATCCACCACCGGGAAGCCGGTAAAGTTATACCGCTCCACAAGCGCCTTGGCGTCGGCAATGGTCTGATCCCGGCGCAGGGTGACCGGGTTGTAGACGATACCGGATTCAAAGCGTTTCACCCGGCGCACTTCGCGGGCTTGCGTCTCGGCATCAAGGTTCTTGTGAATAACGCCCATGCCGCCCGCCTGCGCCATGGCAATCGCCATACGCGACTCGGTCACCGTATCCATGGCCGAACTCAGGAGCGGGATATTGAGCGCGATGCTCTGGGTCACGCGCGTCCGCGTATCCGCCGTCGTCGGCAGCACATCGGATGCCGCCGGAACAAGAAGAACATCGTCAAAGGTAAGCGCCTCACGAATCTTCATCACACATCTCCTAGGGTGACCTCGTTTGGCGCTTCCCTATTGCATGGCTGCCGCCTGTGCGAAAGCCCCAATTTCGCCGCGCCCCCTGTGTCGGCAAGGAATCTCCCTCTTCTTCGCCCGATATATCCGGCCCCTTTTCGCCCCGATGCCGCTTGCAGACAGAATCCTGCCGCACCTTGCCTTTCGTCGCGCGCCGCGCCACTTATCCTGAAACGCGCGCGAACAAGGAACAGGGCCATACCATGAGTGAGCAGACAACCGATCCCCTCGTGATCTTTACCCCTTCGGGCAAACGTGGGCATTTCCCCGTCGGCACGCCGGTCCTGACCGCCGCGCGTCAGCTTGGCGTGGACCTTGATTCCGTCTGTGGCGGGCGTGGCATCTGCTCCAAGTGTCAGATCACCCCCTCTTATGGCGAATTCCCCAAACATGGCGTGACGGTCAAAGACGACGCGCTTTCCGAATGGAACGCCGTCGAGCAACGCTATGACGACAAACGCGGGCTGGCCAAAGGCCGCCGTCTGGGCTGTCAGGCGACGGTGCAAGGCGATGTTGTCATCGACGTCCCCCCCGAAAGCCAGGTCCACCGCCAGGTTGTGCGCAAAGCTGCCACGGCGCGCGACATCATCATGGACCCCGCCACCCACCTCTATTTCGTCGAGGTGGATGAGCCCGACATGCACGAGCCCACCGGCGATCTTGAGCGGCTCGAACGTGCCCTGCGCGAGCAATGGCAGATCGAGGCGATCACCGCTGACCTCACCCTCCTCGCCCGCCTCCAAGAAGTCCTGCGCAAGGGCAACTGGACCGCGACCGTGGCGTTGCACCAATCCCACACCGATGAAACCCCGCGCCTGCTCGAAATCTGGCCGGGTCTCACCGAAGACCGCATCTATGGCCTTGCCATTGACCTTGGCTCGACCACCATCGCCGCGCATCTGTGCGACCTGCGCAATGGCGAGGTCAAAGTCTCCTCTGGCGTCATGAACCCGCAAATCCGCTTTGGCGAAGACCTGATGAGCCGGGTTTCTTACGCAATGATGAACCCCGGCGGCGAGGTCGAGATGACCAATGCCGTGCGGACCGCGATCAACGGGCTGACGGAATCCATCGCGACCGAGGCCGAAATCCGCCCGTTCCAAATCCTTGAAACCGTGTTCGTCTGTAACCCGGTCATGCATCACCTGCTTTTGGGCCTGAACCCGGTTGAACTCGGCCAGGCCCCCTTTGCATTGGTCACTTCCGAATCCATGTCCCTGCCCGCCCGCGACCTTGATCTCACGGCGATGAACCCCAACGCCCAAGTCTACCTCCTGCCCTGTATCGCAGGCCATGTGGGTGCCGATGCCGCCGCTGTGACCCTCGCCGAGGCACCGGACAAATCCGAAGACCTCGTCCTCGTGGTCGACGTAGGCACCAACGCGGAAATCCAACTTGGCAACAAGAACCGCGTGCTGGCCTGTTCCTCGCCCACCGGTCCTGCCTTTGAAGGGGCACAGATTAGCTCGGGCCAACGCGCCGCCCCCGGCGCGATTGAGCGAGTCGAGATCAACCCCGAGACCAAAGAGCCGCGTTTCCGCGTCATCGGATCGGATCTGTGGTCGGACGAAGAGGGCTTTGACCTCGCCATTGCCACCACCGGCATTACCGGCATCTGTGGCTCTGGCATTATCGAAGCCGTGGCCGAGATGCGCATGGCGGGCCTTGTGGATGCGCGCGGCCTCATCGGCTCCGCCGAACAGACCGGCACCGCGCGCGCGCTTCCCGAGGGGCGCACCCATGCCTATCTGATCCATGATGGCAGCGCCGAAGGCGGCCCCAAGATCATGGTGACCCAAGGCGACATCCGCGCCATCCAGCTTGCCAAATCCGCGCTTTATGCCGGGGCGCGGCTCCTGATGGATGAAATGGGCGTCGACAAGGTCGACCGTGTGGTCCTCGCGGGCGCGTTTGGGGCGCATATCTCGACCAAACACGCCATGGTCCTTGGCATGATCCCCGATGCCCCCCTCGACAAGGTGACCTCGGCGGGCAACGCCGCCGGGACCGGCGCGCGGATCGCGCTCTGCAACCTCGGTGCCCGGCGCGAGATCGAAACCACGGTGCGCAAGATCACCAAGGTCGAAACCGCGATTGAGCCGAAATTCCAAGAGCATTTCGTCAACGCCAACGCCATCCCCCATGCCACCGATCCCTTCCCGGAATTGGCCAAGGTGGTGACCCTACCCAATCTCGACTTCAACACGGGCGGCGGCGGTGAAGGCGGCGGACGCAGGCGACGCCGGCGGGGATAAGGCGGGCCGCTTGACCTGCCTCAATACGAGGCCAGCCTACCTGCGCTAGAATGCTTCCATCCATTCCAAGGAGGACCATTTCATGAGCGACGATATTACAAAGGTTGGCCCCGTCGACCCCGACAAGCGCACTTCGGACATCGTTCAGGAAGAGAGCAGCGAATCCGAACGCGCCATTTGCTACTACAACGGCGTGAAATTCTCGACAGGCGCAAGGGTCTGCGGTGCGAACCGTGTTCTGCTCTGTCAGGGCAACGGCACTTGGTACCGCACCAACACAGCATGCTGAGCCAACGCGCAGTGTCTATCTGATCTCGTCACACCGCACCGACGCGATACAGACGTAATACCGACGTGATACCGACATGGGTTTTTCGCCCATTTCGCTTGACGCGCCGGGACGGTTTGGCTACCTCACGGCGCACAGGCGGGTATGGTGAAAAGGTATCACGCGAGCTTCCCAAGCTTAAGTTACGGGTTCAATTCCCGTTACCCGCTCCAATTTCATGATCTTTGATGAACGCGCCGTGCTATTGTTCGCGACAGCTCTGGATATAGCCAAGAATCGCCGCCGTGGAGCCATTTGCATCCTCTGGCAAATCTCCCCCTGCCACCGCCGGGATAAGCCCGCTCGCAAGCTCTTTGCCAAGCTCCACGCCCCATTGGTCAAAGGAGTTGAGGCCAAGGATCACACCCTCGACAAACACCCGATGCTCATAAAGCGCGATGATCTGGCCAAGGACGTAAGGCGTCAGTTTCGGGTAGACCAAAGTCGTGGATGGGCGATTGCCGGGAAACACCTTGTGACGGGCAAGGCGTTCGAATTTCTTTCCCTCAAAATCCTTTTCTGACAATTGGCTGCGCGCTTCTATTAATGTGCGCCCTTTGAGAAGCGCCTCCGATTGCGCAAGGCAGTTAGCGACAAGCGCGTCATGGTGCTCCTTAAGGTCCGGCTCGTGCCCTTCGGCCCCCAGAAGGAACTCACAAGGCACCACATCCGCGCCCTGATGGATGAGCTGGAAGAAAGCGTGCTGCCCATTGGTGCCCGGCTCGCCCCAGACCA
>JAAEZB010000064.1 GCA_018223085.1 Paracoccaceae bacterium
CCAATGTGGCGCTGATGACGGTGATGAAGGGGCTGCCGCTGGCCTATTCCAAGGATATGCAGGAAGACAAGGAACAGGTCTTTGATGCGGCTGATAACCTGATGCTGGCGCTGGCGGCGATGGAAGGCATGGTCAAGGACATGAGCGCCAACCGCGAGAGCCTTGAGGCATCTGCCGGGTCGGGCTTCTCGACGGCGACCGACCTTGCCGATTGGCTGGTGCGGGCGCTCAACATGCCGTTCCGCGATGCCCACCATGTGACCGGGACACTGGTTGCCATGGCCGAAGCGCGCGGGTGTGATCTGCCGGACCTGAGCCTTGCCGATATGCAATCGGTGCATGAGGCGATCACCGATGAGGTGTTTGGCGTGCTTGGCGTGCATAACTCGGTCGCGTCGCGGACCTCTTATGGCGGCACCTCGCCGGTGCGGGTGCGTGAACAGATCGCGCGCTGGAAAGAGGCGCTCTGAGCCGTTAGGCTCGGGCGTATCCCAGATCGGAGAGATCCCATGCGTATCACGGCCCTGCTTCTTGTCACTGCCCTCCTTGCCGCTTGTGGCGCGGATGGTCCGCCCGAAGCCCCGACCATGAACACCACGATTGGTATTGGCACGGGCGGGGCCTTCGGAGTGACGCAAATCACGCAGGGGCGCTTTACGATCTCGCTTGGGGCAGGGCTCTAATCTCTTCACCTTTGTGAAAATACTCCCGCCGGAGGCATTCCGAGGCAGCGCGCCACAGGCCCGATGACGAGATATAGAGGGCGCCCGTAAGGGCGCTCTTTTTGCTTAAAATCGGTCGAGCAGGCGACGCAGGTAGCTGCGTTCTTCTTCACTGCGTAGGGTTTCGCTGGCGCGGCGGCGAATTTCGTCGAGGAGATCGCGGGCCTGACGGTAGACGTCTTCGCCTTGCAGCATATCATCCTCACCGGGGCCGGCGCGTCCGCCATTATTGTCGGGGCGGCCAAGCGGGTCGACGCCTTGCGCCGCGCCGCGCATATCCTGCCCTTGTTGGCCTTGTCCCTGTTGTTGGTTGCGGGCCATGGCTTCGCCAAGGTTGCGCAAGCCTTCGCGCATTTCGTCCATGGCTTCGGCCTGACGGTCGATGGCCTCGGCGAGGTCATCCTCGCGCAGGGCCTGTTCGGCGCCGTCCATGGCATCGCCTGCACGGTCAAGCGCGTCCCCGGCGGCCTCGCCTTCGGGGGTGTCCTGACCCGGCATGGAGCGGCGCAGGGCGTCGAGTTGGTCGCGTAGAGCCTGTTGACGTTGAGCGAGCGAACCTTCCGCGCCTTCACCGGGTTCGCCGCTATCTTCCTGACCGTTGCCTTCGCCGCCGGTGCCGTCATGGGCCTGACCACGCCCTTCGCCGCCATTGCGCCCGGTGTTTTCGCTCGATTGGCCGCGATTGGCATCGGGGTTGAAGCGTTCCTGCAACTGGCGGAAGGCCTCGTCCGAGAGGCCCTGTTGGTTGCGCAGGGTTTCCGAGAGGTCGCGCATGGCGCGGTCGCCGGGAGTTTGCGGGCCGTCGCCCTCGCCCCCCTCGGTCACGCGCATGTTTTCCATCATCTCCTGGAACTCCTGAAGCGCCTGCATGGCTTCGGCCATGCGGCCCTGTTCCATGAGTTCCTGAATGCGGTCCATCATGCGCTGGAGGTCGTCTTGATTGAGCGTGGTGCTATTTTCGGAGAATTGGCGTTCGGTATCGTCGGCGTTTTCGCGGTCCTCGTTCTGCTGACGCGCCAATTCGCGCAGGTAATCCTGCGTTGCTTCGCGCAGCTCCTGCATGAGGCGGGCGATTTCCTCGGGAGAAGCGCCGTTCTTCATCGCTTCGGCAAGGCGGTCGCGGGCGCGTTGCATGCGTTCCAGAGCATCGTCGAGATTGCCCTCTTCGAGGGTCAGCGCGAGATCCCAGAGGGCTTTGGCATATTCGGTCTGCTGCTCGTCGGTGATCCCGTAGGGGATACTGTTTTCAAGGCGGCGTAGGATGGTGCGCAGGCGCAGGTAGCTTGTTTCCGACTGGAAGATGCTTTCTTCGGGGCGGTGCGAGATGGCGCGCAGGAGTTGGGCAATGCGGGTGGCGTTTTCGCGCGACCAGAGGAGATCGCGGCGCAGTTCGATGATGGCCGCGGCCATGGGATCAAAGAAACGCCGGGCAGGAAGCGGGATCGCGATGGGGGCCGCCGCGCCGGTTTGGCCGGTTGCGTCCTCAACCGTCAGTGTGATGGTGACTGGCAGATGTGCCCAAGGATGATCGGAAAAATCTTCGATCAGGACTTCTTCAAAGGCGGTGCGGCTGCCGGAGATGGGGAGGGGGAGGGCAACCTCGATAGGATCGCGGGGTTCCGGCGTTGCGCGCAGGCCATAGCGGCGGTCCACGGCGGCGAGGTCGAGCGCGATATGGGCGGTGCCGCCAGTGACGGCGAAATCATCGGCGGCGGCGAAGGGCAGGGACATTTCGCCCCGTGCCGAAACACTGGCTTCGCCATTGGGGATCACCTCGGGGGCGATGTCGGGCACAAGCGTCACATCCCAGCGCCGCCCGCCGGGGCCGTCGATGGTGAGTTCGCCGGAACGGGCGATGGTAAAGCCCTGTTCGGAGGCTGCTGCGCTTGGGATGTCGGTGGTGCGGGCCGAAACGGTTTCGGTCAGAGTCAGCGCGCCAACCTGACCGTAAAGGCGGATGACGACCTCACTACCTTCGATAATGTCGAGCCGACCGGCAGGTTGATCCGGCAGATAGAGCACCGGTTTGCCGGTATGGAGCGGCGGTTCGATCCAACCCTCCCATGAGGGCCCGGACATGGCAGCGGCGCTTCCGGGGGCTTGGCCCGCGACGACCGCGCCGACACTGCCAAGGCGGGAGAGCGAGCCAAAGAGCAGGGCGATGGCAAGCAGCAGCAGCGCGATATGGCGCAGGCCGAAGGGATCAAAGCGGGCAAGGCGCAGGTCGGGTTCGGGGGCAGAGACGGTGGCGAGGGCCGATGTCATGCGGGCGCGGTGTGCACTCCAGAGAGCTTCGGCGGCTTTGTCTCCGGCACCGATCGCCGGGGTGTCGGCGAGGGCGGCAAGGGGGCGGGCAGGTAGCGTTGCATCGAGGCGGCGGATGGCGTCCTCGTGGCGTGGCCAATGCATGCGCCGTATTCCGCGCCATGCCAGCCAGAGTGCAGCCAATGCCGCGCTAACGCCCAGCGACCAGATCATTTCAAGGGAAAGCCGTTCATGCAGCCCCATGACCAGCGCGGCCAGCACGGTAATCAGGAGCGACCAGAGCGGCCAGAACCCGCGCAGGAGCACCTCGGCCAGCAGGCCAAGCCGCGTCACGAAGAGCGCCCGCGCGAGGCGGCGGGCGGTCTTTTCGGGCATATCCTGGCGTGGGTTGGCCATGCGCGTCCTCTTGGGCTGCGGGCCTCAGCGCCTCACAGCCATTCAGGAATGGTATCGCGATTGATCATTTCGTCCAAGGTCGGGCGTCGGCGGATAACCGCGAATTGATCGCCATGGACAAGGACTTCGGGGATCAGGGGGCGGGAATTGTATTCGCTTGCCATCACGGCACCATAGGCCCCGGCGCTGCGGAAGGCGATGAGGTCACCTGCCTCGACGGGTTCCATATCGCGGGATTTGGCGAAGGTATCGCCAGTTTCGCAGACTGGGCCGACAATGTCATAACGCGCTTTTTCCAGCCCGGCTTCGGGTTCGATCACCGGGATGATATCGTGGTGGGCCTCGTACATGGCGGGGCGGATCAGGTCGTTCATTGCGCCATCAACGATCATGAATTCGCGGTCTTCGCCCTGTTTGACGTAGATGACGCGCGACACCATGATGCCGGCGTTTCCGGCGATAAGGCGGCCCGGTTCGATTTCGATCTCGCAGCCGAGGGGGCCGAGCGTCTCTTTGATGAGTGCGCCGTATTCCATCGGCAGGGGCGGGGCCTCGTTGGAGCGGGTATAGGGAATGCCCAGCCCGCCACCGAGATCGAGGCGGGAAATTTCATGCCCGTCGGCGCGCAGGGTTTCTGTCAGTGCGGCGACTTTTTCATAAGCGAGGCGGAAGGGTTCAAGCTCGGTCAGTTGCGAGCCGATATGGACGTCGATGCCGATCACCTTGAGGCCCGGTAGGCGCGCAGCATGGGCATAGACCTCGCGGGCGCGGGAGATCGGGATACCGAACTTGTTTTCGGATTTTCCGGTGGCGATCTTGGCGTGGGTTTTGGCGTCGACATCGGGGTTCACGCGCACGGTAATCGGCGCGACGGTCCCGAGGTCGAGGGCGACGCGGTTGATAACCTCCATCTCGGGTTCGGATTCGACGTTGAATTGGCGAATACCACCCGTCAGAGCAGCGCGAATTTCGTCCTCGGTTTTGCCGACGCCGGAAAAGACGATCTTATCGCCGGGCACGCCTGCGGCGATGGCACGGGCATATTCGCCGCCCGAAACGACATCCATGCCAGCGCCAAGAGCGGCGAGGGTTTTGAGGATGGCCTGATTGGAGGCGGCCTTCATGGCGTAGCAGACCAGATGATCCATACCTTCAAGCGCCTCGTCAAAGAGGCGGAAGTGCCTCTCAAACGTGGCGGTCGAGTAGCAGTAGAAGGGCGTGCCGACCTCGGCCGCGATCTCCTCGATGGGGACATCTTCGGCAAAGAGCCTGCCGTCACGATAGAGAAAATGATCCATATGCGCGCCCTTTCCCGCGAAAACCGCGCCACTCATAGAAGGAGCAGCGCGCGCGATCAATCACAATGCGCAGGCCCGGCGCGTTACTGGGAGATATTGTTGTCCACATTGCCGCCTGCGGCAGCAGCCTTGTCATCAAGCCAGAGCATCGCCTCGGTCACGCGGGTGTCGAGCCAGAGGCGCGCCGAGTTCATCGTGTCGACAAAGGCGTTCACATAGGGCTCGCCGGCGGGCCAGGCCGCGATGATTTCCTTGTTGTAGACATAAGCCAAGATCACGAAAGATGTGGCCAGCATGGTAAAGCCAAAGCCCAGGCGGAAGCCCACCCGGCGACGGCGGCGCGCGCCCATGGCAACGACCGGATGATCCTCGGGGCTGCGTTCATCGGTCGAGCGCAGGGTCGAGTTGATTTCGTCGATATCGGGCAAAAGATCGCGGCGCGTGGCATGGAGGTCGTCCTCTGCCGTGTCGGCGCTTTCGGATATGTCCGGCATCTCGGAGAGGCCCCGCATGCGGCGGGTCCGGGCGCGGGCTTCGGCTGCGCGTGGATCGGTTGTCGGGGCGGAAACCGGGGCGTCGAGGCCGAGGTCGGGCTGGGTCTCAAGGCCGGTATCGTTATCGCGGGCGCGCAACTCTGCCTCGTGCTCGGCCTCTTCGCGCAGCACGCCGATTACCTCGGGGTCGATCTTGCGGCGGGGGCGCGGCGAGGGCGAGACCGGAAAGCGGCCCTCCTCTTCTTCGGCGGCGTGTGGCTCATGGTGCGATTGCGGGGCCGGTTCGAGGCGGTCCAGGGGGTCTGCCTCGGGGGGTGCCTCTGTGGCGGGCGCGTCGAGATCGCTTACCATGCTGTGCACGGCGCTTTCGATCGGATCGTGGGTGGTTTGCGGGGCCGCTTCGGTCAGGTCTTCGGCATCTTCACCGAAAGCCATTTCCGGCGGCTGCACTTCGTCTTCGTCAATCGCGGGGTGATCCGCGCCTTCGGCAGATGCCTGCGGTTCTTCCAAAGCGGGTTCTTCGGGGCTCCAGCCTTCGTCCGGGGCCGAGGCCCCGAGATCTGCCGACATTTCGGCATCATGATCGGGATGGACCTGAAACCACGTATGGCCACAGTTCGAGCATTGCACATCCCGCCCGTTTTCGGGAATGACCTCGGCGGGCACTTCATATTGTGCGCCGCAATTCGGGCAACTCAGCCGCATATCGTCTCTCTGGTGTCCCCAACTTTAATCGCAAGCAGCATATGGCGGAACGCTGCTTAGCGAAAGAGCAAAGCCGTATCGCAAGAGATTGCAAGTGTGGCGATGCTCGGGCACAACAGGTTCAAACGTTACGGGGGCCGTGTTTTTGATCGAGTTGGAGAATATCGCCTATAGCTATGGCGGGGGTGAATTGCTGAGCGATATTTCCCTCAAGCTGTCGCCGGGGTCGTTCCATTTCCTGACCGGGCCATCCGGGTCGGGCAAGACGACGTTTCTCAAGCTCTGTTACGGCGCGCTTACGCCGACGGCGGGGCAGGTGCGTATTTTCGATCAGGACGTGCGCGAGATGAGCCGTGACGACCACGCGCTGGTGCGGCGTCGGGTCGGTGTTGTGCATCAGGATTGCCAGTTCCTCGATCACTTGCCGGTGGCTGACAATGTGGCGCTTCCACTGATGGTTTCGGGACGTGACGATCTTGAGAACGTGTCGAACCTTAAGGAATTGATGCATTGGGTTGGCCTTGGCGATCGGGCGAATGCTTTGCCGCCGGAGCTTTCGGGCGGGGAGAGGCAGCGTGCGGCTCTGGCGCGGGCAGTCATTATGTCGCCGGATGTCGTTCTTGCAGATGAGCCGACGGGCAATGTCGATTGGGAGATGTCGCAGCGGCTCTTGCAGTTGTTGGTCCAGCTTAACCGGATGGGCAAGACGATCATGATCGCGACCCATGACCTCAACCTTATTCGCGCGGCCAAGTCTCAGGTGCAGGCGCGGGTGTTGCGGATTGCGGGACGCAAGCTGCAACTGGCGGGGGCGGACCTATGAGCGTGCCGACCCGTATCATTGCTTTCGTGACGGGCGATGCTCAGCGCGACCGTGTTGTGCCGCCGTCGGGGATCACGGCGCGCCTGACCGGGTTTGCCGCCGGGGCGATGGCGTTCCTTGCGGTGTTTGCGCTTGCGCTGTCGTTGGCATCGGGACGACTTGCGACGCGCTGGGGCGATGAGCTGGCGCGCAGTTCGACGCTCAGGATTTCCGCGCCCGAGGCGCAGATGGCCGAGCAGACGGCTACGGCGCTCAGGGTTCTTGAGACGACGCCGGGGATTGCTTCGGCGCGGGCGCTTTCGAAGGAAGAGCAGAGCCTGCTTCTTGCGCCGTGGTTCGGGCCGGATTTGCCGCTTGAAACCCTACCCATTCCGCAGTTGATCGAGATTCGCGAGACCGAAGACGGCTATGACGCCGCCGGGCTGCGCCTGCGGCTTCAGGCGGAAGTTCCGGGGGCGGTTCTTGATGACCACACGCGCTGGCGCAAACCTCTGGAGCGGGCCGCGGGGCGGCTTCGGATGCTTGGCCTTTTGTCGGTACTGCTTATTGCGGCGACCACGGGGGCGATGATTACGCTTGCGGCGCTTGCGGCGCTTGCGGCCAATGCACAGGTGATTGCGGTGCTGCGCCTTGTCGGTGCGCAGGATGGCTATATCGCGCAGGCTTTTGTGCGTCGTTTTACCCTGCGAGCGCTTGGCGGGGCAGCGGTTGGCACCGGGCTTGGCATGGCAGCGGTGATGCTCTTGCCGTCGGCGTCGGAGACGGGCGGGTTCCTGACCGGACTTGGCTTTCAGGGGACGGGGTGGGTCTGGCCGCTGTTGATTCCGCCATTGGCGGGGGTTGTGGCCTATTTCGCGACCGGCACCGCCGCGCGACAAAGATTGAGAGAGGTAGGATAATGATCGTATTTCGCTGGATTTTGTCCATTCTTTACGTGGTGCAGAACGCTCTGATGATGCTGGCAATGGGGATCGTGTTCCTGCCTTGGGCGATCGTGTCGCCGAAAGGGGCGATGACGGCCTGCAAGAGTTATGCAAGATGGGCGCTTTGGACGGCGCACTGGATGGTGGGCATCCGTCAGGAGGTGCGCGGGGCGGTGCCGAGCGGGGCGGTGCTCGTTCCGGCCAAGCACCAGTCGTTCCTTGATATCCTGATGATCTTCAAGGCGGTGCCGCAGCCGCGGTTCATCATGAAATACGAGCTTCTCTTTACCCCGATCATCGGCATTTATGCTTGGCGTCTGGGCTGTGTGCCGGTGCGACGCGGCAAACGCGGTGCGGCGATCAAGGCGATGCTTGCCGATGTGGACAGTGGCCGCGTGGCACCGGGGCAGCTTGTTATCTATCCGCAGGGCACGCGGGTGCCGGCGGGAGATTATCGCCCTTACAAGGTTGGTCCCTATGTACTCTACAAAGAGACGGGCCAAGCGGCGGTGCCGGTGGCGACCAATGCAGGGCTGTTTTGGCCCAAGGGCACGATGCTGCGCACGCCGGGGCTCGCCGTTGTAGAGTTCCTTGATCCGATTGAACAAGGCGCGGATCAGCAGGATTTCATGGTTCGGCTTGAGGCGATGATTGAGGAGCGCTCTAATGCGCTCATGGCAGAAGCGGGGTTTGATGCGGATGGAATTCGTTGAGGATATTGCCACGCTTGAGGCGCTTTATGGCGAACCGGGGGCGGCGTCGCTGCGCAAGGTCGTTCATCGCCTGACACCGCTCTATCGCAAATGGATCATGGCATCGCGGTTCTGTATCGTTTCGACCGTGGGGCCAGAGGGCACCGACGGGAGCCCGCGTGGCGATGATGGTCCGGTAGTGCGCGAGATTGACGAGACCACGCTGGCCCTGCCGGATTGGCGGGGCAACAACCGGATCGATACGCTGCGCAATATTATCGCCGATGGGCGTATTTCGCTTTTGTTCATGGTGCCGGGAGCGAACACTGTCGTGCGGGTCAATGGCATGGCCAAGGTGACCACGGATGCGGCTCTTTGCGAAAGTTTTGAGGTTGGTGGAAAGCATCCCCGGTCTGTTATTCTGATCCGGATTGCAGAGATTTACAGCCAATGTGCCCGTGCCCCGATGCGCGCCCAAATCTGGACCAGTGGCGACGAGAGCGCAGGCTTGCCGACAGTGGGGGAATTGCTCGCGGAAGCGTCGCAAGGCGAAGAGGGCGGCAAGGCCTATGATGCGGGTTGGGCGACCCGGGCCAAGAAAACCATGTGGTAAACGACGGAATACCAAAGGTGATACGTGTTATCGCTACCCGCACCAGTTGGCGGGTAGCGACACACTCACGGATCGCTTTGGGTAACGAGTGTTGCGGCAGCCTCTGAGTAGGGCTGTCGCCTTTTTGGCCCAAAAGAAAACGGCGGACCAAAGGGTCCGCCGTTTTGCGTTTGTTGGATCGTGACAGCCTGCAGTTACGCGTGAATCGGGCCGTCACCGCAGGCCAGCGCGGCTTCGCGCACGGCTTCGGAATAGGTCGGGTGGGCGTGGCAGGTGAGAGCGATGTCCTGAGCGGACGCGCCGAATTCCATTGCAACGCAGATCTCGTGGATCATGTCACCAGCGGCCGGGCCGATGATGGCAGCGCCGAGGACGCGGTCGGTTTCTTTGTCGACGATGATCTTCACGAAGCCATCACCCTGATGCACGGCTTTGGCGCGGGCGTTGCCCATGAAGGAGAATTTACCAACCTTGATCTTGCGACCTTCGGTCTTGAGGGCGGCTTCGGTGGCGCCGACGGTGGCGACCTCAGGGGTGGTGTAGACCACACCGGGGATCACGCCATAGTTCACGTGGCCATGCTTGCCGGCGAGAACCTCGGCGACGGCCATGCCTTCGTCTTCGGCCTTATGGGCGAGCATCGGGCCTTCGATCACGTCGCCGATGGCGTAGACGCCGGGGACGTTGGTGGCCCAATGGGCGTCGGTGGCGATCTGGCCGCGCTCGGTCAGTTTCACACCAATCTTGTCGAGGCCGAGACCTTCGACATAGGGCTTGCGGCCGGTTGCGACGAGAACGACATCGGCATCGAGGGTTTCCTCATCGCCGCCTTTCTTGGGCTGATAGGTGACTTTGGCCTTGGACTTGGAGGCCTCGACGCCCTGCACGGCGGCCCCCATAATGAAGGTAAGGCCTTGCTTTTCGAGGATTTTCTTGAAGCTGCGCTGAACATCGGCGTCCATGCCGGGGCAGACGGCATCCATGTATTCCACGACCGTGACCTCCGCGCCGAGGCGGGCATAGACCGAACCAAGCTCAAGCCCGATGACGCCAGCACCGATGACGACCATTTTCTTGGGGATTTTCGGCAGGTCGAGCGCGCCGGTGGAGTCCACCACGATGCCCGCATCGTTGTCGACCTCAACGCCCGGAAGGGAGGAGGGAACAGAGCCGGACGCGATCACGATATTCTTGGTCTCATAGGTGGTGTCACCGACCTTGACCTTACCTGCGGCCTCAATCGTGCCGTAGCCCTTGAGCCAGTCGATCTTGTTCTTTTTAAACAGGAATTCGATACCGCCGGTGTTTTGGCCGACGACGTTCGATTTGTATTCTTTCATCTGTTTCCAGTCGACCGAAGGCGCTTTGCCCTTGAGGCCCATGTCGGCGAAGTTGTGCTGTGCCTCGTGGAGGTTATGGGTCGCGTGGAGCAGCGCCTTGGAAGGGATACAGCCAACGTTGAGGCAGGTGCCGCCGAGGGTTTCGCGGCCTTCGACAACGGCAGTCTTGAGGCCGAGCTGGGCACAGCGGATGGCGGAGACATAACCGCCGGGACCGGCGCCGATGATGATGACGTCATATTGGGACATGGGGATGGTCCTTTCTTGAAAACGCGGGGAGACGCGTGGCGTGTGATTCAGAAAAAACTCGCGATGATCATGGCAAAAGTTGCAGCGAGTCCAATGAGATAGATATAGGAGCGGCCGGGCACCCAGGCATGGGCGTAGGCCGGGAGATAGAGGGCGCGGGCGATGACGAAGATCCAGGCGCAGGCGGCGGTAAAGAGCGAATTGCTCTCGGTCAGGGATACAAGCACCACGGCGATGATGAAGGGGGCGATATTCTCGGTGTGGTTTGCAAGCGCGCGGCGCAGGCGCATGGTGGTTTCGGAGCAGCGCTCCTCGATGCCTTCGCGGGTGCCGACATTGGCCTTGCGCCCGATATCGGTCTCAAGCGATTTCTGTGACCAGATCACCGCGACGAGATGGATCAGGGCGGTGGCGGCGAGGGCTGCGAGTTCGAAGGTCATGCGCGTTTTCCTTTGATGTCAGGAGCTTGCCGGATCAAGCCGGGGTCAGCATCTTGACCGAGATATTGTTCACACCATCGCGTTCAAGGTGCATGGCAAGCTCTTCGGAGCCAAAGAAAGCCTTGGCTTTGTCGAGGTCGGAAACGGCGAAAAGGGCGACGGCATGGTCCTTGCGATCCGGGTCGCTCCAGACATGAAGATCGAGGATGCCGGAGGCTTTGCGGTTCTTGGCATCCTGTTTGAACACGGTCAGCCAAGCGTTGAAATCGGCGACATCAGCTTGCCAGAGGATATGCGTTGCCATGGTCTTGTCCTTTCGTGCGGGGGCCGTAGTGGCCAAAAACAGGGGTCTGTATCGCGTCTGTATTGCGTACGCATCGCGGTGGTGCGGGTTTCTTCTGTGAGAGGGGCGCTGCCCCTCTTGGCCGTTGGCCAATTCACCCCGGGATATTTCCGGCAAGAGGAAGCAGGGTCCATTCCAGCCATTTTTTGACCTTCGGGTTGTGTTTGGTAAGGCGGGCTGAAGCCCGCCTTACCTTTTGGTTGGGAGGTGGGTTGGAAACCCACCCTACGGGGTGGCCGGGTCTTGGCCCGGCATCCCTTTACAGATCCATCAGCAGGCGGCGCGGATCTTCGAGCGCTTCCTTGACGCGGACGAGGAAGGTCACGGCGCCTTTGCCGTCGACGATGCGGTGATCGTAGGAGAGCGCGAGGTACATCATCGGGCGGATTTTGATTTCGCCGTTGATGACCATCGGGCGGTCCTGGATCTTGTGCATGCCGAGGATGCCCGACTGCGGGGGGTTGAGGATCGGCGAGGACATCAGCGAGCCGTAGACACCACCGTTGGAGATGGTGAAGGTGCCGCCCTGCATTTCGGCCATCGAGAGCTTGCCGTCGCGGGCGCGGCGGCCCTTCTCGGCGATGGCTTTCTCGATGTCGGCAAAGGACATCTTGTCGGCGTCACGGATGACCGGCACGACGAGGCCCGTGGGCGTGCCAGCGGCGATGCCCATGTGGACGTAGTTTTTGTAGACGATGTCGGTGCCGTCGATCTCGGCGTTGACTTCGGGCACTTCTTTCAGGGCGTGGCAGCAGGCCTTGGTAAAGAAGGACATGAAGCCAAGACGGGCACCGTGTTTCTTTTCGAACTCGTCTTTGTATTGTTTGCGCAGGGCCATGGTTTCGGTCATGTCCACCTCGTTGTAGGTGGTGAGCATGGCGGCGGTGTTCTGGCTATCCTTGAGGCGCTTGGCGATGGTCTGGCGCAGGCGGGTCATCTTGACCCGTTCTTCGCGCGCGGCGTCATCGGCGGGCACGGGGGCGCGGGGGGCAGCAGCCGGGGCCGGTGCGGCAGCGGCAGGGGCGATGGCGGCCTTGAGCACGTCTTCTTTCATGATGCGACCGTCACGGCCCGAGCCTTGCACGGCGGCAGGGTCGATGCCTTTTTCGGCCATCAGCTTGTTGGCGGAGGGCGCGTTTTCCACGTCCTTGCCAGAAGCGGCAGGCGCTGCGGCAGGAGCGGCAGCGGCGGGCGCGGCGGCCACGGCACCGGAAGAGGAGATCACGGCGAGTTTCGCGGTGGCGTCCACGGTGCTGCCTTCGGGGGCAGTGATTTCGGCCAGAACGCCAGCGGCGGGCGAGGGCACTTCGACGGAGACCTTGTCGGTTTCCAGCTCGCAGAGCATTTCGTCCTGCGCGACGGTATCGCCGACGGCTTTGAACCATGTCGAAACGGTGGCTTCGGTCACGGATTCGCCGAGGGTCGGGACCATGACATCAACGCTATCGCCACCAGCGGCTGCGGGGGCAGCGGCGGGCGCGGCCTCTGCGGCGGGGGCGGGTGCCGCGGCAGCGCCGTCACCGGCGACGATGGTGGCGAGCAGGGCATCGACGCCCACGGTTTCGCCTTCGGCGGCGATGATTTCGCCCATGACGCCAGCGGTGGGGGCGGGCACTTCGACGGTTACCTTGTCGGTTTCCAGCTCGCAGAGCATTTCGTCGGCGGCGACCGCATCACCAGGTTGCTTGAACCAGGTGGCGACGGTGGCCTCGGTTACGGATTCGCCAAGGGTTGGGACGCGAACTTCGGTCATGGGTTAGTTTCCTTCCATGGTCAGCGCGGCATCCACCAGCGCTGCTTGTTGTGCTTTGTGTTGGCTTGCGAGGCCGGTTGCGGGCGAGGCCGAAGCCGGGCGACCAGCGTAGGCGGGCCGGGTATGCTTGGCCTTGATGCGGGTCAGGGCCCATTCGATATTGGGTTCGATGAAGGTCCAGGCGCCCTGATTTTTGGGCTCTTCCTGACACCAGACCATCTCGGCCCCTTTGAAGCGCTCCAGTTCCTTGATGAGGGAGTGGGCCGGGAACGGGTAGAATTGTTCGATCCGCAGGAGGTAAATGTCGTCGATGCCACGGGCGTCACGCTCTTCCAGTAGGTCGTAGTAGACCTTGCCCGAACACATGACGACGCGTTTGATCTTGTCGTCGGATTTGAGCGTGGCGTCCGAGTTGCCCTGTTGCGCATCGTCCCAGAGGACGCGATGGAAGGACGAGCCATCGGTGAAGTCCGAGGCCTCGGAGATGCAGAGCTTGTGACGCAGGAGCGATTTCGGCGTCATCAGGATCAGCGGCTTGCGGAACGAGCGGTGAATTTGGCGGCGCAGGATGTGGAAGTAGTTCGCAGGTGTCGAACAGTTGGCCACGATCCAGTTATCGCCACCGCACATTTGCAGGAAGCGTTCGAGGCGGGCGGAGGAGTGTTCCGGGCCCTGACCCTCAAAGCCATGCGGCAGGAGCACGACGAGGCCCGACATGCGCAGCCATTTCGCCTCACCCGAGGAGATGAACTGATCGAACATGATCTGGGCACCGTTGGCGAAGTCGCCGAACTGGGCTTCCCAGAGGGTCAGCGCGTTGGGTTCGGCGAGCGAATAGCCGTATTCGAACCCGAGCACCGCGTATTCCGACAGAGCCGAGTCGATCACATCATACTGGGCCTGACCGGCGCGGATGTTGTTGACCGGGTAGTAGCGTTCCTCGGTGTCCTGGTTGATGAGGCCGGAATGGCGCTGTGAGAAGGTGCCACGGGTGGCGTCCTGCCCGGAGAGGCGCACCGGGTAGCCTTCGGTCAGCAGCGAGCCATAGGCCAGAGCCTCGGCAGTGGCCCAGTCAAAGCCCTTGCCGCTTTCGAACATGGCTTTTTTCGTCTCAAGCAGGCGGCCCACGGTTTTGTGCAGGGGGAAGCCGTCCGGCGCGGTGCTTAGCGCGGTGCCGACCTCTTTGAGGGTCTCTTCTTTGATCGAAGTCTGGCCACGCTGATAGTCGCCATCTTCGCGGTCGAGACCGGACCAGCGGCCATCGAGCCAGTCGGCCTTGTTCGGCTTGAACTCTTTCCCGGCTTCGAACTCGTCATTGAGTTGGGCCTGGAAGGCGGCTTTCATGTCTTCGATCTCGCCCTCGGGGATGAGGCCGTCTTTGACGAGGCGCTCGGTATAGAGGGTGAGGGTCGTTTTGTGCTTTTTGATCCGCTTGTACATCACCGGGTTGGTGAACATGGGCTCGTCGCCCTCGTTGTGACCAAAGCGGCGGTAGCAGAACATGTCGATGACCACGTCCTTGCCAAATTTCTGGCGGAACTCGGTCGCGACCTTGGCGGCGTGCACCACGGCCTCGGGATCGTCGCCGTTGACGTGGAAGATCGGGGCTTCCACCACGAGGGCGTTGTCCGTCGGGTAGGGCGAGGAGCGCGAGAAGTGCGGCGCGGTGGTAAAGCCGATCTGGTTGTTGACGACGATGTGCATGGTGCCGCCGGTGCGGTGACCGCGCAGGCCCGAGAGAGCGAAACATTCGGCCACGACACCCTGACCGGCAAAGGCCGCATCGCCGTGCAGAAGGATCGGCATCACCTTGCGGCGTTCGGCGTCGCCGAGCTGATCCTGTTTGGCGCGGACTTTGCCGAGGACGACCGGGTTCACCGCCTCAAGGTGCGAGGGGTTGGCGGTCAGCGACAGGTGGACCTTGTTGCTATCGAATTCACGGTCGGAGGAGGCGCCGAGGTGATATTTCACGTCGCCAGAGCCGTCTACGTCTTCGGGCTTGAATGAGCCGCCCTGAAATTCGTTGAAAATCGCGCGGTAAGGTTTCTGCATCACGTTGGCCAGAACCGAGAGGCGGCCACGGTGGGGCATGCCGATCACGATTTCTTCGAGGCCGAGGTTGCCGCCGCGTTTGATAACCTGCTCCATGGCCGGGATCAGGGCTTCGCCGCCATCAAGGCCGAAACGCTTGGTGCCCATGTATTTCACGTGCAGGAATTTCTCGAAGCCTTCGGCCTCGACGAGCTTGTTCAGGATCGCCTTACGGCCCTCACGGGTAAAGGTGATTTCCTTGTCATAGCCCTCGATCCGCTCTTTGAGCCAGCCGGCCTCTTCGGGGTTCGAGATATGCATATACTGAAGCGCGAAGGTGCCGCAGTAGGTCCGCTTCACGATGTCGACGATCTGGCGCATGGTAGCGATGTCGAGGCCAAGCACCTTGTCGATAAAGATCGGGCGATCCATGTCGGCCTCGGTAAAGCCGTAGGATTTGGGATCAAGTTCCGGGTGCGGGGTCTGATCGCGCATGCCGAGCGGATCAAGGTCGGCCACGAGGTGACCACGAATACGATAGGCGCGGATGAGCATGAGGGCGCGGATCGAGTCGAGCACGGCCTGACGGACCTGCTGATCGGTGATCTCTACGCCTTTCTCGGCGGCTTTGGTCTTGATCTTGTCGCCTGCGGCTTTGGCCTCGACGGGTTCGGGCCATTCACCGGTCAGGGCGGAAGTCAGTTCATCTGCGGGCTGCGGCGGCCAGTCGGCGCGCAGCCAGGAGGGGCCTTCGGCCTCGCGTTTGACCGAGATTTCGTCATCCCCAAGCTGGCGGAAGAACTCCTGCCAGGCCTCGTCGACCGCGTTCGGATCGGAGGCGTAGCGGGCATACATCTGTTCAAGGTATTCCGCGTTATGCCCCTGCATGAAGGAGGAGGCATGGAAGATGTCGTTTGGGCTTTGGTCGGTCATGATGACACCTCATTAGGGTTGGGACCGTATTTATTGGGACCTGGCTCGGAGGGACGGGTCAGGCGGAACACCAGCCGCGCCATGGTGATAAGGAAAGCGAGCGACAAGATAGCATTTAGAGCTAGGATGCCGATCAGCCATCCTGCTGCGTCAGTGTCTTCGGAATTGAGAAGACCCATTGCAGTGACGGCGAAAACCGCGCCGTAGATCGCAAACACAAGGAGCGGCTCAAATGCCTGCAACCCACTCCGCCCCGTGTCATGCAGGCGTCGGAAGGTTGAGGACAGATACAAAACAATAGAAACCACTATGCCGAGAAGCCAGAGTTTGGGGGCGGCGGTCTGCGTGCCGGGGGTGAGACTGTCCACCATTGCGGCGGTTCCAAGCAGGGTCAGGGTAATAAAGCCGACAAACCACCAGTATGCGGCCCGGCTGTCTCGTCCGGAGAAGGACAGGGCTTTCCGGAAGCCGTTTGCTATTGATTTCGTAGGTGCCATTAGACCTCCTCCGCCCGGCGGCATAGCCGGACAGCACCCGTCCCCTGGGGGACAGGCACTGCCTTAGGTGCATATGCCAGACGAGGCATCATGGTTAGCCGAGCTCGATCGCTTTAAGCATCGCTTCGCCGAGGCCAGCGGGGCTGTCTGCGACGACGATACCGGCCGATTTCATGGCTTCGATCTTGTCCTCTGCACCGCCTTTGCCACCGGCGACGATGGCGCCTGCGTGGCCCATGCGGCGGCCCGGAGGGGCCGTGCGGCCAGCGATGAAGCCAGCGGTCGGTTTCCAGCGGCCTTTTTTCTTCTGCTCGGCGAGGAATTCGGCGGCTTCTTCTTCGGCGGAGCCACCGATTTCACCGATCATGATGATCGAGTGGGTTTCGTCATCGTCGAGGAACATGTCGAGCACGTCGATGTGTTCGGTGCCTTTGATCGGGTCACCACCGATGCCGACGGCGGTCGACTGGCCGAGGCCGATGTCGGCGGTCTGCTTGACGGCCTCATAAGTGAGGGTCCCCGAGCGGGACACAACGCCAACCGAGCCACGCTTGTGGATGTGGCCGGGCATGATGCCGATCTTGCAGGCGTCGGGGGTGATGACACCGGGGCAGTTCGGGCCGATCAGGCGCGAGGTGCTGTCTTCGAGGGCGCGCTTGACCTTCATCATGTCGAGGACCGGGATGCCTTCGGTGATGCAGACGATCAGTTCCATCTCGGCGTCGATGGCTTCGAGGATCGAATCCGCAGCAAAGGGCGGCGGCACGTAGATCACGGAGGCGTTGGCTTCGGTCACGTGCTTGGCTTCGTGCACGGAGTTGAACACGGGCAGGTCAAGGTGCGTCGAGCCGCCCTTGCCGGGGGTCACGCCGCCAACCATCTTGGTGCCATAGGCAATCGCCTGCTCCGAGTGGAAGGTGCCTTGCGAGCCGGTGAAGCCCTGACAGATGACTTTGGTATTTTCGTCAACGAGGATTGCCATGTGTGTGGTCCTTAGTTGTGGGATTGGGTTTTGCGCAGAAGCACCGAGATATTGTCGTCCACCGGCAGTGTGATCTTGTTGACCAACTCGGCAGTGAACCCCGCGCGAGCGGCGACATCCTTGAGGCTTTGCAGCGTGAAGTAGTTGACGTGATCGGGGTAGCGGAATCCGCACCATGTCTTGCCGATCACGCGGCGATTGAGAGAGGCATAGTTGGGGACGCGAATAAATACGCCGCCCGACGGCTTGAGCGCACGATGCGCGCCCTGAAGCACTTTCATGACCTCGGTTTCGTGTTCGAGATAGGAGAACATGACGATGCCATCAAAGCTCTCTGGGTCGAAATCCCAGATCGCTTCAGCTCCGGCCCCGTGCAGGCAATAGCCACCACGCGCGCGCATGGTCTCGTCCGAGATGGCGTGCAGGGCGGTGGATAGCTCGATCCCGAAGGGGACCATCGGCGGGGCGATGCGTTGCCCCCAGCCACAGCCGATATCGAGCACCTTGCCGGTCTCGCCGAACCATTTGCGGAACAGACGGTTCTGGTCGCGATACATCTTGAGGCCATTGCGGATCTTGCGCGCCATCGGGGAGAAGACGGTTGATCCGCGCGAGGCTTCTTTCTTGGCAGTGTAGGTTTTCTCCCAAGCGAATTCCTCTTCGAGGGCTTCGGTTGCCGGGGGATTTCGCAGAAACACCGAATCACAGGAATCGCAGGATGCGATTTCCCATGGCGCCGGGGAATAGTCCGGCACCAGCGTCGAGCCGGTTGCCTCGCAAGCGGGGCAGGCGCGATATGTGATCGTCTGGTTCATGCGGTCGTATCTGGCTTCGTCAGATCAAAAATGTGAAAGCTGGCCCTCCCGATTGAGAGGGCCATTCTTGGATTGTTCAGCCCTTGACCGCTTTGACGATCTTCTCGGCACCGTCCGACAGGTTGTCGGCGGCGATGACGTTGAGGCCGGAGGTCGAGATGATCTCTTTGCCTT
>JAAEZB010000065.1 GCA_018223085.1 Paracoccaceae bacterium
TCCTGCACCGGCGCGCCAATCACCCGGATCACCCGTTCCTCGGGATCAAAAAGCCGCAACATCGCATCGCGGATCAACTCCCCCGCCCCGGCATCACGTAAATCAAAACTGGCGTCGATCGGCTGCGGGATCGGCGACGAAAGAACCAACTGACGCATCTCATCCCGCCGCAGCACCACGTTGAATACCTCCGCCGTGCGCAGAAGTTCTTCCTCAAGGTCCGAATCGATCATGTCATCGGCCAACAGCGACAGTGACGCGATCTGCGCCCGTTCAAGCCGCGACAGGAGGTATTCCTCGCGGAAACGCGCAATGGAGGGCACAAATATCAACACTTCGGCCAGCATCACAAAGATGATGGTCAGAACAAGAAATCGTCCTGAAAGCGTGTTGAACATATCTGTCCCCTGTCAGGGCAGCCAGCGCTGCACCAGCCCGACAACCCTCTTTAGCCGAGGATTATCAAAAAGCTTTGGAGAGAAATAGGTACCCGCAGCGCGTTTGCCAATCTCTGCCACCGTCGGATAAGGCGCAATCATCGCCGCCACCTGCCCCATCTTGAGGCGATTGGCGATCACAAGCGACCAGAGCGCGATATGTTCGCCCGCCTGCGGCCCGGCAATGGACACACCCACGGGCCGCCCTTTCACCACCATGACCTTGATAAGACCACGCGCCTTACGCTCGGCGACAAGGCGATCATTGCCGCCAATATCAAAGCGCACGATCTCGACCCGGTCGCCATGTTTCTCGCATGCCTGCGCCTCGGTAAGACCCACCTGCGCAAGCTCCGGGTCGGTATAGGTCGCGTGCGGGATATGATCCTCGCGCGCCTTGGCCGGAAGACCAAAAAGCGCCGACCGGATAATCACCCCCGCCTGATACCCCGCCACATGGGTGAACTGCTTGCCCCCGGCCACATCGCCAATGGCATAAACCTTACGGTTCGTGGTTTTCAGGCTCGAATCCACCGTGATTCCGGTTCTCATGGTCTCGATCCCCGCCGCCGCGAGGTTAAGCCGCTCAGTATTCGCCTTGCGCCCCACCGCCACGAGGAGATGCGAACCTTCAAAAACCCGCCCGTCCTGCGCTTCAACCCGGATCGCCCCGGCAACGCCACTGACCTGTGCCGCAAGCGCACCTTCCTCGATCCCCAACCCTTCCTCGCGCAACTGGTCGATCACGAACCCTGCCATCTCCGGGTCTTCCCGACCAAGCGCCTTGTCGCCTTCGATCACCGTCACCTTGCTGCCAAGCCGCAGATGCGCCTGCGCCATTTCCATGCCGATAGGGCCACCACCGATGATGAGAAGGTGTTCAGGCTGTTCGCGAAGCTCGAACAGGGTTTCATTGGTGAGGTAAGGCACATCCTCCAGCCCCGGAATGGGCGGCACGAAAGGCGACGACCCCGTGGCAATCACGATCCGCCGTGCAGAGATACGATAGGGCCCCGCCTCAACCTCGCGCGGGCCAACGAACCGGCCATATTCCGAAATGACCCGAACGCCCAAACCCTCGAACCGTTCCACGGAATCATGCGGTTCAATCTGCGCAATGACATCGGCGACATGCGCCTTGGCCGCTGCATAATCGACCACCGGCACATGATCCGCTACGCCCATCCCCCCGGCATGGGCCTGCGCATAAGCCGCCTTGCCGCTCGCCAAAAGCGCCTTGGACGGGACACAGCCATAGTTCAGGCAATCGCCGCCCATCTTGTGCCCTTCCAAAAGCACAACCTCGGCCCCCATCTGAACCGCCCCGGCCGCTACCGAAAGCCCGCCGGACCCGGCCCCGATAACGAGGATATCCGTCTTGATCTGTTCCATGCTCAAATCTCCTTGCCGCCGCGCAGCGCCTTAAGAACCAACGGCAGCGCCGCCAAGGCACACAGGCCCAGAAGCGGCAACAATATCTGCGGCTCAAAGATCACCCCGAGGTTCGGCGCTTCGCCGCGCTCAAACACTTCGCCAAGCCCCGCGCCGACCGAGGTATAGACCACACCGCCGGGAATGATGCCGACAAAGGTCGAAATCACAAACCGCACAAGCGGCACGCCAACAAAAGCCGGCAGCAGGTTGGCAACGAAGAACGGCACCGCCGGCACAAGCCGGATCAGGAACAGAACCGACCATTGGTTTTCATCCAATGCCGCCTTGATCCGCTTCACCCGCCCTTCGGATGCATCCATCCGCGCCGCCAGCCGCTCGCCAAGCCCCCAGCGCGCGGCAAGAAAAATGAGCGTCGCGCCAATGGTTGCCGCTGCGATGTTGTAAAATGCGCCGGGAAACACCCCAAACAGAAACCCGCCCGTCAGCGTCGCCACCGTCGCACCGGGGAGCGAGAAGGCCACGATCACCACATAGGCCGCCATAAAGGCGAGCACCGCCGCACCATAATGAGAATCGCGAAAGGCCAGAAGGTCGGCGCGATTGTCGCGCAAGCTCTCGAAGCTCAACTGATCCCCAAGCGTCAGCGCGCCTATCCCCGCCACCACAAGGATAAGCACCAGCGGCAAAATCCGCCCCATGCCTGCCCTGCGCTTTTCTGCTAGTCTCTGGTCCATCTGGTCTCCGCATCCTCGTGTTGTTCTACAACATGCGCCAGCCGGGCGCCGAACAACAGGGCGTTCACAGCTGCTTGATCTCGCCGATGATTCCCGTGAGGATAGACGTCCCTGAGAGCCGGTTTTGAAACAATTCCTGCCTCTTGGGCCTCCCGGCCCCATCTGGGCGCAGGTTTTGTTGCAAAACCGCGATCCGGCGTTTGACTTATCTGGAACACCCCCCTATAGACCGGGCTTCGAATAGCACCTGGGCCTGCGATTCCGCGCAGTGCGCCCTGACAGATACGGAGACGGAGCGATGAAACGCACCTACCAACCCTCGAACCTGGTTCGCAAACGCCGCCACGGATTCCGGTCGCGCATGGCTACCAAAGCTGGCCGCAAGATCCTGAACTCGCGTCGCGCCAAGGGCCGCAAGTCGCTGAGCGCATAAGCTCTCGACCGACGTTCTGACGGACATGACACCGCCGGAGGCCCCCATGGATGGCAACGCCGCCCAAGGGGATACGCCCCCGGCGGTGTCCGTTTGTCTTGAGGTCTTGAAAAACCGAAGCGATTTCCTCGCCGCCGCCCGCGCCCGCAAACAGGGCACCAAGGCGATGATGGTGCAGGCACGCAAACGCCGTGAGGGTGAAAACCCGGCGCCGGAGGCCATCCGCGTCGGGTTTACCTGTTCCAAGAAGGTCGGCAACGCCGTCGCTCGCAACCGCGCCAAACGCCGCCTGCGCGAGGTCGCCCGCCTGATCCTGCCCACCCATGGCAAACCCGGATGGGATTATGTCCTGATCGGACGCGCCTCAGAGACCGCCGCCCGTCCCTTCGAAACCCTTCAGGGCGATCTCGTCTATGCCCTGCGCAAACTGCATGCGGACAAATAGGCGCGCCCCCTTTTCCCGCGCGCCTTGCGCCCCTACCTTCGCCCCATGACACCGCTCGCCCATATCGTTGCCCTGCCCGTGCGCGCCTACCGGCTGATTTTTTCGCCATGGGTTGGTCATAACTGCCGGTTTCAACCGACCTGCTCGGCCTATGCGCTTGAGGCGCTGGAAAAACATGGCGCGATCCGCGGCTCTCTCCTGACCCTGCGCCGCCTTGGCAAATGCCATCCCCTTGGTAGTGACGGCTACGATCCCGTCCCCGACCCCAAGAAACGCGACTAACCCCTTCGCCGACGACATTCCCTGCCCCGCCGTGGTATTTTTTCCCCACAAGACGCATTACACTCGTCTGAGCTTCGGGCAGGGATTGCGTCGCCCGAAGGCCAATAGTAGGCAGAGACCGATATATTGAAGGGGGTGTTGGCGCATGGATGATCCCAAGACGCTGGTTTCGACGGAATGGCTCGCGGCCCATATGAAAGATCCGGATCTGCGGATTCTTGATGGCTCGTGGCACCTGCCGACCGTGGACCGCGACCCCAAGGCCGAATATGACGCGGCCCATATCCCCGGCGCGCGCTTCTTCGACATCGACGAAATCGCCGACCTGCGCAGCGATCTGCCCCATATGGCCCCGCCCGTGGAAAAATTCATGAGCCGCATGCGTGCCATGGGCGTCGGCGATGGCCATCAGGTCGTCGTCTATGACACCGGCGGCACCACCGTCGCCACGCGCACGTGGTGGACCTTCCGCCTCATGGGTTTCAACGACATTGCCGTTCTCGACGGCGGCCTCCCCAAATGGCAGGCCGAAGGCCGCCCGGTTGAGGACATGCCCCCAATCGTGCGCGACCGTCACATGACCGTGCGCCGCCAGAATCACCTCGTCAAAGATGTGACGCAGGTCGCCGCCGCCTCAAAACTCGGCGATTACGAGATCATCGACGTGCGCGCCCGTGGTCGCTTCATCGGTGAAGACGACGAACCTCGCCCCGGCCTTCGCAAAGGTCATATCCCCGGCTCCAAGAACCTGCCGTGGAATGATCTTCTGAACGAAGACGGCACCATGAAAGACCCCGACACCCTGCGTAGCCTGTTCGAGGCCGCCGGGATCGATCTCACCAAACCCGCCATTACGACCTGTGGTTCGGGCGGCACCGCACCCATCCTATGCATGGCTATGGAACTCATCGGCAAGACCGACCATTCCGTCTATGACGGGGCTTGGGCCGAATGGGGCGCCTTCCCGACCCTTCCCATCGCGACCGGAGACGCATGATGTTTGATAAGCTCAAAGCTCAACCCGCCGACAAGATCCTCGCCCTCATGGCGATGTATCGCGAAGACCCGCGCCCGACCAAGATCGACCTTGGCGTCGGCGTCTACAAAAACGCCGAGGGCGTGACCCCGGTCATGCGTGCCGTGAAAGAGGCCGAGCGCCGTCTCGTCGAAGAGCAGACCTCGAAATCCTACGTCGGCCTTGCCGGTGATCCGGCCTATGCGGACGCGATGATCGACCTGATCCTCACGGACAAGATCGAGCGCGACCGCATCGCCGCCATCGCAACGCCGGGCGGCACCGGCGCCGTGCGTCAGGCGTTTGAACTTATCCGCAACACGAGCCCCGACGCCACCGTTTGGGTTTCGAACCCGACCTGGCCGAACCACGTTTCGATCCTGAATTACCTCGGGATGAACCACACGCCTTACCGCTACTTCGACTCCGAAACCCGCGGTGTTGATTTCGACGGCATGATGGAAGACCTCGCCGGGGCGAAAGCGGGGGATGTCGTTCTCCTGCATGGCTGCTGTCACAACCCGACCGGCGCCAACCTCAACATGGCCCAGTGGCAGATGGTGGTGGACCTCCTGAACGACAAAGGCCTGATCCCGATGATCGACATCGCCTATCAGGGCTTTGGTGACGGCCTCGAAGAGGACGCCGCCGCAACGCGCCTTGTCGCGTCAAGCGTGCCGGAATGCCTCATCGCCGGAAGCTGCTCCAAGAACTTTGGCGTCTACCGCGAACGCACCGGCATCCTGATGGCGATCTGCGCCAACGCCGAAGGTACGCCGGTCACTCAGGGCAACCTGAACTTCCTCAACCGCCAGAACTACTCCTTCCCGCCCGACCATGGCGCACGGGTCGTGACCACGATCCTCACCGATCCGGCCCTGCGCGCGGACTGGGCGGCGGAGCTTGAGGAAACCCGCCTCGGCATGCTCGCCCTGCGCGAACAGCTCGCCTCCGAGCTTCAGCGCCTTGCTGGCTCCGACCGTTTCGGCTTCCTCGCCCAACACCGCGGCATGTTCTCGCAACTCGGCACCACGCCCGACCTTGTCGAGCGCCTGCGCGCCGAACACGGCATCTACATGGTCTCCGACAGCCGCCTCAACATCGCCGGCCTGAACGCAACCACGGTCCCGATCCTGGCCAAGGCGATCGTCGAAACCGGCATCTGATCTGGCGCAACGCAACGTATAGGGGCCGCGCACAGAGATGTGGGCGGCCTTTTTCTTTGGGGCGTCACGCTCCTCATGTAAATTAAGTCTGACTCGCAGCACGGTAACGAGGGTAAAAGGGTATGTTGAGATCGGTTCTGGCAGGTTGCCTTGCGGCGTCCCTCGCAGTTTCGGGCTGCGCCGCCGTTTTTGATCGCAGTAGCGTCGTCCCTCCGGCCGACCGCTACGAAGAGTTTCATCCTGTCGGATTTGATCGCCCCATCCGTATCTACGATGACGCCGAGGACGAAGATTTCGAATCCCTCCTCACCTCGTATCGCGGTTGGGCCGCGCATTGGCCCGGCGCACGCAGTGGCCTGAACATCCTCGCCCTTTCCGGCGGCGGTCAGCACGGCGCCTTTGGGGCCGGGGTTCTCGCGGGCTGGACCGACTCGGGCAATCGGCCTCGGTTTGATATGGTCACCGGCATATCAACCGGCGCTCTGATCGCGCCCTTCGCCTTTCTCGGGTCAGGCTACGATGAGCGGCTCAAACGCTTTTATACCAAGACATCAACCAAGGATATTCTGACGGTAAGCCTCTCTGGCCTCCTCGGAGGGCGCGGTTCGTTTGCCTCGACCGCCCCCCTTGCCGTCGCCATCGAACGCGAACTTGATGACGATCTGATCCGCGCTATCGGCCGCGAAGCCCGCGCCGGGCGCTCGCTCCTGATTGGCACAACGAATATCGACGCGGAACGCCCCGTACTCTGGGACATCGGCGCCATGGCGCAGGTCGACACCCCCGAAGCCCGCGCCATGATCCGCCGCGTGATCCTCGCCTCCGCCGCGATTCCCATCGCCTTTGAACCCGTCCGCATCCCCGTCACCGACGGCACCCTCCAGCGCGAGGAACTGCATGTGGATGGCGGTCTCACACGACAGATCTTCGTCTATCCGGGCAATCTCGACATGCGTCAGGTCCTGCGCATCATGGGGGCATCGGGCAAGAAAAACACCATCTGGTTGCTTCAGAACCAGCGCCTCGAACGCAGCTTCGAAGCCCAGAGCCTCGGCATCGCCAAGGTCGGCAAACGCACCGTCGACATGATGATCCAAAGCCAGAGCATAGGCGACGTGGATTACATCCTCTCGCTCGCCGCGCGCGATGGCTTCCGCGCTCACACGCTCTCGATTCCCCGTAGTTTCGAGGAAGAGCCCGAAGCCGTCTTCGACTCGGAGTTCATGAATGCGCTCTATGACCTCGGCTTCGACATCGGGCGTTCCGGCACACAATGGCAACGCAACGCCCAGAGACGCTTCGACTAGGTTCAGTGCAGCGACGTTTGCCCGCCGCCGCCAACCACGCTGAGATGGGGTGCCCTGCACGAGGAAGCGCGCAGGATACCGGACAAGGCAATCGCGAATTCTGTGGCCAGTCCGGCCAACGGACGCGCCATGTCCGCACGCACGATCAGCCCGGCAAAAAGGGCCGCGTCTTCGGGGTCGCCGCCGATCCCCGCCTCAATCAATCCCGCAAACACCGCCTCATCGGCCCCAAGGCACTCACAGGATTTGCCGTGACGGATAAAAGGGCGCCGCCCATATCGGCCCACAACCCCCATCATCTCATTCATGACCTCAAGCGCGCTGCGCCCTTGCGGCGCGCCAAGCCCATCAGCCAACCGGGCAAGAAGACACGCCTGACTGACAGGGTCGCGCGCCCAATAGCGTAAGCAAACCACGGCAAGCTGCTCAAGCGGGCTTATATCCGCGAGATTACCAACCGTCCGCGCGCCGCGCTGGGGTATGGAGACCTGCAAGGTCATTTGGTCAGGATGAGCTTGCCCGCGCGCGTGATACGCAGGGTATAGAGCTGGTCGTTGAGACGGATATGGGCAAGGCCGTTCTCGCCGGTCAGGCGTTCCGCATCATGCAGTGGCGTGCTCAGGCTTTGCGAAGTCATCGGCATTTGAATGGTCATGGCAGGTCCCTTCCTCAGGTCGCGCGTTTCGAATCGTTATCTGTTGAGTGGCTAGACCGGGACGCTGGCTTGGCTGGCATTAATCTGACTATTTTTGTCGGATTAAGCAACCCCCTTTTCAAAGGACGCATTTCTCTAGGACAAAAAGAAAAACCCGGGCGTCTCCGCCCGGGTTCATATTCTGATTTGTAAGCCGAGGCTTAGCTGTTGGTGAACTCAGGATAGGCTTCCATGCCAAGCTCTGCCATGTCGAGACCGTTGATCTCTTCCTCTTCCGACACCCGGATACCCATGGTGGCTTTGAGGATGAACCAGACGATACCCGAGAGGATCACAGTTGCGCCGCCGATGACAACGATACCGTAAAGCTGGGCGCCGATGGTCGCATCACCGTTCGACAGAACAACCGCGAGGGTGCCCCAGATACCAGCGATGAGGTGGACCGGGATGGCGCCAACAACGTCGTCGATCTTGAGCTTGTCGAGGAACGGAACCGCGAAGACCACGATCACGCCGCCGATCATACCGATGATGGTTGCAAGACCCAGCGACGGGGCAAGCGGTTCAGCCGTGATCGACACGAGACCAGCCAGAGCACCGTTGAGGATCATGGTAAGGTCAGGCTTCTTGTAGAGGATCTGCGTCAGGATCATCGCAGCCACGGCACCACCTGCAGCAGCAGCGTTGGTGTTCGAGAAGATGCGCGACACGTCAGCCACATCACCGACCGAGCCCATTGCGAGCTGCGAGCCACCGTTGAAGCCGAACCAACCGAGCCACAGGATGAACGTACCGAGCGTCGCAAGGGCGAGGTTCGAACCCGGCATCGGGACGGTTTTGCCATCTTTGTACTTGCCGATACGCGGGCCGAGGATCAGGGCACCGGTCAGAGCGGCCCAGCCACCCACGGAGTGCACGATGGTCGAA
This sequence comes from Paracoccaceae bacterium, assembly GCA_018223085.1. Taxonomy (GTDB): domain Bacteria; phylum Pseudomonadota; class Alphaproteobacteria; order Rhodobacterales; family Rhodobacteraceae; genus Shimia. Next base: position 8,797 of record JAAEZB010000065.1, read on the forward strand.
CCAGCGAAGTCCGAGAAGCCTGCTTCGCCAACAAAGCCACCACCCCAGGTCCAGGATGCGGTCAGCGGGTAGATGATCGAGGTCAGGATGATCGTGAAGATCAGGAACGGCCACAGCTTGATACGCTCAGCCAGCGTGCCCGATACGATCGACGCGGTCGCCGCACAGAACATCAGCTGGAAGAAGAAGTCCGAACCGGTCGAAGCATAGGAATAATCGTCGGCTGCATCGGCGGTTACGCCAACAGCTTCGAGAACACCGGGGCCCCAGACGCCCGAAAGCACGCCCTCAACCGACCAGGTGCCGAGCGGGTACATCAGGTTATAGCCGATCAGGTAATAGAAGATCGACGCCAGACCGAACAGAACAACGTTCTTGGTAAGCTGCATGGTCACGTTCTTGGAACGCACGAGGCCCGCTTCGAGCATCGCAAAGCCAGCGGCCATGAAGAACACCAGGAAGCCGCCCACGAGGAACAGCAGCGAGTTCAGGATAAAGACGGTATCGGTCGAGGGGTTCACACCCGCCACCGGACCTTCTTCTGCAAAACCCATCACCGGCAGCGCGGTAAGCGCGAGCGGCAGGGCGAATTTCGTAAGTTTCGTCATTGTTTCTAGTCCTCCTGCACCGCTCAGAGTGCGTCTGCGTCAGTTTCGCCGGTGCGCACGCGAATGGCCTGCTGCACGTCCAGTACGAAGATTTTGCCGTCACCGATCTTGCCGGTCTGGGCGGTCTTCGTGATGGTCTCTGCGACCTGGTCGGCCATGGAGGCCGGAACGACGATTTCGAGTTTGATCTTAGGCACGAAATTCACGGCGTATTCCGCACCGCGATAGATTTCTGTGTGGCCCGACTGAGAGCCGAAGCCCTTGATTTCAGTGACCATCATGCCGCGCACGCCGATTCCGGTCAGCGCCTCGCGGACCTCCTCGAGCTTGAACGGTTTGATCGTTGCAATAATCAGTTTCACCGTTTTCCCCTTTCTGTAGGCAGGGTGGTTCCCTGCGTCTGTGCAAATGCAGAAAACCCCTGAATCAGGTCAAAAACGAAGAGGTTGCCTAAGATTCCACCGCTGAAATCCCATCATTTGATTAATTTTTAATCGTCATGCGCGTCACGCACAAAATTTAATCAAATCAAAAACGCGTCAGCCGGATGCATTGGCTCAACATTCGCTAAAAACCCGGCTAAACTGCTTTCAAACAAAATGCCGGGCAGAGCAGTAAATGAGTGATTCAGGTCGTAAGAAACCGCCCCTCGTGGCGGAAAACCGCTATGGGCGCAAATCCGCGCCCAAGCCCAAAGCCAAACCCAAAACCGCCACCAAGCCCGGCCCAAAACCCAGACCTAAGCCCAAAGCCAAACCCCGGCCCAAGGCCAAGCCGCGTAAAACTGGCCCCTTTGGGCGGATCACCGGCCTGTTCGGATCGCTCCTGCGCTGGATCGGTCGACTGATCTGGGCCTTTGCCTGGCGCACCGGCATGGTCATTGCCCTGATCCTCGCCATGGCTATCGGCTATCTCTATAGCACGCTGCCCGACGTAGAGGCGCTTCTCGATGGCCGCGCCCATGGCTCTGTAACCCTTCTGGACCGCTCCGGCGATGTCTTTGCCTGGCGCGGGGATCAGTTCGGCGGCGTCGTCACCGCCGAAAGCGTCTCTCCCGATCTCAAGAACGCGGTGATCGCCACCGAGGACAAACGATTCTACCGCCATTTCGGCATAAGCCCCCGCGGCGTCGCCAGCGCCGTGCGCATCAACCTGAGCGAAGGGCGCGGCCCCCTCTCTGGCCATGGTGGCTCGACCATCACCCAACAGACCGCAAAACTCCTCTGCCTCGGCGTCGCCTATGACCCCGATCAATGGAAAAGCGAAGCCGACTATGTGCGCGACTGCCGCCAATCCTCACTCTGGCGCAAAGCCAAAGAGGCGGTCTTCGCTCTGGCCATGGAGGTCAAATACTCCAAGGACGAAATTCTTTCGATCTACCTCAACCGCGCCTATATGGGCGGCGGCGCCTACGGGGCCGAGGCCGCGGCCCAGCGTTACTTCGGCAAACATGCCGCCGTGGTGAACCCGGCCGAAGGTGCCATGCTGGCCGGTCTCCTCACCGCGCCCTCCTCACTCGCCCCAACATCAAACCTGTCGCGCTCGCAGGACCGCGCCGCCACCGTGCTGCGCCTGATGAATGAACAGGGCTACCTCACCGACGACCAAACCGCCTACTGGCAAGACAACCCCGCCACCCTAAGTCAGGCCGCCAAGGCCAGCACCGGCGGCTATTTCGCCGATTGGGTCATGGCCTCCGGCCCCGAATTCTTCACCCGCAACACCACCGAAGACGTGATCCTGCGCACCACGCTTGATCCCCGCATTCAAAAAGCGGCCGAAGACGGCCTGACCTATATCTTCGAAAACAAGGTCCGCGACGGCTCCAAAGCCCAAGCCGCCATCGTGGTGATGAGCGCCGACGGCGCCGTGCGCGCCATGGTCGGCGGCCGCGACGTCGAAGCCAGCGGTGCCTTCAACCGCGCCGTGCAGGCCAAACGCCAGACCGGCTCCGCCTTCAAACCCTTCGTCTACGCCGCCGCGCTTGATCTCGGCTATGCCTATGACGATCTGGTCGACGACGCACCCTATTGCCTCGACATCCCCGGCTCCGGCGAATGGTGCCCGCGCAACTACACCAACAAGAATTACGGCGAAGTGACCCTCACCTTCGCGCTCAAGAACTCGCTCAACATCCCGGCGGTAAAAATCTCCGAATCCGTAGGCCGCGAGAACGTGCGCGCCGTGGCCAATGGCTTCGGCATCGAAAGCGACCTCGCCGCTGGCCCCGCTCTGGCCCTTGGCGCTTCCGAAAGCTCGCTGCTGGAAATGACCGGCGCTTATGCCGGCATCCTCAATGGCGGCTCCTCGGTAACGCCCTATGGCCTCGTCGAACTGCGCCTGCAAGGCGAGGACGATCCCCTCATGGGAACGGGTGGCGGCATCGGCGAACGCGTCATCACCGAAGGCGCCGCGCGCGAACTCATCTACATGATGGAAAAGGTCGTAAGTGAAGGCACAGGCCGCCGCGCCGCATTCGATGGCTGGCAGATTGCAGGAAAAACCGGCACCACACAGGCCGCACGCGATGCATGGTTCATCGGGTTTTCCTCGGAATATGTCGCCGGGGTCTGGATGGGCTATGACGACAACACCCCCCTGACCGGCGTCACTGGAAGCGGCCTGCCTGCGGAAATCTGGCACGAGGCCATGAAACGCATTCATGCCCCCCTCGAACCAACCCCGCTCCCCGCGTTTGTCCCCAAACCCAAGCCCAAACCACAACAAACGCCTCGCTCCGGTGGGGGTGGCTTGGAACAGGTGCTCGACGGCATCATTCGCGACATCTTCGGCGGCAACTGACCGCCCCTGTCTTCACCTTTGTGAAAATACTCCGGGGTGAGCGTTGCCTTAGCAACGCGAGGGGCCGCGCCCCTGATCCGCGCCGCAAGGCGCTCGTCCTGTGCGCGCCCTTGGCGCGCACCTCTTAAGATCCGCCCAAAGAAAAAGCGCGCCCCAAAGGACGCGCCGCATCTCGCAATCAATCGGCGCTTACCCGGCCGATTTCAAATCCGCGATCAACTGATCGATATTGCCTTTGCGCCGATCAAGCATCGCCCCGATCTCTTCCTTCTCGCTCAGGCGCAGCGAAATACCTTCGATAATCATATCAAAGAAAAGCGGCTTGCCCGATTTGTCCGAGACAAGGAAATTCACCTCGAAAGGCGATTGCCCCCGAAGCTTCACCTGTGCCTGCACCTCGTGAAAGCTCTTGACCTGCCGCGTGCGCTGTACCGAGATTTCGCCGCCGACGAATTCCTCGAACCGCTTGCCGTATTTACGCGCGATATAGCCCTGAAAGGCCGAGGTATACGCCCGGATCTGCCCCGAAGATGCCCGGCGCGCATCCACGCCCAGCGCCGACCGCGCAATGATCGGCACATCGGCATAGCGCGAGAAAATGCGCTCGAACTGGCCAATCATCGACGAGAGCGACCCGCCCTTGGCAATCACCTTGTTGATATCGGCCACAACGCGATCAACAAGCTGCGTCGCCTGAGCATCGCTGAGGGCAAAGGCCTGAGCCGGAACAAACGCCGCAACACCGCTGGCCGCGACACCGCCAAGAAACATACGACGGGACTGGTTACTCTTCATAAGGATCTCCATACGGGTCAGAGTAGGGATCGAGATAGGCATCATCAGACGTCATGCCAAGTTTGAAGCGGCGATTCTGCATATAAATGCTGCGCCCCTGCGCATAGCTGTCGGCGCTCTCGTAAAGCACCGAGTCGATGGTCGCATCATAGTCATAGCGATCGCTGAGCTTGTTCAGCACATAAGAGCCGGGACCGAGATAACGCTCTGGCGCCCCAAGCGCGAGCGTCACCGGATCGGTGATAATATCCACCACGAGCCCCACAGTATCGCGGGTCGTCGACGGCCCGAAAAGCGGCAGCTCGACATAGTTGCCTTCCGGCGCGCCCCATTTATGCAATGTCTCGCCGAAATCCGTGTCGACCCGCTGCACCCCGACCGCCGTCGCCGGATCGAAAAGCCCGGCAAGACCGAACACCGTGTTAAAAGCGAAACGGAACGTGTTGTGCATCGCCCCGCCGACGTCGCCCTGCAACATGTTGTTCATCACATCATTGGGAAGCGACAGGTGATCCGAGAACCGGCTCACGCTGCGGCGCACCGGCTGGGGCACGATAGAGCCATACCCATCCGCCACCGGCGACACGAGAAGCGTATCCACATCCTTGTTAAAGGCGTGCATCTGGCGGTTCTCGGTCTCGTTGGGATCGCTGATTCCCTGCGTCGCAACCTGCGGCTCCACCGTGGCGCAGGCAGACAGGAACAGACCAGCCCCAAGCAAAGAAACGCGAATATATGTGGTCAGGCGGGACATCAGCACACCGAATTCTTAATGGTATTGTAAGTTCAAACTTCGTATCAGGTCATTTAGACCAATCCACACGTGGGTCGAAATGTCTTTGCCGTCTTTCCTCCCCACCTGTGGCCTATGAGCGACAGAATCGGGCATCCCCGTGCAGAGTCGCCAGATTAGAGCGATTTGAGAAGCAGGTAAAACCCCATGCAGCAAAGCATAGCTCAAAAAGGCCTGGCCGAGTTGAAGGCCGCACGCCGCGAAAGCCGCAGGCTCTACTGGGCCGTCGGCATTTTTAGCTTCTTTGCGAATCTCCTGATGCTCACCGGCCCGCTCTACATGCTTCAGGTCTATGACCGCGTCCTCGGAAGCCGCTCCGAAGCGACCCTGATCGCGCTTTCCATCCTCGTGGCCTTCCTCTTCGGGATCATGGGACTTCTCGATTACGCCCGTGGCCGGATCATGGCCCGTGTCGGTGCCCGGTTTCAGGCCCGCCTTGACCGGCGCGTGTTTGACGCGGTGATCCGCAAATCCGCCGTCGCACCCGACGCCAACGCCCAGACCGGCCTGCGCGATCTTGAATCGGTCCAGCGCCTTATGTCCTCGCCCGTGCTCATGGCTGGGTTTGATATCCCTTGGACGCCCTTCTTCCTCGCCGGGATTACCCTGTTTCACCCTTGGCTTGGCCTGCTTGCGGTCTGTGGTGGCGGGCTGCTGATCCTCGCAACCCTGCTGAACCAGTTTCTGACCCGCGCACCGGCCCAAAAGGCCAACGTCACCACCCATCAGGCCGAAATGATCGGTGAACAGATCCGCACCGAATCCGAGATGGTGCAGGCCATGGGCATGCGTAGCGCCGCCTTCGACCGCTGGCAGAAATCCCGCGATGCCTCGCTCCGGGCGCAGGTGGCCGCGGCCGATCTCAGCGGCGGCTTTACCGCCACAACCAAAACCTTCCGCCTGTTTCTGCAATCGGCGATGCTTGGCCTTGGCGCCTATCTCGTGCTTCTGGGCGAATTGACCCCCGGCGCGATGATTGCCGGGTCGATCCTCCTTGGCCGGGCGCTGGCCCCAATTGAAATCGCGGTCGGCCAATGGGCCACGGTCCAACGCGCCCGCCAAGGCTGGCAGAACCTCTCCAAACTGCTCTCCGATGTCCCCCCGGAACAGCCACGTACCGAACTCCCCGTGCCCAAGGCCAATCTCGAAGTCTATCAACTTTCAATCGTCCCCCCCGGCGACCGCCAACCGGCCCTGCGCATGGTCACCTTCGGTATCAGACCCGGACAGGCGCTTGGCGTGATCGGCCCCTCGGGCGCAGGCAAATCAACCCTCGCCCGTGCCCTGACCGGCGTCTGGCGGCCGGCAAGCGGCAAGATTCGCCTCGATGGCGCAACGCTCGATCAATACGACCCTGACCGCCTTGGCGAATATATCGGCTACCTGCCCCAGCGCGTGCAGCTTTTCGAAGGCACCATTGCCGAGAATATCGCCCGCCTCTCCGGCACACCCGACGCCGCCAAGGTCGTCGCAGCCGCCCGCAAGGCCGCAGCGCATGACATGATCGTCAAGCTGCCCGATGGCTATGACACCCGCATCGCCCCCAATGGCGGACGCCTCTCCGGCGGCCAGATTCAGCGCATCGGCCTTGCCCGCGCCCTCTATTCCGATCCGGTGATCCTCGTTCTCGATGAACCCAACTCCAATCTCGACAACGAAGGCTCCATGGCCCTCAACGGCGCGATCAAGGCGATGAAAGCCGAAGGTAAATCCGTGCTCATCATGGCCCACCGCCCCGCCGCGATTCAGGAATGCGACCTGCTCGTCGTCCTTGACGGTGGGGTGCGTACCGCCTTTGGTCCCAAAGATGACGTGCTGCGCGAGATGGTGACCAACCACCAGCAAATTCAACAAGCGGCTGGCAAGGGAGGAGGCGTGCAATGACCGATCCCCGCACAACATGGTCCGCCCGGACTCCGCTGACCATTGGCCTTGTCGCCCTTCTTCTGCTTGTCGGCGGCTTTGGCTCTTGGGCCGTGCTGACCGAACTCTCCGGGGCTGTGATCGCCTCGGGCCGGATCGAAGTCGATCAAAACCGCCAGGTGGTGCAGCATCCTGATGGCGGCGTCGTCTCTGAAATCCTTGTCGACGAGGGCGATACCGTCACCGCCGGACAGACCCTGATCCGGCTGGATTCGACCCTGCTCGCCTCCAATATCGCCATCGTCGAAGGACAGCTTTTTGAACTCATGGCCCGCCGGGGCCGCCTCGTGGCCGAACGCGACGATAGCACGAACGTCACCTTCGATGACGAACTCCTCGACCTCGCCGCCACCGATCCCAACGTGCAGGACATCGTCGAAGGCCAACGCCGCCTGTTCAACGCCCGGCTCGACTCGCTTCAGCAAGAGATTGACCAACTCGGCAAACGCCGCGCCCAGATCACCGATCAGGTGCGCGGCATCGACGCCCAGCAAGACGCCCTCACCGTGCAGCTTTCCCTGATCGTCAAAGAACTCGTCGATCAACAAAGCCTCCTCGCCAAGGGCCTCGCGCAGGCAAGCCGCGTCCTCGCCCTACAACGCGAAGAAGCCTCTCTGAGCGGCCGGGTCGGTGAACTCTCCGCCTCCAAGGCTCAGGCCGAAGGCCGCATCACAGAGATCGAAATTGAAATCCTCAAGCTCTCCACCGCGCGGCGCGAAGAGGCCATCACCCGCCTGCGCGACCTGCAATACCGCGAGCTGGAACTTGCCGAAAAACGCCGCGCCCTGCGCGAACGCATGGCCCGCCTAGACCTGACCGCGCCGGTCTCCGGCGTTGTCTACGGGCTTCAGGTCTTCGCCCCCCGGTCGGTGATCCGCGCCGCTGACCCAGTGCTTTTCCTCGTGCCACAGGACCGCCCCCTCGTCATCGCCGCGCAGGTGCCGGTGATCCATGTCGACAAGGTCTTCACCGGACAGGAGGTCATCCTGCGCTTCTCTGCCCTCGATCAACGCAACACGCCGGAACTCTACGGTGCGGTGACTAAAATCTCGGCCGATGCCTTTACCGACGAACAGACCGGCACCTCCTACTATCGGGCCGAGGTCGTGCTCCTTGACGGCGAGATGGCGAAATTGCCGGACAATGTGAAACTCGTCCCCGGCATGCCCGCCGAAACCTATCTGCGCACCGGCGACCACGCGCCAATCGCCTACCTTTTGAAGCCGCTGAGCGACTACTTCGTCAAAGCCTTCCGCGAATAACCCTCCCGACCTGCCGGTCCCGATCTCCGGCAGGCCGATTTTGGCCTTCCCTTGCCGCGCCGCCCGGTCTAGCGTCGCGACAAATCCAACAGGGAAGGACAGGATCCATGAGCACCATCGAAACCCGCCTCGCAGAGCTTGGCGTGACACTGCCCGACGCCCCGGCCCCCGCCGCCAACTACGTGCCCTTCGTGCAGACCGGCGATACCGTCTATGTCTCGGGTCAGATTTCCATGACCGCAGACGGCCTCATCCTTGGCAAACTCGGTGCCGACATGGATACCGAAGCGGGCGCCGCCGCCGCGCGCACCTGTGCCATCGGCCTCCTTGCCCAGGTCAAAAAGGCCTGTGGTGGCGATCTCGACCGCCTCGTGCGCGTCGTGAAGCTGACTGGCTTCGTCAACTCCACCGGCGATTTCACCGAACAACCCAAGGTCATCAACGGCGCCTCCGACTTCCTCGTCGAAGCCCTCGGCGATGCAGGCCGCCACGCGCGCTCTGCCGTCTCCGCCGCCGCGCTACCCCTTGGTGTCGCTGTCGAAATCGAAGGCATCTTTCAGATCAAATGACCACGCTACCCCCTGCGTTTCTCTCGGCGCCTCTCGCCCACCGTGCCCTGCATGACCTCGGCAAGGGCCGCCCCGAGAACAGCCGCGCCGCGATCAATGCTGCGATCGCGGCGGGCTATGGCATCGAGATTGATCTTCAGCCCTCTGCGGAGGGCCGGGCCATGGTGTTTCACGACTATGCCCTCAAACGCCTCACCGGCCAGCCCGGCACCATAAGCACCACCCCCGCCAACACACTCGGCGGCATCCCCCTTCTTGGTGGCGACGAAGGCATCCCAACCTTTTCCGAGATCCTCGATCTTGTCGCCGGACGCGTGCCGCTGCTTGTCGAGATCAAGGATCAGGACGGCGTGCTCGGCCCCAATATCGGCCCCCTAGAAGAGGCCGCCGCCCGCGACGTGGCAGGCTATGACGGCCCCCTCGCCTTCATGTCCTTCAACCCCCATTCCGTCGCCGCACTCGCCGATCTCGCCCCGCATATCGCGCGCGGCCTTGTGACCGATTCCTACAACGATACGGACTGGTCCCTCGTACCCGCTGCCCGGCGCGACGAACTCCGCACCATCCCCGATTTCGACCGCACCGGCGCGAGCTTCATAAGCCACCGCGCCGCCGATCTCTCCCGCCCCCGCGTGGCCGAGATCAAGGCCACCGGCGCGCCGATCCTATGCTGGACCGTGCGTTCGCCCGAGGAAGAGGCCACCGCCCGCGCCGTTGCCGACAACGTGACCTTCGAGGGCTATCTCTCTCCGATCCCCGCTTGATCCCCCGCGCCCCCGCGCCACATACTCGGGGGGCGAACAAGGGAAGGGCGCATGGACGGCGCACAGATCGAAATCACCCTGACAGAAACGATTTCCAGCATCGGCCCCGCCGACTGGGATGCCTGCGCCTG
>JAAEZB010000066.1 GCA_018223085.1 Paracoccaceae bacterium
ATGGTTGCGCGCAAATGTGTCTTTTCTGGGGGAGAGCCGTGTCGCAATCTAGGAGAGCACATGTGTTTCGGATAACGATCATTAGGGCCATGGGCGCCTCAGTACGGCTCTAGGCAATCGCGTCTTGATTACGCCACAGCACAAACCGATCATGTCCCATACCACCGAAAATGGGGAAATAATATCAGCCCAGTTGAAACTGCAATTTCTGAGCACCACTTATTTCCTAAATACGTTCAACGCACCAATGAGGAGGTAATATAATTTGCTAGAGTTTTTCCGTAATATTGTTTCGGTCGGCGTAATCGACGTCTATACCGCTGTTGTTGCAACTGCTGGTGTGTTGTTTTGGTTCCTTGACCGGAGGTCGATGAAAACGGCACTTCGAGCCGCAAAAGATCATGAGATGACGACACTTCGATTACAAAAACAGACTAGTGAAGCAAATGCCGAGCGCAGTTTCGCACTGCTGCGATCAAAATGTCGAGCAACGCGAAACAGTTGGGACAAGCACTTTCGAGGAAGCATACCGATGCTAGGCGGACCATTTGAAACCCCCAGAGAGATTGAACAAATCTATTCTATCGAGAAAGCCGGGAAAACATTACTGGATAATCTAATAAAGTCCGCACCTGAATCGCATTGTGACCAAATCGCGAAGATCGAAGCCTATATTCGTGCCGCTGATCACACTTCAATTCGAATTGAGCACTTAGTCACTCAACTTGAAGAACCGCAGGTTTTTCACCACTAACAGTCATTGTTGCGCCTCCCCATGCCGAAAGACATTGCTCAACCGATACCCCAAAACAAACCATTTCCCTCCCCCCTTCCAATCCGTTAGGCTCGTCTCATGTTCAGCATCGAGCACGAATTTGACGCCACGGTCGTGACATTGGTCGATGAGGGCCCCGCCCCTCTGACCGAAGATGTCACCATCCAGATGTTCGACGATTGCATCACCGTCGAACAATACGATGCCCGCACCGATACCGTGCAGAAGATCACCTTCTCCATCCATCAGATCGAAGAACTCGCCGCCGCGCTCGACCTGCCCGAAGGCATCTACAAGCTGCAAAAGCCCGGTGCGGAGTAAGAGCGCAGGGCGTTAACCGGGACGGTGCGTTAACCCCCCTCCACCACCGCGATACAGACGCAATACCGACGCGATACCGACGTGCGTTTTGCCGTTAACCTTCGACGCGAAACACCTTGTCGCGCGCCGTCTGGCCCCGGATCAAAACCAGCCGGGATTTCGCCACCCCAAGCGCCTTGGCCAATAATTTTTGCACCTCTGCATTGGCCTTACCGCCCTCTGGCACCACCGTGACATAGACCCGGATTTGCCCGTCCTCTTCGCGCTTGACCATATTGCGCGAGGCCTTGGGCGTGACCCGCACCGCGATCTCTGCACCGGGTCTGGCAAGGTCGGCAAATTCATCGGACATGGGGCGGGGCTTCTCCTTGGGGATAGCCCCTTATGCCTTGACCCACGCGCCCGTGCAAACCGGGAAAACCTGCGGAAAGCGGTTGAATTTCACTGCGTTACCCCCAACATGCGAGGGGTGAACTGAATACGGAAACGCCCATGCCTACGCCCAACCCGGCGGCGCTCGATTTTCTCCTGACGCGCCGCTCCCGCCCTGCCAAGACCCTGACAACGCCGGTCCCTGATCGCGCCGCGCTGGCCCCTCTCCTTGAGGCCGCCCTGCGCACACCCGACCATGGCAAGCTCGAACCCTGGCGTCTTGTGGTGCTGGAAGAAACGGCCCTGCGCCGCCTCGGCGACGCCGTCGGCGCCCGCGCTACTGCCCTTGGCCTCGACGAGATCCAGACCGGCAAAGGCCGCAACCAATTTGACACCGGCAACCTCGCCATCGCCGTCATCGAATCCCCCATCCACGCCGAAAAGGTCCCCCCCATCGAACAAACCTACTCCGCCGGCGCCGTCTGCCTCGCGCTTTTGAACGCGGCGCTCGCGGCGGGCTGGGGGGCAAACTGGCTCTCGGGCTGGCCCTCGCATGACCCTGATTTCCTTCAACAATCCATGGGGCTCGCCCCGCACGAGCGCCTTGCCGGGCTGATCCATATCGGCACCGAAACCGCCGTGCCCCCCGAGCGCCCACGCCCCAACATCGAGGACAAGGTGACATGGGTCTCCAGCTGATTTTTTCCTCTTTCTTCGCCGCTCTGTCACAGATGGGCGACCCGCGTTTCCGCAAGGTTCTCGGCCTTGGGATCGTGCTGACCATCGCGCTTTTGATCGGCGCCTACGCGGGTCTCCTCTGGGTGCTTGATCTCTTCGTTGGCGAAGAGGCATACGTCCCCGTCATCGGTGAGGTGCGCTGGCTCGATGACCTGCTGAGTTGGTCATCGCTGATCTTCATGGTCGTGCTGTCGGTCTTCCTCATGGTGCCCGTCGCCTCGGCGATCACGTCTATGTTCCTCGACGAGGTGGCCCAGGCCGTCGAGGACCGCCACTATCCGCACCTGCCCCCCGTGCCGCGCCTGCCATTCTCCGACGCCCTGCGCGATACGCTGGCCTTCCTCGGGGTATTGATTGCGGCGAACCTTTTGGCCTTTATCCTCTACGCGGTCTTCTCGCCCTTCGCGCTCTTCATCTTCTGGGGGCTGAACGGATTTCTTCTCGGGCGGGAGTATTTCCAACTCGCCGCCATGCGCCGCCTCGGACGCGACGGGGCCAAAGCCCTGCGTAAGAAAAACTGGTTCACGATCTGGCTCGCCGGGACGCTGATGGCCATCCCGCTTTCGCTACCGCTTGTGAACTTGGTAATCCCGATCTTCGGCGCCGCAACCTTCACCCATCTCTTTCATGGGCTAAACGGCGAATCCTGACGCTTGCGTCAACCCTCACCAACCGGCGGCAGGCGGTTCATCCAGTCAAAATCACGCACGGTGATAATGCCCTGCGTGATGATCCAGAACAGGATAACCCAGAGCACCGCCGCAATCCCGGTGGTGATGAGCGCCTTGACCTTAAGATTATGATGCGCCGGCGCGCCCGCATGGGTGCCCTCCACGATCTCACCCACATCGCCTTGGGTCTTAAGGCGAATCGGAATCACGATCAGAAAGGTCAAAAACCAGAGCACGGCAAAAAGCACGAGGGCTGATGTGATCGACATGGGGCGCAGTCCTGTTTTAGCGGCAACGGGCGGGACTGTAGCCCGCCCGAGCCTGAATTCAAACCGGGTATCTGTCCCGGATCAGACCTGTTCGAGTTCCACGAGACAGCCGTTGAAATCTTTGGGGTGCAAAAACAGAACCGGCTTGCCGTGCGCGCCGATTTTCGGCTCGCCCGTGCCAAGCACGCGGGCTCCGGTTTCCTTGAGGTGATCGCGCGCGGCGATGATGTCGTCGACCTCGTAACAGACATGGTGAATGCCGCCCGAAGGGTTCTTTTCAAGGAAGCCGTTGATCGGGCTATTCTCGCCAAGCGGGTAGAGCAGTTCAATCTTGGTATTGGGCAGTTCGATGAAGACCACGGTTACGCCGTGATCGGGCTCATCCTGCGGAGCGCCGACCTTGGCGCCCAGCGCATTGCGATACTGTTCCGAAGCCGCTTCGAGATCCGGCACTGCGATGGCTACGTGGTTAAGGCGACCGATCATGTCCATTTCCTTTTCATATCTTTGCAAAACTTGCGCACCTTATGGGCCGGGCGCGGCCTGCATGCAAGGGGCGCGCGCCCCTTCCGGGCACACAGCTTAACCCTTTGTTAGCCAAGCCTGCCTAGCCTCCGAGTCGCGCCCTTTTCAAACGCCACAAGCCGAGGACCAAGACGATGGATGACTTCTTTTCCCAAACGCCCCACCGCCTGCCGACGCCGCAACGCCCGCTGCTGGGGCTGACGGTGCTCGTGGTCGAGGATAGCCGTTTTGCCTGCGACGCACTGCGCCTTTTGTGCCTGCGCTCCGGCGCGCGGATCCGGCGGGCCGATTGCATCGCCTCGGCGCACCGCCATCTTCAGGTCTATCGCCCGACTGTGGCGCTGATCGACATGGGCTTGCCCGATGGTGACGGGGCATCCCTGATTGCCGAATTGGCCGTTGCACAGCCGCGCATTGACGTGCTTCTGGCCACCTCCGGTGATGAAAACCTATGCGGTGCGGCACTTGCCGCCGGGGCGGATGGGTTCCTCGCCAAACCCCTCGATAGTCTTGCCACCTTCCAGACCGCCATTCTCGACAAACTCCCGGTTGAGCGCCGCCCCTCTGGGCCGCGCGCTGTGCCGGACGAAACGGTCAATCCCGATCCCGTCGCCTATCGTGATGATCTCTGCCACGCCATGGACACACTGCAATCCGACGGGCGCGGCGAAGTCATCGACTATGTGACGGGTTTTCTCTCCGGCATCGCGCTGAGCGCGCGGGACCAAAGCCTGCACAAGGCCGCCTCGACCGTGGCCCATGGCCGGGCAAGCGGGCGAATGCTCAACGCCGATCTGGTGCGCCTGACGCAGGTGTTGCAACAACGGCTGGCCGAACCTGCCCCGATCTAGACACTACAGGCTCGGATCATCACTCACCCGGACAAGCCGGGTCAGATCGCTGAGCCGCTCAACCTGCCGCCCCGCGCTATCGAAATTCGCTGGCGCGAGCCAGACATCATAGGCCGCCGCAAGTGCGGGCCAATCGCCATCAATCGCCGCAAACCATGCCGTGTCCCGGTTGCGCCCCTTCACCACGGTGTGTTGACGAAACACCCCTTCATAGCTCATTCCCAACCGCTGCGCCGCGCGACGCGAGGGTTTGTTGAGCGCATCGCATTTCCATTCGAACCGCCGATAGCCCTTGGCAAAGGCCCATTGCATCATGAGCACCATCGCCTCGGTTGCCGCGCGCGTGCCCTGAAGCTGGGGAGAAAGATTGATATGCCCGATCTCGATCGACCCCGACTCCGGCGTAATGCGCAAATAGCTTGCCACCCCGCCCCATGCGCCCCGGTCCTTATCGTAAATCGCATAAAAGAACGGATCCGCCCCGCCGGTAATCCCCTTAACCCAACGATGATACGCCGCCGCAGAATGAAACGGCCCATAAGGCAGGTAATCCCAAACCGCATCCCGCCCCTCATAGGCGCGAAACAATAGCGCCGCATGGGTCTCGGCCTGCAACGGCTCAAGCCGCGCATAATGCCCTTCGAGGATTTCGCCCGTCGGCGCAGGCGGCGGGGTCCAGCCCGTCACGGGCGCCCCGATGGGTCTGTCTTCGGCCATGCTCTCTCCTTTGGCTAAAGGCGAGAGTGGCACAAAGCCCGCGTCCCTCCAAGCCTAGAGAAGAAGCCCCGGATCATCGCCCATATCAAGCCCCGGAAACACCATCCCCTCAAGGCGGGATTTCTCGATCCCGAAGGCCCCGCGCATCGCCCAAGCGGCCCATGCCCGTACATCGCTCGTCGGCATGAGATCGCGCCGATCATAGAGCGCCGCCTCCGCAAGGCCCGGCCACGCGCCGAACACCCGTCCGCCACGCACCGCCCCTCCGGCCAAGAGCATCGCGCCGCCCGTGCCATGATCCGTGCCGCGTGTGCCATTCTCGCGCACCGTGCGGCCAAATTCCGTCATCGCCACAACCGTGGTCTTACCCCAGACCTCGGCCCCGACCCCATCCTTGAGGCGCAACAGCACCTCCGCCAACCGCTGCAAAGGCCGAGTCAGCGTATTGGTCTGGTTCACATGCGTGTCCCAACCGCCGATAGAAAAACTCGCAATCCGCGCCGCGTCCCGCAATTGCAGCGCCGCGAAGTCAGCAATCCGAAGATGCCCCTTGCGACGTCCCGTTGCGCCACCTTGCATCGAAGCCATCATGCCAGCCTCGTCCTCGGCGACAACCGCGTCCCCATCCGAATCCGCAAGGAGCACCGCCTCCGCCATCGCCGCGGCCAGAACCGGGTCGTCCTGCATCGTCAGATCCAATAGCCGCAACCCCTGCGCACTGAGCGACAGGTCCACATCCGGCGACCAGTTCGACACCGGGGCCGCGCCCGAGGTCAGGATCATGTTTTCCTGCCCGATCGCATAGGTGGTCTGCGCCGTGATCCCCGGCACCCCCTGAAGCATCCGGTTGAGCCAGCCATCCTTCATCCCGCCCTCAAGCGACATGCCCCCGGCCTCAAGAAGGTCTTGCCCGTCGAAATGGCTGCGCTTGTCGCGATACGGGGTCGACACTGCCTGCACCGCCGCCAATTCCCCGGCCCGCCAGAGCGGCATGAGATCGGCCAAAGCCGGGTGCAGCCCGAAATACCCATCAAGATCAAGCGCCGAGTCGCGCGTAGCGGCCAAACCGGGGCGCGCCGCTGCGAAATCGCGATCCCCCCACGGGCGCACCGCGTCCAACCCGTCCATCGCTCCGCGCAGGATAATCACCACCAACCGATTGTCCCACGGGGCCGCCGCAAAACTCATCGGGGTGACAAACGGGCTCGCCGCTGCCGAACACCCCAACGCCCCCGCCCGGAGAAGGAACCCGCGTCTTGAAACACCATCACCCATGTCGCGTCTCCTCATACTCTCTGAAAGGCGGGCGACATCAGGACAAGCGCCACCCCCTCGCGCCGGTTTTCCGCCGCTTTCGCCGCGAAGCGAACCCGCTCTGGTGCCCCCGGCCCAAGCGCGGCTTCGACAAACTCGCGCGGGTCCGGCACGTCCCGCTGCAACAACTCTGGCAGCGCCAGCGCCCATTGCAACCGCCCCGCCATGCCCTGCGGCGTGGCCCATGCCGTGTCCTCTTCGGCCCATCCATCGGGACCAATCGGGCGTTCCCACGGCTGCCCCATACGTTCCAACGGGCGGCGCAATTGCCGATTGATCCGCTTTGCCCCCCACGCGCCCAAATCCGCCTGCGGCAGCGCCAGCGCCCGAAGGCTTGTCGCGACAAAATCAATCGGCCGTTTGATATTGCTCGCCCCCGCACTCCACGCCGCTGGATGGCGTAGCATTGCCTCATAGACCGCCAACAGATCACCATCGGTCGCCTCATACTGCGCCACCATTGCCCCGATCAGGGCTTCGTCCGGCTGATCCGCCACAAAATGCACCGCGAGCTTGCGCGCAATATGCCGCGCCGTCGCCGGATGCCGCGCCAGATCGCGCAATACCGCGTGCACAGGCCCAAGCCCCGCCGCCTCGCCATAGCGCCGACCAAGGACCGTCTCCGCCCCCGGCTCTACCGCGCCCGTCCGAAACAGAGGCCCTTTGGCCGGCGTCCAATCCAACCCGGTGAACAACTCCGCCAACTGGCGCACATCGCCCTGCGTATACGGCCCCTCAACCCCAAGCGTATGCAGCTCAAGAACTTCACGCGCGAGGTTCTCGTTGAGCCCCCGCCCGGAACGTTTTTGGGCAATCTCGCTATTAGGACCGATGGATTGATCCTGATTGAGGAAATGAAGCATCAACGGATGCGTCACGGCGGCAATAAGCAAATCCTCGAACCGCCCCGCGATATGGGGCCGGATCGCCTCTTCGAGGTATGGCCCCGTGGCCACCTTGAGAACCGGCCCCCTGCCATAGGCGGTGAAATGATCGCCCCAGAACGCCGAAAGCCTTTCGCGAAACCCGTCCCGCGTCTGCACCCGGCGCTGCATCGCTTGGCGCAACCAATGAAGCGCCTCGTCGTTTACCCCACGAATAAACGCCTTCTCCTTCGCGGCCGCCTCCTGCCGCGCTTCGTCCGTCGTGGTCGTGGATTTGATCTCTCGACGAATATCGCGGCGTTCGACAATCCACGCACGAAACGTATCAAACAGCGTGATTGGGAACCGCTCCGCCATCGGATCGCGCCCAAGGACGCCATCCAGCATATCGTCCACGCTCTTTGGTGGCGCAATCACCGGCGACAGCCCACAACCAAAGCGCATCTCCGCGCGTATCGGGTCGAATCCCATCCTGCTCCCTCTCGGCGCCTATAGGGTCATACGCAGGATATACCCGCCTCCGTCGCCTGTTCAGTGGGAAAATATCGCCCGCCCGCACCCGGCAAAGACCCGCCCACGCAAAAGGCCGCCCCAATCGGGACGGCCTCTCGAAATGCTCTGTCGCGGCGCTTACTCCTGCGGGATGATCCGCAGGCCAAGTTCCATGAGCTGATCGCTCGTCGGGTCAGACGGCGCGTTCATCATCAGGTCTTCGGCACGCTGGTTCATCGGGAACATGACCACTTCGCGGATGTTCTGCTGATCCGCGAGAAGCATCACGATCCGGTCCACGCCCGCGGCACAGCCCCCGTGCGGCGGCGCGCCATATTTGAATGCGTTGACCATACCGCCGAACCGCTTGCGCACTTCGTCTTCGCCATAGCCTGCGATCTCGAAGGCCTTGAACATGATCTCCGGCTTGTGGTTCCGGATCGCGCCGGAGACAAGCTCATAACCATTACAGGCAAGGTCATACTGGAACCCCGTCGCCGAAAGCGGATCGTTCTCAAGGATGTCCATCCCGCCTTGCGGCATCGAGAACGGGTTGTGGTCGAAATCAACCTCGCCGGTCTCTTCGTCCTTCTGGAAGATCGGGAAATCGACAATCCATGCGAATGCAAAACGATCCTCGTCCAGAAGCTTCAGCTCCTTGCCGATCACGTCACGCGCACGCCCCGCAACCGCCTCGAACGACTTCGGTTTACCGCCAAGGAAGAACGCCGCATCGCCGACCCCAAGGCCAAGCTGCTGGCGGATCGCCTCGGTGCGTTCCGGGCCGATGTTTTTGGCAAGCGGACCCGCCGCTTCCATACCGCCCTCGACTTCGCCGGACTTGAGCTTGGCTTGCGCCTCTTTCACCGGAATACCCAGCTCCTGAGCCACGCTGTCGGCCGTCTTGTCGCGCCAGAAGATATAGCCCATGCCGGGCAGCCCCTGTTCTTGCGCGAACTTGTTCATACGGTCACAGAACTTGCGCCCGCCACCCGTCGGCGCCGGAATGGCGCGAATTTCGGTGCCTTCCTGCTCAAGCAGCTTGGCAAAGATCGCAAAGCCCGAGCCCGCGAAATGCTCCGACACAACCTGCATCTTGATCGGGTTGCGCAGGTCCGGCTTGTCCGTGCCATACCATTTCGCGGCATCGGCATAGGAAATCTGCGGCCATTCCTGATCGACCTTGCGGCCACCGCCAAACTCTTCGAACACGCCCTGAAGCACCGGCTGGATCGTGTCGAACACGTCCTGCTGGGTCACGAACGACATTTCCATGTCGAGCTGATAGAAATCGGTCGGGCTACGGTCGGCACGCGGGTCTTCGTCGCGGAAGCACGGCGCGATCTGGAAATACTTGTCAAAGCCCGCAACCATCATCAGCTGCTTGAACTGCTGCGGTGCCTGCGGCAGCGCATAGAACTTGCCCGGATGCAGGCGCGACGGCACGAGGAAGTCGCGCGCGCCTTCGGGGGACGATGCGGTGATGATCGGCGTCTGGTACTCGCGGAAGTTTTGCTCCCACATGCGCTTGCGCATCGACATAACAACATCCGAGCGCAGCTTCATGTTCTCCTGCATCACCTCGCGGCGCAGGTCGAGGAAGCGATACTTGAGACGGGTCTCTTCCGGGTATTCCTGATCCCCAAACACCATAAGCGGAAGCTCATCCGCAGCGCCAAGCACTTCGAGATCGCGCACGAAAACTTCGATCTCGCCGGTCGGGATCTTCTCATTGACGAGATCGGCATCGCGCGCCTTCACGTTGCCATCAATGCGGATACACCACTCCGAGCGCACCTTCTCCATCTCGGCGAAAACCGGACTATCGGGATCGCAGAGAACCTGCGTGATGCCGTAATGGTCGCGCAGGTCGATGAAGAGAATGCCGCCGTGGTCGCGGACACGGTGGACCCAGCCCGAAAGGCGGACAGTCTCGCCCACGTTGGATTTATTCAGGTCGGCGCAGGTATGGCTGCGAAAGGCGTGCATGGTCGCTCCCCGGTGACAGGTGAATGATGAAGTCGCGCCGATACACCTTCTCGCGCCGCCAAAGTCAAGGGAACAGGGCGTGAAAAGCGTCAGAAAGGAACGGGGAAGGCCGCATAACCGCCCCCGCCCCGACCTGCGCCCGACACAGGACGGTACAAGGCCCGTCGAAGCGGCTTTTTCGCCCCAGCCCGGACCAATCCCCCTTGAACCTCGCCTCCCGATAGCTATAACCCACGACAATTTGCGCATCCGGGCGAGAATCTGTCTCCTCGCCCCCGGAACGCCCCCAGAACCCGAGGTCAGCCATGCCCAAAAGAACAGACATCTCCTCGATCATGATTATCGGGGCCGGCCCCATTGTGATCGGCCAGGCCTGTGAATTCGACTATTCGGGGGCGCAAGCGTGTAAAGCGCTGCGCGAAGAAGGCTACCGCGTGATCCTGGTGAACTCCAACCCGGCGACGATCATGACCGATCCGGGCCTTGCCGACGCGACCTATATCGAACCGATCACCCCCGAGGTCGTCGCCAAGATCATCGAAAAGGAACGCCCCGACGCGCTCCTGCCGACGATGGGCGGCCAGACCGGCCTCAACACCTCGCTGGCGCTCGAAGAAATGGGCGTGCTCGACAAGTTCGGCGTCGAGATGATCGGCGCCAAGCGCGACGCTATTGAGATGGCCGAAGACCGCAAGCTCTTCCGCGAAGCGATGGACCGCCTCGGCATCGAGAACCCCCGCGCCGCGATCGTCACCGCCCCGACCAAGGACAACGGCACCGCCGACCTTGAGGCCGGTGTGCAGCTCGCCCTTGAAGAACTCGAAGACATCGGCCTGCCCGCCATCATCCGCCCCGCCTTTACCCTCGGCGGCACCGGCGGCGGCGTCGCCTATAACCGCGAAGACTATATCCATTACTGCCGCACCGGCATGGATGCCTCCCCGGTAAACCAGATTCTCGTCGATGAAAGCCTTCTGGGCTGGAAAGAATTCGAGATGGAAGTCGTGCGCGACAAAGCCGACAACGCCATCATCGTCTGTGCGATTGAGAACGTGGACCCGATGGGCGTCCATAC
Source organism: Paracoccaceae bacterium (assembly GCA_018223085.1). Lineage (GTDB taxonomy): Bacteria > Pseudomonadota > Alphaproteobacteria > Rhodobacterales > Rhodobacteraceae > Shimia. Next base: position 10,994 of record JAAEZB010000066.1, read on the forward strand.
TGGTGACTCGATCACCGTCGCACCCGCGCTGACCCTGACCGACAAAGAATATCAGATCATGCGCACCCACTCGATCAACGTGCTGCGCGAAATCGGCGTCGAGACCGGCGGCTCCAACGTGCAATGGGCCGTGAACCCGGCAGACGGCCGCATGGTTGTCATTGAAATGAACCCGCGCGTGTCGCGCTCCTCGGCGCTGGCCTCCAAGGCGACCGGTTTCCCGATTGCCAAGATCGCGGCCAAACTTGCCATCGGCTATACGCTGGACGAGCTGGACAACGACATCACCAAGGTCACGCCCGCCAGCTTCGAGCCGACCATCGACTATGTCGTCACCAAGATCCCGAAATTCGCCTTCGAGAAATTCCCCGGCTCCGAGCCGACCCTCACCACCGCGATGAAATCCGTGGGCGAGGCCATGGCCATCGGGCGCACCATCCACGAGAGCCTGCAAAAGGCCCTCGCCTCGATGGAATCCGGCCTGACCGGCTTTGACGAGGTCGAAATCCCCGGCGCGCCGGACAAGGCCGCCGTCATCAAGGCGATCTCGCTGCAAACCCCGGACCGTATGCGCACCATCGCCCAAGCCATGCGCCACGGGCTTTCGGACGACGAAATCCACCACGTCACGATGTTCGACCCGTGGTTCCTCGCCCGCATCCGCGAGATCATCGAGGCCGAAACCGCCATCATGGAAAACGGCCTGCCGCAAGACGCCGAAGGCCTGCGCAAGCTCAAGATGCTCGGCTTTACCGATGCCCGTCTGGCCAAGCTAACCGGCTACAAGGAAAGCGACGTGCGCCGTCGCCGCGTGAATGCCGGTGTCACCGCCGTCTTCAAACGCATCGACACCTGCGCCGCCGAGTTCGAGGCCCAGACCCCCTACATGTATTCCACCTACGAAGCCCCGATGATGGGCGAAGTGGAATGCGAGGCCCGCCCCTCCGACAAGAAAAAAGTCGTGATCCTTGGCGGCGGCCCGAACCGTATCGGTCAGGGCATCGAGTTCGACTATTGCTGCTGTCACGCTTGTTTCGCGCTCACCGACGTGGGCTATGAGACGATCATGATCAACTGCAACCCCGAGACCGTGTCGACCGACTATGACACCTCGGATCGTCTCTATTTCGAACCCCTCACCTTCGAACATGTGATGGAAATCCTTGAGACCGAGAAACAGAACGGCACGCTGCACGGCGTCATCGTTCAGTTCGGTGGCCAGACTCCGCTCAAGCTCGCCAACGCGCTTGAGGCCGAAGGCATCCCGATCCTCGGCACAACCCCCGACGCGATCGACCTTGCCGAAGACCGCGAACGCTTCCAGGCGCTGGTGAACGAGCTGAACCTCAAACAGCCCCGGAACGGCATCGCCTCGACCGACGCCGAGGCCCTGTCCATCGCCGACGACATTGGCTTCCCGCTGGTGGTGCGCCCCTCCTACGTTCTTGGCGGTCGCGCCATGGAGATCGTCCGCGACATGAGCCAGCTTGAGCGCTACATTACCGAGGCCGTGGTGGTCTCTGGCGATAGCCCCGTGCTTCTCGATAGCTACCTCTCCGGCGCAACCGAACTTGACGTGGATGCGCTCTGCGACGGCGAAAACGTCCATATCGCCGGCATCATGCAGCACATCGAAGAGGCCGGCGTGCACTCGGGCGATAGCGCCTGCTCGCTGCCGCCCTATTCGCTCTCGGCCGAGATCATCGACGAGATCAAGAAACAGACCGTGGCCCTCGCCCGCGCGCTACACGTGGTCGGCCTGATGAACGTGCAATTCGCCGTAAAAGACGACGAGATTTACCTCATCGAGGTCAACCCGCGCGCCTCGCGGACCGTGCCTTTCGTCGCCAAGGCCACCGATAGCGCCATCGCCTCCATCGCGGCCCGTCTCATGGCTGGCGAGCCGCTCTCGACCTTCCCCGAGCGCCCGCCCTACGAAGAAGGTGCCGACATCTCCACGCCGCAGCCCATCGCGGATCAGATGACGCTCGCCGATCCCAACATGCCGTGGTTCTCGGTCAAAGAGGCCGTGATGCCCTTCAACCGCTTCCCCGGTGTCGACACAATCCTCGGCCCGGAAATGCGTTCCACCGGCGAAGTCATGGGCTGGGATCGCTCCTTCGCCCGCGCCTTCCTCAAGGCGCAGCTCGGCGCAGGTATGATCCTGCCGCATGAGGGCAAAGCCTTCCTGTCGATCAAGGACGCCGACAAAACCGAGCAAATGCTCGACGCCGCCCGCACCCTGACCGAGATGGGCTTTACCATCGTCGCCACGTTCGGCACCGCCTCGTGGCTGACCGAACAGGGCGTCGCCTGCGAGCGCGTGAATAAGGTCTATGAGGGTCGCCCGAACATCGTCGACATGCTCAAGAACGGCGATATTTCTCTGGTGATGAACACGACAGAAGGGGCCCAGGCCGTCAACGACAGCCGCGAAATCCGCGCCGTCGCCCTGATGGACAAAATCCCCTACTTCACCACCGCCGCCGCCTCCCACGCCGCCGCCCTTGCGATGAAGGCCCGCGAAGAAGGCGACATCGAAGTCCGTTCCCTGCAAGGGTAACTTGGACTAGATAAAATGGCGAAAGGGCGGGGTTATGACCCCGCCCTTTTCGTTTGCTCTCCTCTGGCCATCCCGCGTTACAGAACAACTTCCGAGACTGGCCTGCGCGGCGACATCGGCAGGGCCGGGGCGCGCCCAAAGCGCACCACCAAATCGGGACGCCGCTCCGGCATCCCCAACCACCCTGCGAACTCCGGCCTAATATCCGGCACTTCAATCGGCTGGTTGATATGGGCATTGCGAATTCCAAGCGCCGTCGCCTGCAATGCGAACCGCTGAAAACTCCGCCCGACCTTGATCCAATGCTCCGGGTCTGCCTTGTCTCCCACGAAGACCGCGACCCCGGAGGAGGATTGGATCTGCGCGCGGTATTTGGCGTTCTCACTGTCCTTGCGAAAGATCTGGCCAAACAAAGGCTCTGCGATCCAGGCCGGAACAACGGGGTTGCCCGAGCTTGCCGAAAACAATCCGTCCCCCGTCTCAATTGCCTGCCGGGGCGTGAACCGGAGCCAGTCGCGCAGCTCGGCAACGAAGGCGGGGTCATCCATCTGCATGCTATTTCCCGCGATGACGAAATCGGCAACCGCATCAAGATCGGCGCGCTCGGTAAAGATCAGGACGGACACACCCTCCTGACGGGCCGCTGCTTGCAAGATGGCGATCTCTTCGGCGGAAACCGGCATCCCGTCATAGAGAGACCGCGTCGACTGCCGCAATGGAATGGCCGTGTAAAGCTCCGCATCACCCGGCACCCCCGGCGAAAGCGCCATTTCAATGCGCGTCTCCTGCCCGCTGTCGATCCCCATCTCAACGGACCGGCCCTGCGCCTTTGCCGCGATGATGAGGTTTTCGGCGGCACAGCCGAGACTGACATAAAGATGATGGTCATCCGGATCGACAACTTCGGTCCGGCGGGTCATATCCGGCAGAATACCGACCCGCCCCGCATCGACCTTGAACTTCCAAGGCTGAGTGTTGTGCCCACTGGCAGCCAGCGTCGCCAAGCGGACGAATTCAAGAAGCGGCGGATTCTCGGTAAGAAGCGCCCGTTGCCGGAGCATCTCTTCCTCATACCCATCCAGCCGCGGCCACAAGGCATAGCCCACGGATGCCAAGGCAGCGACCGACACCCCCGAGGTAATCAAAGTCCTGCGCGACAGCATGGTGTGTTCCTTTCCCATAGTCTTCCCCAGCAGGGTATACCGCCCATCGCTTCAACAATATGACATGTATCAACCCTGCCCCACGCTGCCGCCCGCATCATCAATGCCATGAAAACGGCCTCGAACCGGACCCGCGTCGTGAGCGCGCACCTTTTACACTTCCCAGCGCACAAGCCCAAGTTGTAAGATCCCCCCATGACCTGTGTCACGAATCTTGAATTTTCCCTCGCGCCCACTTTTACCGCAGCACTGTGGGTGATCTGCGCTGCCATTCTCGCATGGGTCGCGAGTAATAGCCGTTTTGCGGGCAAAGCCGCCTTTGTTCTGACATTTGTGGCCATGCTGTGGTGGCTCCTCACAGTCGTGCTCGACCTGGCTTCTCAGGGCGAAGCGTGCAAGATCGCCTGGTCTCTGGCGGCCTGGCCCGGGATCACATTGCTGCCCATCGCTTGGTCGTTTTTCCTGTTCGACTACACAATGAACACCGGCCATCACCATTCCCGGTACCGGCTCCTGCTCTATATCGGGCTGCCCTGCATTGTCGGGCTCATCGCCCTCACAAATAACCAAACGCACATGCTCTATAGCACCGACACACGGCTTGTGACGCAAGACTCCCATGAATACGTCATCTTCGATCACGGGCCTCTCTTCTATGCGGTGGCCTCTGTTCTCTACATCTTTGTGGCAAGCGCCCTAGGCGTGGTCATCTACGCCCATTTCATCGCCAAAAAGATCATCCGCCCCTTCCTGAGGGTATTATTCATCATCACTGCCGCCCCGCTGGTGGCCAACCTCGCCTATGTCGTCTGGGGCTTTACTTTCTTCGGCTTCGACCCAACCCCGTTCATGTTCGCCGTGGCCCTCATCGCGCTAAGCTGGCTGCTGCTGAACAACACAATGATGGACACGGCAACTCAGGGGCGCAAACTCCTGTTTTACACCATGCAGGACCCGGTCATCATCGTTGACGCAAGTGGTCGATTGGTCGGCTCGAACCCCGCCGCCAAGACCTTGTTCAAATCAAATATGCTCCGGCATGGCCAAAGGCTGAAGAGCTTAGGGAAATTCGGTCCCAAGCTGAGCGCCCTGATCGAAACCGACGTGGCCAATCACGCAACCCCAATCCGAACCAAAGGGCGCATCTTCGAACCGCGCGTTCTTCCTATCGAAAGCCCGATCCAGAACAAAAGGCCGCTTCTGGGGTGGTCCATATCCCTGATCGACATCACAGATCGCGAAAACTCGGCCGAGGCCCTACGCGAGGCACTGGCGCGTGCCGAGGCCGCCAATACCGCCAAATCCCAATTCCTCGCGATGATTAGCCACGAGTTGCGGACCCCTATGACCTCTGTCAAAGGCGGGCTGGATCTCGCGCTCCATGGCGCCGTAGGCGAGATCAACGACCCGCTGCGCAACCTGCTCACCATCGCCCAAAGGAATAGCCTCAGGCTGCTGAAACTGGTTGACGATGTGCTCGACCTGCAAAAAATTGACCTCGGCACAACCACGCTCGACCTGCAAGATCTCGACGCCGACACATTCATGAGCGACATCATCGAGGAATATGAGGCCTATGCCGCAGAAACCAATATTCGGCTGGCCTACATCTCTGATCCGATCAACCGACAGCTGCGCGTCGATCCTGACCGCTTGAAACAGGTCGTCGGCAACGTGATCTCCAATGCCGTCAAATTCTCCCCCGAGGAGGGGCAAGTCACCTGCTCAACCCAATTGATCGGCGATCACCTGAGAATATCGGTGAAGGACACCGGCATCGGTATTCCCGAGGGCAAAGAGGATCAAGTCTTCGGGCGCTTCCATCAGGTCGAAAGCAGTTCGCTCAAGGCCCCCGGCGGCTCCGGCCTCGGCATGCACATCGCCAAGATCCTGATCGACCGCATGGGCGGCGCAATCTCCTACGAAAGCACCCCCGGCAAAGGCACCACCTTCCACATCGACGCCCCGCTTGTGCCTTAGGGGGCAGCTCGATTAACTATGATTTTCCGGGCACCGGATTGGCCGTCTCCGAAGCATCCGTGCATTTCGCCAGATACTTGAGATACGCTTCAAGTTCCGGTGCACTGGAGAGCTTGCGCTCCCCCGCAAGCCCTGCTTCGCGCGGAGGCGCAGCCTGAAAATCAGATAGCAACGTATCGAAATCCGCAATCTCACGCACAAGTGCTTCACGAGTCAGGATTTGGACATGCCGGATCGCACCCCGCGTAGCCGCCATAGCCGCTTCATAGCTGCCTGGCTCGTCCACATTCTTGAGCTTCGCCTCGCCAATGGCTGCCGTCGTCGCCACACAGTTGAGCCGCTTGGCGCCGTTGTAGATTCCCTTGATCGCCGATTTCGGTGCAAGCCGCGCGCCCGTCTGTTGTGCTGCGGCCCCGGCAATCGCCCGCTTCGCCAACACGGTATTGGCCACTTCATCAACCGCGCCATAGGCGGTCACCGCAGCAGCCGCAAAGACCACAAAGGACAGCGCGTCTTGCGTCGTGCGTACTTCGCTCGCTGCCTTCATATAGGCTGACGAGAGCTTGCCAGCATGTGCCCCATATTCCGTAAGGCTCTGCATCTTCCGGTCCGGTAAATTCTCTTCAGCCCGGTCAAGAGCAGCATCCGAACACCCGGCACAAACCACGCAGACTGCAATCCCCTTCCAAATCGCCTTCATGCATCCCCCTTAGCGTGAAATTGATAAAAAATATCTTGCAAAGGTAGCACGCCCAAAGATTCGCACAAACCCTCCCATGCCACCTCCCCAGCCCAAAAAACCCGCCCCCAACCGGGGACGGGTTTCATTCTTCGCACCGACGCAATA
>JAAEZB010000067.1 GCA_018223085.1 Paracoccaceae bacterium
CCTTCGAGCCCCGAGAAAGTCGCCGCGAAGGCGCGGTCGAATTTATCGAGGTTGCGCTCGTCCTTCACCATGGTGGCGCGGGCGAGGTAATAGAAGGCGTCGATGTCGTAGGTGGTCAGGCCCGATTTCACCCCTTCGAGAAAGCTCAGATACTCCCGAAGGGAGACCGGCACGCCGCCGGAGCGGAGGTTTTCGAAGAAGGGCAGAAACATGGGATCAGACGGCTATCCTATGGACGAGGATCGTGATGAACAGGCCGATAACGGCAAAGATCATCGCGTAGATCACGGCATATTGCAGGATATCGAGGGGTTTCCCCTTGCGACGCTTGGCGATGGTGCCGCCAATGATGGCGCCCAGCAATGTTCCCAATAGAACGAACATATGGCTCAGTATCTCCCTTTCAGCGGGCTGAGCGCCGCGATCTCGCGCAGTTTGGCGCGCACGGCCCAGTCCGAACCAAAGCCGTAGCGTGCCCAACCGAGACTGTCCAGACGCACATTGGCGGCTTCGTCGTTACGTCCTTCGAGTTCAAGCGCCTCGGCGCGCAGGAGCATCAGCGTTGAAAGGAGGGTGGCGTTTTCGAGTTTGGCGGCCACCGGCAGGAGCGGTGTCACACGGGCCAGCGCCTCTTGGCCGCGTCCGGCCGAGATCGCATGGGCGGCGAGTTGGGTGGCGACATAAAGGCGATGTGGCGACTCGGGGCCTTGGGCGAGGTGCAGGGCGCGGTCGGCGAGGAGGAAGTGTTTATGGGCTTCCTCGGCATTGTAGGATTGCATCAGGCGGCCATAGGCATAGTGGCTAAAGCCGAGGCGATGGTCCGTCCATCCGGCGCGTTGGGCAATGCGCAGGGCCGTGGCCGCAGCGCGGCGGCGCTCAGCAGGACCAGCGCCGGGGCCAAGCGCGGTCTGGATCGCGTCAATCCAGGAACGTGGCGTTTCGGCGAGGTGTTCGGGCGAGACGCGCGCACCGCCGGGATTGATGCGGGCGAGAATGGTGGGGAGGCGGCGGGCGACTTCGCGCCGCTCCATGCCGTTGGCGAGAGACGGGTCGTAATAGGCCCGCAGGATGAGCATGTCGAACCCGGTCAGCACCGCGTGGGCGTTGTCGTCGTTAAAGACGCTATCGGAGAGGCGATAGAGGTCGTTGAGCGGGCCGAGCGCCTGAGCCAGTTCCTCGTGCAGGCAATCGCGCAGGTCTTGGGGGCTTGAATCATTGGGCACGAAGATGGCGAGTCGGTGGCGTGTTGTGAGCAGGCTCCAGTCGGTGGCGGTGCCACGGCGGGCGCGGTGGTACTCGGCAAGGCTTGAGACATTGGGGGCGACAAAACAGGCGGCCTGAGGCAGGCTTTTGCGGATGCGGTCGCGGGGGACGGCCTCGATGGTGATCGAGGCGCGGGGGGCATTGGTTTGCTGGATGTTGAGCCCGGCCTCGCGGCGCAGGCGGGAGAGAAGGCGCGTGAGATCGGGAGCGAGACTTACCGGGGGACTGCCGGTGACGCGCACGGTAATCGGGCCTTCGAAACGTGTCATGGTGTCGAGCACACGACCGCTTTCCATGCGGAAGGAAAGATCAAGGAAATCACGCGCGATGTCACGGTTGGAGCGGGTGGGGCGCTCGGGTTGTGGCACGGCGAAGATCTTCATCGGCGGCAGGGTGCTCTCCGAGATGGCGGCGCGCGTCGGCGCGTCGTCCGGTGTCGGAGAGACACAGGCCCCGAGGGCAAGGAAGATGGGAAGGATGGCGCGCTTCATATGCGGTCAGGGTCTTTGATATTTGATAAAGGGAGTAAGCACGCCGATGCGGTCATAGAGGGTACGTGCCGTGGCATTGAAATCCTGGGTCATCCAGTAGACCGTAGGCGCTCCGGCGGCATCGGCGGCGGCGTAAACGGCTTCGATCAGGGCACGGCCCACACCGAGGCCACGGGCGTCGGGGTCGGCAAAGAGATCCTGAAGATAACAGACGTCCTCAACCTTCCAGCCATGGCGGTGAAACAGGTAATGAGTCAGCCCGACGAGGCGACCGTCCGGCGTTTCGGCCACGAGGCAGGAATAGTCGCGCGGATCATCGCCGAGCAGGCGGGCAAAGGTGGTCTGGTAGACCTCTTCGGGGACGGTGGTCTCGTAAAAATCGAGATAGCCGGTCCACAGGCGACGCCAGTCAGCCTCGTCCGAGGCGGTGAGGGGGCGAATGCGAACCTGAATATCCTGCGGCATGCGCGGGCTCCGTCATTGAAATACCCGCGCACCCTAGGCTGGGTTTGGGGCGATATTAAGGCCCCACACGCGGGAAATGCCAGCGATTAGCGCCGCGAGCGGGCCATGAAGGCGAGACGTTCGAAGAGGTGCACGTCCTGTTCATTCTTCAAAAGCGCGCCATGCAGTTTCGGCAGGGCATCGACCCCGTCGCGTTTGATGTCTTCGGCGTCGAGGTCTTCGGCGAGCAGCAGCTTGAGCCAATCGAGCACTTCGGAGGTCGAAGGCTTCTTCTTGAGGCCAGCGGTGTCGCGGATTTCGTAGAACTGTGTCAGCGCGGTGGTGAGCAGCTTCGGTTTGATTCCCGGATGGTGCACTTCGACGATTTGTTTCATCGTGTCGTGATCGGGGAAGCGGATATAGTGGAAGAAACAGCGACGCAGGAAGGCGTCGGGCAGTTCCTTTTCGTTGTTCGAGGTGATGATGATGATCGGGCGCTGTTTGGCCTTGATCGTCTCGCCGGTCTCGTAGACGTGGAACTCCATCTTGTCGAGTTCCTGCAGGAGGTCATTCGGGAATTCGATATCGGCCTTGTCGATCTCGTCGATCAGGAGGACCACCTTCTCGTCAGCCTCGAAGGCCTCCCAGAGTTTACCCTTTTTGATGTAGTTTTTCACGTCATGGACGCGCTCATCGCCAAGCTGGCTATCGCGCAGGCGCGAGACGGCGTCGTATTCGTAAAGGCCCTGTTGTGCCTTGGTGGTGGATTTGACGTTCCATTCGATCATGCGCAGACCAAGACCATCAGCCACCTGCATGGCCAGCTCGGTCTTGCCGGTGCCGGGCTCGCCCTTGACGAGGAGCGGACGCTCCAGCGCCACGGCGGCATTGACCGCAATGGTAAGGTCGTCGGTGGCCACATAGGTGCTTGTGCCTTCGAAGCGATGGGTCATGGGCGTTCTTCCTGCCTGCTTTTTGCGCGTCATTCATATGTCAGGCAATTGGGTAAAGCGATGGCGACGCTTTGGCAAGCACCGCCGCTACGTCGGAGATGTTGAGGCGGGGGCACTGGCCACAGGCTGCAGGAATGGGCGCGACCATGAAAAAATGGGCGCTTTTGTTGACTGAGATGGGACAAACATCGGCCTGTGCCGGGTTTGATGCCAAAGAAGAAATTCACCATGTTAGATGCGGAGAAGATGCAGGATTTGGCATCTCTCTTGAGGTTGTTCGCGGGATTGTGAAATCCATGCTTTGGCTAGTGACAATCTATCAATGCTGGGGTATTGGCTTGCGCAGAGTTAAGGGGGTGCCTGATGTCTGAGGAAGTAATTATGACGGACGTTAGCCACGACGAGGGAGCAGCCATGAAAGCTGAAACGTTCCTGCCTGACGATTATCGTCCGGCAGAAGACGAGCCGTTCATGAATGAACGTCAAGTCGAGTATTTCCGCCGCAAGCTCATGAATTGGCGCGATGAGCTTCTTGAAGGCAGTCGCGACACGATTGAGGGAATGAAGGACAGCACACGCAACATTCCCGACATTGCGGATCGTGCCAGCGAAGAGACCGACCGCGCGCTTGAACTGCGCACGCGGGATCGCCAGCGCAAGCTTGTCGCCAAGATCGACTCGGCTTTGCGTCGCATCGACGAAGGCGAATACGGCTATTGCGAAGTGACCGGCGAGCCGATTTCGCTCAAGCGTCTTGATGCGCGTCCGATCGCGACCATGAGCCTTGAGGCGCAAGAGCGCCACGAACGGCGCGAAAAAGTCCACCGCGACGACTGAGGTTGTTTGGACAGGTAGAGACGATAGAGGCGCCGGGAGTGAAAACCCGGCGCTTTTTCCATTCGAGGGATGGGTATGGGACTTGAGGGACAGAAAATCACCGTGGCCGGGGCCGGGATTGGCGGGCTGACGGCGGCGGTTGCATTAAGCCAACGCGGCGCGAAGGTCACGGTTCTTGAACAGGCCGAGGTGATCACCGAGGTGGGCGCCGGTATTCAGGTCAGTCCGAACGGGTTTGCGGTTCTTAAGGCGCTTGGCCTTGGCGAGGCGTTTCGCGCCATCGCGGTGCAGGGCGAGGCGGTGGAGCTGCGTGATTACCGGGTGGGTGATCTTGTGGCGCGGCTTGATCTTGGGCTTTTGCCCGAGGATCAGCCCTATTTCTTTGTCCATCGCGCCGATCTTATTGACCTTTTGGCTCAAGAGGCCCGCGCGGCGGGGGTGCGTATTCGTCTGTTGCAGAAGGTCGAGAGCGTGACCCTTGGCGAGAGACCCGTTTTGCAGATGGGCAACGGGGCCGAGGTCAAAACCAAATTGTTGATCGGGGCAGAGGGGCTACATTCCAAGCTGCGCACGGCGCTCAATGGGGTGCAGGCGCCGTTCTTTACGCGGCAGACCGCGTGGCGGGCGACGATCCCGAATGTGATCGGGCATCCCAACGTGTCGCGCGTGCACATGGGGCCGCGCCAGCACATGGTGAGCTATCCGCTGCGCGGCGGTGAGATTATCAATATCGTGGCGGTGCAGGAGCGCACCGGCTGGGCCGAAGAAGGCTGGATGCACGAGGACGACCCGGAGAACCTGCGTAAGGCGTTCAAGGGATATGGTGGTGAGGCCAAGCGGATGCTCGATGCGGTTGAGCGCGTGGGGTATTGGGGGCTGTTTCGCCATCCGGTCGCACCGGTCTGGCATAAGGGGCGGGCGGCAATCCTTGGGGATGCGGCGCATCCGACGCTGCCTTTCATGGCGCAGGGCGCGGTGATGGCGATGGAGGATGCCTGGGTGCTGGCGGATGCGCTGGACGGAGCAGACGACATTGAGGCCGGTCTTGCCGCCTATCAGGCGCGCCGTGAGGGGCGGGTGAAGAAGGTGATCGAGGCGGCCAATGGCAACGCGTGGAAATATCACCTGTCGTTCCCGCCGGTGCGTTTGGGCGCGCATCTGGGGCTGCGGGCGCTATCGACCTTGGCACCCAAGCGGCTCATGCAGCAGTTCGACTGGATCTATCGGCACGATGTAACGAAGAGCTAGGCGGCCTCAGGCCGCCAGATCGACCCATATCGGCACGTGGTCCGAGGGTTTTTCGCGACCGCGGATTTCCTTGTCGATCTGGCAATCGCGCAGCAGATCGGCGCATTGCGGGCTAAGGAGGAAATGGTCGATGCGGATGCCATCGTTCCGGTTCCATGCCCCGGCCTGATAATCCCAGAAGGAATAATGGCCCGGTCCGAGCGTGCGGGCGCGGAAGGCTTCGGTAAAGCCGAGGTTAAGGATTTCGCGATAGGCGGCGCGGCTTTCGGGGCGGGCAAGGGCGTCTTCCTGCCAGACCTCGGGGCGCTTGGCGTCTTCATCCTGGGGGATGATGTTATAGTCCCCGGCCATGAGGAACGGCTCTTCGAGCGCAAGGAGTTCCTCGGCACGGGCCTTCATGCGCTCCATCCATGAAAGTTTATAGGCGTATTTACCGCCCTCTTTCGGCGCGCCGTTCTCAATCTCGACCGGGTTGCCGTTGGGCAGGTAGAGGCCGCAGACGCGGATCGGCACGTCTCCCATCACCGTGGCCTCAATCCAGCGGGCCTGTTCGTCGGGTGCGCCATCGGGCAGATCGCCGGGCAAGCCGCGGGTGACATCCTCAAGCGGCAGCTTGGAGAGAATGGCAACGCCGTTGAAGCTCTTCTGGCCGTGGGTTTCGACGGTGTAGCCGCGTTCCTCGAAAATCTTGCGCGGGAAGTTCTCGTCGATGGATTTGATCTCTTGCAGGACGACCACATCGGGGGCGGCCTCGTCGAGCCATTGCGGCAGCGCCAGAGCGCGGGCCTTGATGCCGTTGATGTTGAAGCTGGCGATCTTCATGGTCTGTTCCCCTCATGGCGCCCGATGCTGTCCCTGTATCCCCGATGCACGGAGGGCATGCAAGCGGGGAGGGGTGTTGCGTGAACGGGGGCAGGTGGGGACGCTTGGGGGAATCACATGCGTGTGAAGAGAGGGAGATTCGGACCTGAAGAGGGGGAGATCGATGCAACTCAGGGGAGAGTTTTGTGAAATGGGGCAGAAAAGTGGCGTAATTGAGGCAAAATTTCGTCACCCGCGAGTGTGGTGAAAAACACTTTGTTATCAATAGTTTGGGTTGCAACTTTTGCGTGTATCTTGCTTTGAAAAACAATATTTGCGCGAAAAATGATTTGGAAAAACCCGTTTTGCGTGCAAGCGTGGCCTTGCTCAAAACTTCAACTGGACTTCAACTGGAGGGATCCAAAAATGCTCGCTCAAAAATCTGTCGAAATGATTAACGAAACCTTTGCCCAGCGTTCGGTCGCATCGGGAGAGATGAACATGCACGATGGCATGGCCACCGAAATGTTTGTCTCGGGCCTGGCGGCTGAAATGGGACCGGATGCAATGGCGGGCGAAGGCACCGAGATGTTTGTGTCGGGTCTGGCCGCACAGACCACGCCGGATGCCATGGCTGGTGAAGGCGCTGAAATGTATGTTTCGGGTCTCGTGCATATGTTCGTTTCGGGGCTGGCGCCGCGCGGCGAGGTCAAGGCCGAAGCGGGCGAGGGCGTCGAGCTCTTTGTCTCGGGCCTCTAAGACAGATCTGTGACCGGGGCGCATATCTTATGCGCCCCGGCACCTTTTTTGACGGGGAGACTGCCATGACCAATGTTCTTGCCTTTGCCCATCCGGCCCGGGTTCAACCCGAAGCGGACCGTCACGCGGCGCTGATGCAGTGTTTCGCAGGGCATCGTCGGTTTGGCGATGACGTGTTTTGGCTCAAGGAAAACGCAGAACTCCTCAACATTTTGGAATGCACGGGAAGCGAGGTCGATCCCAACCGCCTTGACGCCTATCGCGGGTTTTACGCGGGCGTGGAAAAGCGGCTTCAGTTCTTCCCGCAATATTATCGCTTCCTGTTGTCGATCTGTCTTGATCTTGAGGATCTCGGGATCGAGGGAGATAAAGGCGCGGCGCTTGTTGATTGGGTTGCCGAGCAGGGCTTTGCCGAAGCCGAACTTTCGGACCTACAGCGGATGGAGGCACGACGCCTCATGGCGCGGCGCGGGGCGCTGGCGCTGGCCGAGGATGGCGGGCTTGAAGAGCGCGCACGCCGCTTTATCGGCCGTTCGGCAAGTTTTGCCATGCCGAACAAGAAGGCCGCGTATGAGCTGACCCACCTTGTGTTTTATCTCTCGGAATATGGTCGCAAAGACCCGTGCCTTGACGCGGATACGCGGCTTTCTCTCGAATTTGCCGGGCTTATGGCCTTTATCGAACAAAACGCCGATCTCCTTGCGGAGGTCTGTATCGCGCTGCGCTATGGCGGGTTCGAGGTTCCTGAGGTCTGGGAAACCTGGCTCGTGCGGCACACGCATCTGTTCTCGGTCGAAGGCCTTGAGGACGGGGCGGTGCAGGATGATTACCACGAATATCTTGTGTGCAACTGGCTCATGAACAGCAAGGGCGAACGCAGTTTTGCCAAGGCGATGCAGCCGGGCGGGATGGTGTTTCGGCGGCCTTCGGGGATGGCGGGGCCGCTTCGGGAATTGTCGGAATGCATGTATCGGCTCGATGATCGCAGCGGCGACTGGCACGCGATGCGGTCCGTAGTGCTGGACAACTTAAGCGAAAGTGCGCAAACTGTACTCGCCTGGGCCGAGCATTCGAGCGACAAGTTTGACATGTTCTTTGAAGGGTTCGCCCGTGCGGGCGGTGTAAGGGTAGCCGGATGAATGGTATGAATCGTGGTGCAATAATCGGGACGGCGCTTGTCGTTCTATATACGATGGTGATCTCGACAGCGGATGCGATCACGAAATTCATCGCCGAAGGGTATGCCGCGCCCCAGCTCTTTGCCTTTTCCGGGGCGATGGTGGTGGCGTTGGCTCTGCTTTCGGCGCGGGCGAAACGGGCCGAGGGGCAATCTCTCAGAACATCCTGTCCGCGCGCCATGGCACTGCGTTCCTTGTTAACAGTTGTCGGGTCGGTCGCTTTTTTTGAGGCGTTCCGGCTTTTGCCGCTTGCCGAGGTCTTTGTCTTTATCGGCCTGATGCCGCTTTTTGCCGGGATGTTCTCGGCGCCGATCCTTGGCGAACATGTGCGCCCGCTGGCTTGGGGGGCTCTCGCGGCGGGGTTCATCGGCGTGCTCTGCCTGTTTCCGGGTGGGCTTGCCTCGGTCACATTCGGCCATCTTGTGGCGTTGTTTGCCTGTATGTGTGGGGCGCTGTCGTTGGTTCTGGCGCGGTATATCGGCCAGTTCGAACGCAATTCCATCGCTCAGGTCTTTTATCCCAACCTTGCTCTTTTCCTTGCTATGGCGGTGGCGCTGCCCTTTGTCTATAAGCCGATGCCGCTCGTCGATCTGGCTTGGGTGGGGGCTTATGCGGGCGTGTTGTTCGTGGCGCGCTGGCTCTCGGTTGTGGCGCTGCGGCTCTTGGCGGCCTATGCGGTGATGCCGCTGATGAACCTGCAATTCGTCTGGATGGTGATCCTTGGGGCGGTGTTCTTTGGCGAGGTGCCGGGCGGACATATCTATCTTGGGGTGGCGATCGTGATCGCGTCGGGGGTGTTCCTTGTCTACGATCAGATGCAGCCCGGCGGTGTGCCGATGCCCGCATGGATGCGGCGCCCTGAAGTTATGCGCCGCGCGAAGAGTGCCCGCTAAGCATCTGGCTTGTAATATAAAATTACATCGAGAAGCTGGTGCCGCAACCACAAGAACTTGTGGCGTTGGGATTGTCGATGACAAAGCGCGCGCCGATCAGTTCCTCGGTAAAGTCGATGATGGCATTGGACAGGAACGGCAGCGAGACGCTATCGACCAGAACCTTTTCGCCATTGCCCTCAAGGACAAGATCGTCCGTGTCGGGCGTGTCGAGCTTGATCTCGTATTGAAACCCGGAGCAGCCCCCGCCCTCAACAGCGACGCGCAGGGCCTGTCCCTGCGACGCGGCGCCGATCTCGGCGAGGCGGGCAAAGGCGCGGTCGGTGACTTTCGGTGGCAGGTTCATGGGCGGGCTCCTCAAGGGGCAAGGGAATTGACCGGTTTCAAACGGCGTTACGCTGCAATATAGAAATCCACAAGACAGGCGACAAGGACCGTTGAAAGGGCCGAGACTATGTCAGTGAGTGGGACAGCTGCCTATGCCTCCGATCCGGGAAGATCGAGGGGCCGCAAGGTGCATGAGGACGAGAGCACGTTTCGGTCGTGTTTTCAGAGGGATCGCGACAGGATCATCCATTCGAGCGCCTTTCGTCGTCTTAAGCACAAGACGCAGGTTTTTGTTGAACATGAGGGCGATAGTTTTCGCACCCGCCTGACGCATTCCATTGAGGTGGCGCAGGTGGCGCGCACGATTGCCGGGGCATTGGGGCTTAATCAGGAGCTTACCGAGGCGGTGGCCCTGGCGCATGACCTTGGGCATACGCCGTTTGGGCATACGGGCGAGGATGCGCTTGATGAGTTGATGCAGCCTTATGGCGGGTTTGACCACAATGCGCAGGCGATCCGTATCGTAACCTCGCGCGAGCGTCATTATGCAGAGTTTGACGGGCTGAACCTCACTTGGGAAACACTTGAGGCGATTGCCAAGCATAACGGGCCGGTTCTTGGCGAGTTGCCCTATGCGCTCGCGGATTATAACGCGGTGCATGATCTTGAGCTTGAGACCTATGCCAGTGCAGAGGCGCAGGTGGCGGCGCTTTCGGATGATATTGCCTATAACAACCATGATCTTCTTGATGGGTTGCGTGCGGGGCTTTTCACCGAAGACGAGATTGCCGAACTGCCGATTGTCGGGGCGGCCTTTGCCGAGGTGGATCGCATCTATCCGGGGCTTGAGGCGATCCGGCGGCGGCATGAGGCGCTGCGGCGGGTCTTTGGGGTCATGGTGGGCGATGTGATTGATACGTCGCGCGCATTGCTAAATGCCAGTGGGGCGCAGTCGGTCGAAGATATCCGCGGCCTTGGGGCGCCTGTGATCCAGTTTTCGCCGGATGTCTGGGCCGATCTCAAGGTGATCCGGGCGTTCCTGTTCTCGCGCATGTATCGCGCACCGTCGGTTATTGTCATGCGCGAGGAGGTGACGCAGGTGGTGTGCGATCTGTTCCCGCTTTACCTTGCCGATCCGCAGCTATTGCCGGATCGCTGGCAGGATGAGATTGCAGCCGCCGAAGGCGAGACCGGGCTGGCGCGGATCGTGTCGGATTACCTCTCGGGGATGACGGATCGCTTTGCGCTTCAGGAGCATGCAAGGCTTGTGCGAGAGGGCTGATCGGTTGACCTGACCGCCGGGAATGATAAACCCGCGTCAAATCACGAGGATCGCTCCGATGAACCTATTTACCGAGATGCGCGCGCTTGTCATTGCGTCGCTGGACCAGATGCAGGCCGAGGGCACGCTGCCCGAAGGGCTCGACTATGCCAATGTGGCGGTGGAGCCGCCGCGCGATGCAGCGCATGGGGATATGGCGACCAACGCGGCGATGGTTCTGGCCAAGCCTGCAAAGATGAAACCGCGCGATATTGCCGAGGCTCTGGCGGCGAAACTTGCCGCAGATGAGCGCGTCACCAGCGCCGAAGTGGCAGGGCCGGGGTTCCTTAATCTGCGGCTTGCACCGAACCTTTGGCAGGGGCTTGTGAAAGCGGTTCTTGAGACCGGTGTGGATTTTGGCCGCTCGACCATGGGGCAGGGCAAGAAGGTCAATGTCGAATATGTGTCGGCCAACCCGACCGGCCCGCTTCATGTGGGTCATACGCGGGGTGCGGTTTTTGGCGATGCACTGGCGAGCCTTTTGGATTTTGTCGGCTTTGAGGTTACGCGCGAATATTACATCAATGATGGTGGCGCGCAGGTTGATGTGCTCGCGCGGTCAGTGTTTGAACGTTACCGCGAGGCCAACGGCCTGAACCCGGAAATCGCCGAAGGTCTTTATCCCGGTGACTATCTGGTCAAAGTGGGTGAGGCGCTCAAGGACAAGTACGGCGACAGCCTGCTGGATCAGCCCGAGTCGGTGTGGCTTGAGGATGTGCGCGAATTTTCGACCGACGCGATGATGGATCTTATCCGTGAGGATTTGAGCGCGCTTGGCGTGACCATGGACAAATTCTATTCCGAAAAGTCGCTTTATGGCTCTGGCCGGATCGAGGCTGCCATCGCTGAGCTGCAGGACAAGGGCCTGATCTATGAAGGCGTTCTTGAGCCGCCCAAAGGCAAGAAGCCCGAAGATTGGGAGCCGCGTGAACAGACGCTTTTCCGTTCGACCGATCATGGCGATGACGTAGATCGCCCGGTGAAGAAATCGGATGGAAGCTGGACCTATTTCGCGCCGGACATTGCCTATCATTATGATAAAGTTTCCAGAGGCTTCGACGCGCTTATTGATGTGTTCGGTGCGGACCATGGCGGATACGTGAAGCGCATGAAGGCAGCCGTGTCGGCGCTTTCGGATGGCAAGGTTTCGCTTGATATCAAGCTCACGCAGCTTGTGAAACTTTGGAAGAATGGCGAACCGTTCAAGATGTCGAAGCGGGCGGGCAATTTTGTCACCCTGCGCGATGTGGTGAATCGGGTTGGGCCGGATGTGACCCGGTTTGTGATGCTGACGCGCAAGAACGATGCGCCGCTTGATTTCGATTTTGACAAGGTGCTTGAACAGTCCAAGGACAACCCGGTCTTTTATGTGCAATACGCCCATGCGCGGGTGTGTTCGGTGCTACGTAAGGCCGAAGAAGCCGGGATTGTGGCCGATGACGCGACCCTTTTGGGCGCGGATCTTAGCAAGCTGAGCCATGAGGCAGAGATTGCGGTGGCCAAGAAGGTTGCCGAATGGCCGCGCCTTGTCGAGATCGCAGGACGCACGAACGAGCCGCATCGCGTGGCGTTCTACCTCTATGAATTGGCAAGTGAACTGCACGGTTTTTGGAACAAAGGCAATGAAGATGCATCACTGCGTTTCATTCAAGAGGGCGATGCAGCCACATCTCAGGCCAAAATCGCGCTTGCCCGTTCCGTCGCCATTGTTATTTCCGCTGGTCTTGGTATTCTTGGCGTAACTCCTGCGCAAGAGATGCGGTAACAAAGCCACACGTCGCGCGGGGTTGAGGCATAGGCAAGACGACCCCGGCGACAATGTATCGCCGAGGCAGTGAGGCGATACAATGGCAGAGATTCCGATGTCCGGGCAGTATGTGTCCGCACATGAACCCCGATCCTTGGCACCGCTCGTGAACTGGGCCGGCGCGGCATTGTCGCTCGGTCTCGTGATTGGGGCTGGGGTTTGGGGCTACAAACTTCTCGTCCGGGATGTGACCGGCGTGCCGGTGGTGCGGGCGGTCGAAGGGCCGATGCGCATTCAGCCGGAAAACCCCGGCGGGCGGCAAGCGGCGCATCAGGGGCTTGCCGTGAATGAGATCGCAGCGCAAGGCACGGCGGGCAAACCGGCGGATCGCTTTGTGCTTGCGCCTGCGCCGATTGAGCTTGGCACGCAGGATGCGGTTCCGGTTGCCAAAGAAGAACAGCCCGAGATTGTCGCGCCACCGCCGCTTGCGGCAGACGAGATTAGCGATGTCGAGGCGTTTGCCGCCAAACTGGCAGGGAGTGCAGAGCCGTTGGCCGAGCCGGAGCCCGTCAAAGTTGCGGCGCCGAAAGCCACGGCCGAGGCGGTTGTCCCCAAGATCGAGGGCGGGTTGGGGCGGTCGTTGCGTCCGAAATTGCGCCCTGCGACGCTTTCTAAGGCCAAGGTGGTTCCGGCAACGGATACTGTCGCGCGGGCCGATACGTCGGCAGTGGATGAGGTGAGCGAGGTGCCGGTGGGTACGCGTATGGTGCAGCTTGGCGCCTATGCCAGCGCCGATATTGCGCGTAGTGAGTGGGATAAGTTCACCGCGCGCTTTGGTGATTATCTTGGCGACAAGACCCGCGTGATTCAGAAGGCGCAGAGCGGCGGGCGGACCTTTTATCGCCTGCGTGCCATGGGGTTTGCCGATCTGAGCGACGCGCGGCGTCTGTGTTCGGCGCTCAAGGCGCAGAACGCGGATTGTATCCCGGTGACCGCGCGGTGAGCAGCGCAGGCGCGGTGATCTTCGGCTGTGAGGGCGTGAAGCTCACGCAGCGGGAGAAGGATTTTTTCCGTGATACCAACCCGTTCGGGTTCATTCTTTTTGCACGCAATATTGAGAGCGGCGATCAGATTCGCGCGCTTTGCGACGAGTTGCGCGATTGCGTTGGGCATGAGGCGCCGATCCTGATTGACCAAGAGGGCGGTCGGGTCCAACGGTTGCGTCCGCCTTTGGCGCGACAGTGGGCGCCGCCTTTGGAGTTTGTGGCCCAAGCGGGCGATGCGGCGGAACGGGCAATGTATCTGCGTTATCGCCTGATGGCGGAAGAGTTGCGCTCTTATGGTATTGATGCCAATTGCGCGCCGCTGGTCGATGTGGCCGAAGAGGGCACGCATCCGTTCCTGAAGGACCGTTGCTATGGGGTTGAGGCGGAGACGGTTGCCCGGCTTGGCCGTGCGGTGGCCGATGGGTTGATTGAGGGCGGGGTCTATCCGGTTCTTAAGCATATTCCCGGTCATGGACGGGCGCGGGCGGATAGCCATCTTGACCTGCCGCGTGTCGCGGCGGGGCGCGAGGCATTGGCACGAGATTTTGCACCGTTTGCGGCGCTGAACGACCTCGCTATGGGGATGACGGCGCATTTGGTTTATGAGGCGATCGACGATCAGCCGGCGACGATTTCCCCCAAGATGATGGGCCTTATCCGCGATGAGATCGGGTTTGGCGGCCTTATCATGACCGATGATATTTCGATGCAGGCGCTCTCGGGGACGTTGGCGGAACGGTCGCGGGCGTCGATTGCGGCGGGCTGTGATGTGATCCTGCATTGCAACGGCGATTACGATGAGATGGTTGTCGTGGCCGAGGCTGCGGGCGCATTGCAGGGCAGGGCAAAAGAGCGCGCCGAAGCGGTGCATGGGGCCCGTCCAAGCCCCATGCCTGTTGACATTCCGGCGCTCTCTGCCGAACTTGAAGCCCTTCTTTCAGGGCAAGGGTATGTCTGAGGACGAAACAGGGTCAATTCAGGATGACAAGGTTGCCGAGCGGCTTGCCGCTGAGGCACTGATTGTTGATGTGGACGGGTTCGAGGGGCCGCTTGACCTGTTGCTGACCCTGTCGCGGACGCAGAAGGTTGATCTGCGCAAAATTTCGATCCTTCATCTGGCGCAGCAATATCTTGCCTTTGTGGAAAAGGCGAAGCAGCTTCGGCTTGAGCTTGCTGCCGATTACCTTGTCATGGCAGCGTGGTTGGCATTTCTGAAATCCCGTTTGCTTTTGCCGCCGGACCCGACCGAAGAGGGGCCGTCGGGCGAAGAGCTCGCGGCGCATCTGGCGTTTCAGCTTGAGAGACTTCAGGCGATGCGCGATGCTGCGGCACGGTTGATGGCGCGGGATCGGCTGGGCCGGGACTTCTTTGCGCGGGGCGTGCCCGAGGATGTCACGCGGGTGCGCAAGATCACCTATACGGCGACGCTTCTTGACCTGATGCAGGGCTATGCGCGGCTGCGCACACGGGACGAATTCCGCCCCTTCGTGCTCGACCGGGAGTCGGTCTTCACCATGGAAGAAGCACTTGAGCGGATGCGGGGATTGATCGGTTTTGCCGGGGAGTGGACCGATATCCTCAGCTATCTTCCGACCGGTTGGGAGGCCGATCCAAAGAAGCGGCGGTCGGCCACGGCGGCGACTTTTGCGGCGTCTCTTGAGCTTGCCAAAGAGGGCAAGGTGGAGATCCGGCAAAGCGAGATTTTTGCGCCAATTCAGCTTCGCAAGAAAGATCAAGATCATGTCTGAAGAGATTGACCAAAAAGAAGAAAGTGTCTCTGAGGAGAGCCTTTTTGAAGCGCCCCCGATGGCCGAGCAAGAGCGCATGTGCGAGGCGATTCTATTTGCCAGCGCCGAGGCGGTGACGATCAAGGAACTCAATAGCCGGATGCCGCATGGATGCGATGCGGCGGAGGCCTTGGTGCATCTGCGCAAACGCTATGAGGGGCGCGGTGTGCGGGTGGTCAAGGTCGGCGATGCCTGGGCGATGCGCACGGCACCGGACCTTGGGTTTCTGATGCAGAAGGAAATGGTCGAGACCCGCAAGCTTAGCCGGGCGGCGATCGAGACCTTGGCAATCATCGCCTATCATCAGCCGGTGACCCGCGCCGAGATCGAGGAAATCCGCGGCGTGAGCGTGTCGCGCGGCACGGTGGATCAGCTTCTTGAGATGGAATGGATCCGCTTTGGGCGGCGCAAGATGACGCCGGGGCGGCCAGTGACCTTTGTTGTGACGCAGGAATTCCTTGATCACTTTGGTCTTGAGAACGCGCGCGATCTTCCGGGGCTCAAGGAATTGCGTGCGGCGGGTCTGCTTGAGAACCGGCCCCCGCCGGGGTCGATGCCGACGCTTGGCGAAGGTGATGATGGCGAAGAAGAGAGCAGCGAAGGGCAGTCGGAGTTGTTTGAGGATTAAGCCGCAGCGGGGCGGCATTTGTAATTGCCACAGTTTTTCCTAAATTGATGGGTAGAGTGCGGCCATTAAGGCCAATCACAGGGGAACCGATGTCATGAATGCCAACCAGATCATCAACATGGTCGTGCGCATGGTACTGCGTAAAGCGATCAATGGCGGCGTCAATGCCGGGATCAACGCGTTTGCCAAGAAAGACAGCGCCGGACGCTCCACGCCACAGGATCAGCGCGACACCCCAGCACCCGACATCCAAACCCGCCGCGCTGCGCGTATGGCGCGCCGGATGACCAAGTTCTAAAGCCGCTATGCCCGGTTAGGGCATCTTGAAGTGCTTCGAGAGCTTCAGGCCTTGCCCCTGATAATTTGACGCGATGCCCGCACCGTAGAGTTGTTCGGGCACATCGGCCATGCGCTCATAGACGAGCCGGCCCACCACCTGACCATGTTCAAGGACAAAGGGCGCTTCGTGACAGCGCACCTCAAGAACACCGCGCGATCCGGTGCCGCCTGCTGCATCGTGGCCGAAACCGGGATCGAAGAACCCGGCGTAATGCACCCGGAATTCCCCGACCATTGCGAGGTAGGGTGCCATTTCGGCGGCATAAGCGGGCGGGATATGCACCGCTTCGCGGCTCACAAGGATGTAGAAGGCACCGGGGTCGAGAATGATTTGGCCATCGTGGCTTCGGACTTCTTCCCAGTATTCAGCCGGATCGTAATGCCCGATATTGTCGAGGTCGATCACCCCGGTATGGGGTTTGGCGCGGTAGCCGACGAGGGTGCCGGAGGCGGGTTTGAGATCAACGGAGAAGCCGAGGCCATCGTCAATCACCGCCTCGCCATCGACGAGCGGGCTACGGTCATGCAAGACGGAGAGGTCGGCGTCGCTCAGGATGCTCTGACCATTGCGGAAGCGAATCTGGTTGAGGCGCATACCGGGGCGCACGAGCACCGAGAAGGAGCGCGGGCAGATCTCGGCATAGAGCGGGCCGGTATAGCCAGGCTGGATACGGTCAAATTCCGTGCCGCCGTCGGTGATGGTGCGGGTAAGGAGATCAAGGCGGCCGGTTGAGCTTTTGGCATTGGCCACGGCGTTGACCTCGGGCGGGAGGGCGAGGCTCTCCATAAGGGGGACCACGTAGACGCAGCCCTTTTCGAGCACGGCACCATCGGTGAGGTCGATGCGGTGCATCTCGAATTCTTCGAGGCGATCAGCGACGGTGCGGTCCGCGCCAGTCAGAAAGGACGCGCGCACGCGGTAGGCGATGGTGCCAAGGCGCAAATCAAGGCTCGCGGGCTGAACCTGACCTTCGACAGGGGCCGGATTGGCGATGATCTCGCCGCTCTGGAGCATGGCTTCGATACTCTGGCTGGGCAATACGCCGGTCATGGTGTCCTCCCGCGACATGGATACAAAAAACGCCCGGACCCAGAGGGCCACGGGCGGTTTTTAATGGTCGGGCTAGCAGGACTCGAACCTGCGACCTTCCGTCCCCCAGACGGACGCGCTACCAGGCTGCGCCATAGCCCGACGATGGGGTGTTCATAGCGAATTTGAGGGCAGGGGCAAGCCAAAAAACGAAAACAACCCTCAGGCATTTTCCGCAGCTTCGATACGTTCGCAAAGAGCGGCGAGACGGTCGAGAAGCGCGGCGACCTCGGCCCGGTTTTCCGGGGCAATGGCGGTCATCGTGGCAATCTCGGCGAGCGGAGATGGGCCGGGCTCT
>JAAEZB010000068.1:0-10470 GCA_018223085.1 Paracoccaceae bacterium
GAGCATAACCTTGCCAAGGTTAGGGTCGGGCGTTCGAATCGCCTCGCCCGCTCCAAAAGGTCAGACGAAAAAGCGCAGGGTCTTCCCTGCGCTTTTCGCGTTTTAGAACACCATCATTCCGCCAGCTTTGCCGCCAACGCATTCTGCCGCTCAATCACCCGTGGCAGGTCAAGCGTCGTCACATGACCATCGCGCACCGTCTGGCGTCCCTCAATGAACAGATCCCGAACCCGCACCGGCCCCGCCAGCAACAACGCCACCGGATCCCAACTCCCCGCACTCTCGATCCCGCGCACATCCCAAATCGCGAGATCGGCGCGTTTCCCAATCGCGATCTGCCCGCAATCATCACGCCCAAGAACTTCCGCCCCGCCGCGTGTTGCAATCTCAAGAGCCTCGCGCGCACTCATCGCATCCGCCCCGCGCGCCACCCGCTGCAAGAGCATCGCCTGACGCGCCTCAAGCACAAGGTTCCCCGCATCGTTGCTCGCCGAGCCATCGACGCCAAGACCCACGGGCACGCCTGCATCCCGCATCGCCCGCACCGGCGCAATGCCGCTACCAAGACGACAATTCGAACAGGGACAATGCGCCACGCCCGTCTTGGTGCGCGCAAAAAGCTCAATCTCCTGCCCGTCGAGCTTCACACAATGGGCATGCCACACGTCCTCCCCGGTCCAGCCCAGATCCTCGGCATATTGCCCCGGACGACAGCCGAATTTCTCAAGACTATAAGCAATATCCTCGTCATTCTCGGCTAGGTGAGTGTGCAGCATCACCCCCTTCTCCCGCGCAAGGATCGCCGCATCCCGCATCAGTTCCCGGCTGACAGAAAACGGCGAACACGGTGCGATCCCGACACGACACATGGACCCCTCGCCCGCATCGTGGAACCGATCCACAACCCGCACCGCATCCCGCAAAATATCTTCTTCGCGCTCTACAAGACTATCGGGCGGCAGCCCGCCATCGCTCTCGCCAATGCTCATTGCACCGCGCGTGGGATGAAACCGCATCCCGATCTCATGCGCCGCATGGATCGTATCGTCCAGCGCCGCGCCATTCGGATAAAGATAGAGATGATCCGAAGTGAGCGTGCAGCCCGACAGCATCAGCTCGGCCATTCCGACCTGCGCCGAGATGAACATCTCTTCCGGCCCAAACCGGCTCCAAATTGGATAAAGCGTCTGCAACCAGCCGAACAAAAGAGCATCCTGCCCTCCCGGCACGGCCCGCGTCAGGCTTTGGTAAAGGTGATGGTGCGTGTTCACGAGGCCCGGCGTGACAACACATCCCCCCGCCTCGACCACCTCGCCCTCGCTTTTCAATCCCGCACCGATCTCGATAATCTGCCCATCCCGCAGGCGAATATCCGCACCGGAAAGCTCACGGCGCGTCTCGTCCATGGTCAAAACATGGCTCGCATTTCGAATCAGGATTTCGGGCATTTCGCGTCCTTTCACACTTCCCATAGGCCCGTTTCGGTCAATCGAAGTGTGAACGCACCGACAGAAGACGGGCAAAGGACTCGGCGCGGGCATGAGATTATCTGCCCTACCGCCCGCGATCAATAGCGCCGCAAAATCTCCAATGCCTCTGCATGGATTTCCGCATTCGCCGCCGCGATAATACGCCCGCCCTGATGCGCAGGATCGCCCTGCCAATCCGTGACAACACCACCCGCCGCCTCGATAACGGCAATCGGTGCCTGCACGTCGTAATCGTTAAGCCCGGCCTCAATCACAAGGTCCACCTGCCCCGCCGCGACAAGCGCATAGGCGTAGCAATCCATCCCATAACGCGTCAGCCGCACCTGTTCCGACACGGCCCGAAACCCCGCCGCTTCCGCCTCGCTGCCAACTTCCGGGAAGGTGGTGAAAAGGGTCGCCTCGCCAAGGCCGCCGGTCTTACGTGTCGCCAGCGCCTTGCGCCCCTGCGGCCCCTCGACAAAGGCCTCACCCAAGCCACCAACAAACCGCTCGCCGATATAAGGCTGGTCGATAATGCCGAAAACCGGCCCGTTTGCATCCGATAACGCGATCAAAACGCCCCAAGTCGGCGTGCCGCTCATGAAACCGCGCGTGCCGTCGATTGGATCAAGCACCCAAGTCAGGCCGCTTACCCCCTCATGACGCCCCATTTCCTCGCCGAAAATCCCATCATCGGGGCGCATCTCGGCTAGGATGGCGCGCATAGCCGCCTCTCCTGCCCGATCACCGGCGGTTACCGGGTCAAACCCGCTTTCAAGCTTATTCTCTGCGACAAGGCCATCCGCGCGAAAGTACGGCAGAATAGCCGAACGGGCCGCCTCCGCCATCGCGAAGGCCGCCCGTTTGATGCCATCTTGATCTTTACCCGTCACCCGAGGTCTCCCGCCGCTACGTCCTGCCTGAAACGGCTAGCGCAGCGGGGCGGCGAACTCAAGCGACGTCAGATAAGACCCGGGCCAACTCGAACAAACGACGACGTTGGTTTTCCGGGATCGAGTAGTAGGAGCGCACGAGATCAAGCGCTTCCTTGTCACCCATGATATCGGCCGGAACTTTGGCCGAAACCTCTTGCGCTTCTTCTGTGGCTTCAATGCCCTCGAAGAAAAAGCTCACCGGCACTTCCAGCGCGTCAGCAATATCCCAAAGACGGGAGGCACTGACACGGTTCGCACCGGTTTCGTATTTTTGAATCTGTTGGAATTTAATTCCGACCTTCTGAGCCAACTGTTGCTGCGTCATGCCCGTCAACCATCGCCGCTGGCGAATACGCTTCCCAACATGAACGTCCACTGGATGGGCCATGGAACGTCTCCTTTTCCTATCACTATCGGCAACACGCCGAAACAACCGGCCGAGGGGTCGAACCGGCCCAGACTCCTATAAACAACGGTGGGGAGTCCGGTTTCATAGAGGCAACACTAGTGATTTTTCCCTACGGATCAAGGAAATTAGCACAAGCTCGCCGTTAACCATGAGGTCAAATATACAATCAATGGGCGATTATTAACCTTTTCTCCCCCGGTGGAACGCCGCGTTTTGAAAGGATAATTTTTGACAAGCCAGCAGATCGGGGTAAACCCACAGGCAAGGAATTGCCGGAGAAAGAGATGCGCGCCTACCATATCACATCCCATGATACGCCCCCCACCATTGCCAACCTTCCCGCGCCCGACCCCGGTCCCGGCGAGATTCGCGTGCGAATCCGCGCGTGCGGCCTCAACTTTGCTGACCTGCTGATGCAGAAGGGCACCTACCAGGACACCCCCCCTCTTCCCTTCATCGGCGGCATGGAGATTGCGGGCGAGGTCGATGCCCTTGGTCCCGACACGGATGGCCCGGCACCGGGCACGCGGGTTGCGGTCTTCGCAGGCCATGGCGGCCTTGCAGAATATGGCTGTTTTGATGCCCGCCGCGCCGTACCGCTGCCGGATGATATGTCTTTCGAAGAAGCCGCTGCCTTCATGGTCGCCTATGGCACAAGCCATGTCGCGCTCGATTACCGCGCCCGCCTGCAACCGGGCGAAACGCTGCTCGTGCTCGGCGCGGCCGGGGGCGTCGGCCTCACGGCGGTGGAAATCGGCAAACTGATGGGGGCCAATGTGATCGCCTGCGCCCGAGGCGCAGACAAGCTCGCCGTCGCGAAACAGGCTGGCGCGGACCACCTGCTTGATGCCACGACCGCCGACATCCGCGCCGAGGTCAAGGCGCTTGGCGGGGCTGATGTGGTCTATGATCCCGTGGGCGGAGAACAGTGGAAAGCGGCCTTTCGCGCCTGCAACCCCGAAGCCCGCCTCCTGCCCATCGGCTTTGCAAGTGGCGACGTGCCGCAGGTGCCCGCCAACCATCTTCTGGTGAAAAACCTGACCGTGATGGGCCTTTATTGGGGCGGTTACCTTGCCTTCAAACCTTCGATTATCACCGAAAGCCTTGAAACCCTTCTTGGCTGGTATGCCCAAGGCCGCCTCAAGCCACATGTGAGCCACACCCTGCCCCTTGAACAAACCGCAGAGGCCATGGAACTCCTGCGCAGCCGCAAATCGACCGGCAAGGTCGTGGTGACCATGGGCTAGAGCGCGCCGCCCGCCGCATGCGTCACAAGACGTTTTTCGGCAGGCGAAAGCGCATAGCGCCCGCGCATCGGCGTAAAGCCGGTGCGCAACATACCAGCAAGGAAGTTGATCGCCTCGCCCTTGCTCGCATCCGCGCCATACATGTTGATGTGCTGCACCCCAAGATCAGGTAGCGCACCGCCATGTTCGATGACCTCGAAATAGGGCGCCTGCGTGCCTTCAATCATCGCCATAACCCCGAGGTCGGCGCTCACTGTCGCTTCCACCGTGCGCTCCGAAGAAGTGGCGACCCCCATCTCCCATTCGATCCCCGCATCGTCCAGCGCCCGGATCGCCCGCGCCCGGAAAAGGCAATTATCCCCCGAGGCAAACCGGAACGGTCGCCGACGCCACGTCGCTCCCCCCGGTGCCCCGATCCACGCCAGCGGCAACGTGCAAAGGCCCTCGGCCCCTGCTCCCGTCTCGCCTTCGGTGGTCAGGATGATGTCAATTTCGCCCTTGTCGAACCGCGGTTTGAGATCGCGTGTATAGGACGAGATGAGATGCACCTTGACCCGCGGATAGGCCGCCGCAAATTGCTGCATCGCGCGCGGCACCACCGGGTAAACAATGTCGTGCGGCACGCCAAGCGTGACTTCGCCCTCAAATTCTTCATGCGTCAACCGACGGATCACCTCGTCGTTGAGCGTCACCATGCGCCGCGCATAGCCCAAAAGCTGTTCGCCCTCGGCAGTGAGCGCGATTCCCCGCCCCGATCGGTCAAGAAGACCCACACCGATCAATTCCTCAAGCCTTTTCAACTGCATAGAGACCGCCGATTGGGTCAGATGCAGAAACCCTGCCGCCTTGGTTACCCCGCCAAGATCGGCAACGGCCACAAAACTGCGCAGGGTCGTCACGTCCAGATTTCGCATATCATCAACTTTCGTGATACTTTATGTCACAAACATTCGCTTTCAACATAGATCATAAATTGGCATATGCATCAAGCATCCT
Organism: Paracoccaceae bacterium; assembly: GCA_018223085.1. Classification (GTDB taxonomy): domain Bacteria; phylum Pseudomonadota; class Alphaproteobacteria; order Rhodobacterales; family Rhodobacteraceae; genus Shimia. Next base: position 5,057 of record JAAEZB010000068.1, read on the forward strand.
GATGGAAGCGCACCAATTCATCGCAAGACTACCAAAGAAAGGACCAGACGATGACTATTATTTCCGCACTGGGTCGCCAAGTCGGCCTCTCTTTCGGACACTCCGCCCGCAAGACACCCTCGCTGGCCGATCTCGCCGAGCTTTATCGCCAGCGCCGCGCCCTTGCGCGTCTCGACGCGCGCAGCCTTGAAGACATGGGCGTCACCCGCCGCGAGGCCGAAGCCGAAGCCCGCCGCCCGCTCTGGGACGTGCCCGCCGCTTGGCGCTGCTAAGGCCCTCTCAAGACGTTAGCCGGAAAATCGCACAAGATTCAGGTGCGATTTTCCGCGCTAAGCCTTGAAAAACATCCCAACCTCCCCGATATTTTCCTACAAAGCCGCCGATATCACTCGCGCGGCTCTACAAGTTTAACCATCGGAGGTTTGAATGGCTGACTTTAACACGATCCGGACTGCTGCGGGTGTCCGCACGGCTGAGATTGATGAGGGCCTGCGCGCCCATATGAACAAGGTCTACGGCACCATGTCCGTAGGCACTTTCGTGACGTTCCTCGTGGCTTGGGCCGTGGGTACGTCGCCCGCGCTTCTGTCGATCTTCCGTGATCCTGCCACGCTCCAGCCCAATATCCTCGGCTGGATCGTGATGTTCGCACCGCTCATCATGGTCTTTGCTTTCGGCGCGGCGCTCAATCGCCTCTCCGCCGCAGGGGCCCAGCTCTTCTTCTACGTCTTCGCCGCCGTCATGGGCCTGTCGATGTCGTGGATTTTCGTGGCCTTCACCGGCTACTCGATCGCGCAGGTCTTCCTCGTGACGTCGATCGCCTTCGCAGGCCTCTCGCTCTGGGGCTACACCACGAAAAAAGACATCTCCGGCTGGGGCTCTTTCCTCATCATGGGCGTGATCGGCATCCTTGTCGCCTCGATCATCAACATCTTCCTCGGCTCGCCGGCGATTGCCTTCGCCGTGTCGATCCTCGGTGTGCTGATCTTCGCAGGCCTGACCGCCTATGACACCCAGAAGATCAAGGCCACTTACCTGCAGCACGCCCACACCGGCGATCAGGAATGGCTTGGCAAGGCCGCCATCATGGGCGCGCTGAACCTCTACCTGGACTTCATCAACATGTTCATGTTCCTGCTGCAGCTTTTCGGCAATCGCGAATAAGCCCGCAACACATGCAAACAACGAAAGGCCGGCCCCTCGGGACCGGCCTTTTTCGTGGCATCGGCAAAATCCTGCACCTGCGACAATTCGGGGATTCCCTTTATCTGTGCGCCGCGCCATATTTCCCAAACATCAACCCCGGAGACGCCCAATGACCATCAGCCGCATCGCCCTCGCCGCGACCTTTGTTAGCACGGCCCATGGCGTGAGTGCCGAAACCGCCGCGCCCGGAACCGATGTCTGGCAGATCCTCGACCAGATCGAAGTCGAAGAGATCATTACCGAAACCTCCTATGAGGTGCGCAAATCCTTCCCCGAGGCCCTGAAGAAAGGCACGCTTGAGGTCGAGATCACAGGCTATGCCGTGCCCGCACTCCCCGGCGATGCCATCCGCGAGTTGATCCTTGTCTCCGACATGGGCCTCTGCCCCCTCTGCGGCAGCGCCGATCATGGCGCCAGCCTGCAAATCGCCCTCAACGACGCGATCCCCACCTTTGAAGAAAGCCGCCGGGTGACCCTGCGGGGCACCCTGACGCCAGTAACCGATCCCGAGACTTGGCAATCCGCCACCCTCGAAAACGCCACCATCGTCGAATAACCCTCTCAAAGACTGCGCTGCATCTGCACCGCCGGGAAATACACCCCCGGCGCCAGCGTCAATTCAACCTCGCCGCGCGGCGCAAATCCCATCGCACGATAGAACCCTTCGGCCGTGCGCGTGCTCATGCAATGTAGCCGCTCCATACCAAAGCCTTGCGCCGAGGCCACGGACGCCTCCACAAGACGCCGCGCCACCCCCTGCCGCAACCGACCCGGATCCGTTGCCACATGGCGCATATGTCCCTGCCGCTCCATAGTCACACCACGCGCCGGACTGACGTCGGTCCATCCGCCCGCCCCCACGATCTGCCCCATACCGTCCTCGGCAATGAAATACGTCCCACACTCAAGAAGCGCCGGTTGCGCCGTGGTGATATGCGGCAACACCGCCCGTAGCATCGCCGGATCGTAATCGGGCGATAACAAAGGCGGATAGCTCCGCCGGAACAACTGCGTCACAGCCGACCGATCGGACGGGCGCGCAGGGCGTATGGAAATTTCGGAAGGCATGATGGGCATCCTCTGGGCGTCGTTCTGGGAGAAACGGCGCGACAGGTTGCCCTCTAAAAGCAAAAAGCCGCACCAGGGTGGTACGGCTCTTGCATGTGTCTGAGAAGGGATCTTACTTGATCTTGCCTTCTTTGTATTCGACATGCTTACGCACCACCGGGTCGTACTTACGTACGACCATCTTTTCGGTCATGGTTCGTGCATTTTTCTTGGTCACGTAGAAATGGCCCGTGCCCGCGGTCGAGTTCAGACGGATCTTGATGGTCGTCGGCTTCGCCATTGTTCTTCTCCTGCGCCGGGCAGCAGCAGCGCCCGTGAAAATCTCATGAAACCTGCCTTTTAAGGATGCCTGAGCCCGAGTCAATGGGCCTGATCCATGAAAATCAGCCAAAACCGAAAATTCCTCCGGGGAAATCCGAATTTGGCTGCATTCTCCTTCCGAGCCTGCCACAAATACCCCAAGACATATCCCACGCAGGACCCCACCCATGCCCCTCGAAATGACCGCCCCATGTCGTACCCTCGTCGACAGGGTGCAGCGTCGGGCACGGTGGGCGCGCTGGCGGGCACATCTGCGCCCGCGTGCAGAACGGCAGCGGTTTATCTACGACAACACCTTTCGAAACGATATCGAGGCAGTCGCTTTTTTCCTCGCCCGTGAAACCGGCGAGATCCCGAACTTCGCCGTCCCCACCACCTATTCCGAGAAAATGCGCGGCCAGTTCCTCACCCATCCCAACCCGCTGATGTCGATTGCCGCCGACAAAATCGCCATGCGCGCCTATTGCGACCGCTTCGACCTGCCGATCCGTCCGGTGCCTCTGATCGCAACCTTTGACACCCCGGAAGACCTTGATCCCCGCGACCTGCCCGAATCCTGCATCCTCAAGATCACCGACGGCTGCAAGATGAACCTCCTGCACACCCCCGAAACGCCGGTGGCCCGAAAACGCTACAACCGCTTCCTGCGGGATAAGTGGCATATCGACCATTGGCGCCGCCACGCCGAACTGCACTACCGCGACATCCCCAAACGCATCCTCGTCGAAGAGGCGCTTCTCCCCGACGACACTATCGAGGACATCGGCGTCTATTGCGCCATGGGAAAGCCCTACCTCCTCTACGCGCTACCAAAAAAGATGGCCGCGCTGGAAGACCGGCTCGCCCCGCTGGAGGCTCAGGGCGGTCGCCAGCCAACCCCCCTGTCTCAACTCGCCAGCGCGCCTGAAGTGGACGCCATTCTTGAAACCGCCCGAAAACTCTCAGCTCCCCTTCTCCATTGCCGCGTCGATTTCATGCGCCACGCAGGTCGCCTCCACCTCGGAGAAATCACCCTGTCGCCCGGCGGTTACTATTCCCCGCTTACCCCGGTGCACCTTGAAAAAATGCGCGGCGACCTCTTCGACCTTGCGCGCCTGCCCGACCTCCTCTCACAAGGCCGCCAAATCGCGTCCGACCTTGGCCTGCCAACCGAGACCAGCTTTGGCCACTATGGCGATGACCCGCGGCTGGCAACCGGGGGGCAATAAGTGACCGTGCCCATCATGGATATGACTCCCGCTTGCCGCGCCCTCATCGAAGGCGTGCAGCAGCGCGCCAAACAGGCCAGACGCCGGGCTCGTTTCATGCCCCGCAGCGCGCGGCAGGCGTTCATCTATGACACCACTTTTCGCAACGAAATCGAGGCCGTTGCGTATTTTCTTGCGGAAAATACCGGTCATGTCCCCGATTTCACAAATCCCACGCTCTACTCGGAACGCCTCCGCGGCCAGTTCCTCACCCATCCCAATCCGCTTTTGTCGATTGCCGCCGACAAGATCGCCATGCGCGCCTATTGCGATCTTTTTGATCTGCCAATCCGCCCACCGCGCCTGCTGGCAACGTTTGATAACCCGACTGATCTCATCCCCGCAGAGTTGCCCGAAACCTGCATGATTAAGATCTCCGATGGCTGCAAGATGAACCTCCTGCACGCTCCCGGTATGCCGGTCACCCCCTTTGCCTACCGCCGTTTCCTGCGCCAAAAATGGCATATCGACCATTGGCGCCGCCACGCGGAATTGCATTATCGCGACATCCCCAAACGCATCCTCGTCGAAGAGGCCCTGCTACCGGTCAGTGCCATCCGCGAACCAATGATTTTCTGCGCCATGGGTGAGCCGTATCTTATGATCGAAGAAACACACCGAACCGCGCTTCAGGATCGCCTCGCCCCGCTCGAAGTGACCCGACAAGGGCGGCAATCCGCACCGCTCTCCACCTATGGCACCAAACCCGAAATTGATGCCATGCTGCAAACGGCCCGGCTCCTGTCCGAGAACCTGTCCCATTGCCGTATCGATTTCATGCGGATCGACACTCGCCTGTATCTCAGCGAGATTACCATTTCTCCGCGAGGCTACTACGTGCCTCTTGAAACGCCTCTCCATGAAGAACTGCGCTGTTCCTTGCTGGACATGTCCCGCCTGCCTGAACTCCTTGAAAAAGGCCGCAAGATTGCCGCCGACCTTGGCCGCTCGACCGAGACCAGCTTCGGCCATTTCGATGCCACGGATCCCCGTCTGGCAACCGGCGGGCAATCGGAAAGCCAAATGCCATGACCGCGCCTATCATGTCCGCCGCCTGCCGCGACCTCATCGAAAGCGTCGAACAACGCCGCAAAGAAGCCGAACACCGCGCCCGCTTTGTGCCCCGCACGCAACGCCAAGCCTTCGTATATGACAACACCTTCCGCAACGACATCGAGGCCGTCGCCTATCCGCTGGCCAAGGTGCTGGGCCGAGTGCCCGATTTCGCCTCCCCCACGACCTATTGCGAGAAGATGCGTAGCCTCTATCTCACCCATCCAAATCCGCTCCTGTCTCTGGTGGCCGACAAGGTCGAGATACATCGCTATTGCGACTATATGGATCCTCCGATCAAACCGCCCACGCTCTATGCGGCCTACGATGATCCCCACGATCTTGACCTCGGCACTCTGCCCCAAACCGCCATGCTCAAGGTCTCCGATGGTTGCAAGATGAGCATCCTGCATGGCCCCGGAATGCCGGTCACACGCTTTGCCTATCGCCGCTTCCTGCGCGAGAAATGGCACATCGACCACTGGCGCCGCCACGGGGAACTCCACTACCGCGACATCC
>JAAEZB010000068.1:10570-17364 GCA_018223085.1 Paracoccaceae bacterium
AAATGGCACATCGACCACTGGCGCCGCCACGGGGAACTCCACTACCGCGACATCCCCCGCCGCCTCCTCGTCGAAGAGGCCCTTCTTCCCATTGAAGAATTGACCGAAACCTGCGTCTTCTGCGCTTTCGGCACGCCCTACATGACGCTAACCAAAAGCGGCTACACCGCCCAGCGTCACGCCGGAAAAAACGGCGGCTACACCGCTCTCGAAGAGCGCCTGAAACCGCTCGAACCCTACGCCGACTTCGTCACCCAACCCCTTGATACGGCCCTCCCGCCCCGCCACCGCGAAGCGATGCTTGAAACCGCGCGCCGCCTCTCCGCGCCCCTGCCCAATTGCCGGGTGGACTTCATGTTCTCCGGTGACCGCTGCGTCCTCGGTGAAATCACCATCTCCTCCGCCGCCTTTACCAAACCCTATGACAACCGCGCGCAGGAGGACCTCCTCGGAAGCCTCTACGACCTGTCCCGCCTGCCTGAATTCCTTCGAAAAGGCCGCGAAATCGCTGCCGCCCTCGGCTGGCCCGCCGAAACGAGCTTTGGTCACATCAATGCCGATGATCCACGCCTGACCACAGGCGGGCAATGAAACATGACCTCCGAGTCCCAAAACACCATGCCCCCAGACTGCCGCGACTTCATTGCCGGTATCGAGGCCCGCGCTGAAGCAGCCAAGCGGCAGGCGCGCAAATTGCCCCGCATCAAACGCCAAGCCTTCCTCTACGACGCTACCTTCCGCAACGACATCGAAGCCGTCGCCTACCCACTGGCCAAAGTCCTCGGCCGCCTGCCCGATTTCGCCACCCCCACAACCTATTGCGAAAAAATGCGCGGCCTCTATCTCACCCATCCCAATTCCCTCATGTCGCTCGCCGCCGACAAAGCCGAGATGCACCGCCTCTGCGCCCATCTGGACACACCGATCAGGCCCCCCGCCCTCTATGCCGTCTATGACGACCCCCGCCGTCTCGCCCTGAGCGATCTGCCGCAAACCGCTATGCTTAAGGTCTCCGACGGCTGCAAAATGAACATCCTGCACGGTCCGGGCCTTCCCGTGACCTCCTTCGCCTATCGCCGCTTCCTGCGGGACAAATGGCACATCGACCACTGGCGCCGCCACGGGGAACTCCACTACCGCGACATCCCCCGCCGCCTTCTCGTCGAAGAGGCGCTTCTCCCTATCGAAAAGCTGACCGAAACCTGCATCTTCTGCGCCTTCGGCACGCCCTACTTGCTTAGCACGAAATACGGCTACACCTGGCAGCGCCATACCGCGACGATTGGCGGCTATGTCGCACTGGAGGATCGCCTGAAGCCGCTCGAACGGGACAACGCCTCAGGATCGACCACGCTCGAAGAAGCCTGCCCCGCCCCTTTCCGCGACGCCATGTTCGAAACCGCACGGCTTTTATCCGATGCCCTGCCCAATTGCCGGGTGGATTTCATGTTCTCCGGCGGGCGCTGCTATCTTGGCGAAATCACCGTGTCCTCAGGTGCGTTCACCAATCCCTACAAATCTCGCACCCGAGAAGCACTGCGCAGCAGTCTCTTTGATCTGTCAAAGCTTCCTGAAACCCTTGCCAAAGGCCGCGAAATCGCCGCCGCCCTCGGCTGGCCCATCGAAACAAGCTTTGGTCATTATGCCCCAAATGATCCTCGTCTTGCGACAGGCGGGCAATAAACGCGCAGAGGGCCTATAAGCCGGATTCTGTCCAAGGGGTTGCCCCCTCTGGATGACCATTCTTCTTGAGAGCGCGTTACCACGCCCCCTCTAGCTGCCAACCCGGACCTCTGGGCCAAAGCGTCCCTGCGGCGATATCCCGAAGGATCAATCCCGCGCGAGGTCCCTATTCGGCATTGCTCCCGGTGGGGCTTGCCATGCCGCCCCTGTTACCAGCGGCGCGGTGGGCTCTTACCCCACCTTTTCACCCTTGCCCCCGCAAGCGGAGGCGGTTTGTTCTCTGTGGCGCTTTCCCTCGGGTTTCCCCGGCCGGGCGTTACCCGGCACCGTTGCCTTGTGGAGTCCGGACTTTCCTCGCGAACCTTGCGGCCCCCGCGGCCATCCAGCCCTCTGCGCCCCGCCGACTTAGGCGCTCGCACGCCCCCCGTCAATCGGCGGGGTGAGCCGAAAGGTCAGGATTTTTTGAGTATTTTTCCAGAGAAGAAGATCAGACCCGCGCCATCGCAGCAGCGATCTGCATATCTTCGGCGGCCAACGCGCCCCGTCCCCATGGCCGAAACCGCAGGCGCACAGCCCGCAGCAAGGTCTCATCCTCGACCTCGGGATACCCAAAGCCCTGCGCCGCGCTTCGAAACGCCTCCCAATCCGGCGCACAAGAACGCGCCTCGGGCAAACCCTGCGCCAACCCCTGCCGCACCAGCCGCGCCCAATCAAACCGCGGTCCCGGATCGTCCTTACGCTCCGGCGCCATATCGGAATGGCCAATCACGCCCTCGGGCGCGATACCCCAGCGCGCCATGATCCCCTGCATCAGCGCCTCAAGCGCCGCCATCTGCGGTTCGGAAAAAGGGTGATCGCCGCGATTGGCAAGCTCAATACCGATCGAACGGGAATTCACGTCATGGACATCGCGCCACTGCCCGGCCCCCGCATGCCAGGCCCGCGCGGCCTCGTCGACCATCTGCCAGATGCGGCCATCCCCGGCGATCAGGTAATGCGCCGAGACCTCGACCTCGGGATCACAGAGCCGCTCAAGCGCGACCTCGGCGCTCTCCATCGCGGTATAATGCAGGACGATCATATCGGGCCGCGCGCCATCCCGGCGCGGCCCATGGCTCTCGCAAGGGTGCTGCCGGATATCCGGCGCGCCCGTCACCCGCCTCGCGCCGCGCGCCGATAGGGCTCCGGGCTCCAACCGCAGGCATAGCCATCCCCATCCGGATCAAGCCCCTTACGGTCACGCTTGGGTCCGCCACTGGCCAGAAATGCCGCTTGCGCGTCGTTGTCGGACGGGAAGCCAGCACAGGTCTTGGCATAATGCGACTTCGGAAACAGGTTGACCCGCCGATAGGCCTTAGTGCCGACGGGATGGGTGCCGCTCAGAGCATAAGCAACGATATTCGGCCCGGTATCTGTCCGCTTGGGCACCGCCGTGGGCTGAATAACCTTGTAATTGTCGCGATTGGCCTGAAGCCGCGCCGCATCATCCTTGATCGACCGGCGCGACCCTACGGCCTCAAAATCGTTCTCGTCCGAAATTCCGGGGTTATCCATCAGCACCGGCGCAGGGTTGTTGGGGCTGGCATGCACAACACCATCCGGCGTGGTTTGCGGCTGACCCGCCTGACGCACACGCGGCGCGGGCGGCTCTCCTGCCGCCTCAGCCTCAACCGTGCCCAGCGCCGCCGCCGCCACGGCGGTCACGTCCGAGGCTGGCCTCGGAGCCGGTCGCGGCGCAGGTTTGCGCGCCGTCGCCGCAAGGGCCGTGGTCGCCAACGGCGCCCCGGCGCTCTGTGCAACGGGTTTGGCCATAGCAACGCGCGGCACAGGCGCCGCATCCAGCGTCTCTCCCGATACCGCCGTCGCGGGCGGCAGTGCTGCCGTCACCGTCGCGTTGCTCGGCGCGGGTTGTGTGGAAAGGTTGGCATTGTCAAACCCGACCCCCGCCGCAGAGTCGGGGATCGCCGGTTGACACGCCGCCAGCGCCAGAACGGCACAGCCGGTTAGAATAGCTCGCATGACGAGAACCTGCTCAATGTTGTTTTGAGCCGTTTTACCACCATTTTCCGGGTTTGGCTACAAAACCAGCCGCGTTCTCAAGCGCATAGGCGGTATTGAGCAGATCGCCCTCTTCCCACGGACGCCCGATAAGCTGAAGACCAAGCGGCAGCCCCTGATGATCCAGCCCCGTCGGCACCGAAATGCCCGGCAGACCGGCAAGGTTGACCGTCACGGTGAAGACGTCGTTGAGATACATCTTGACCGGATCTTCGTCGTTCATCTCGCCAAGACCAAAGGCTGCGGACGGCGTGGCCGGTGTCAGGATCGCGTCGATCCCGGCGGCAAAGGCATCCTCAAAGTCCTTCTTGATGAGCGCGCGCACCTTACGGGCGCGGTTGTAATAGGCGTCATAGAACCCGGCGGAGAGCACATAGGTGCCGACCATCACACGACGCTTGACCTCGTCTCCAAACCCTTCGGCGCGGGTCTTTTCATACATCTCGGTGATGCCATCGCCCGCCGCGAGCGTCGCGCGGTGGCCGAACCGCACACCGTCATAACGCGCAAGGTTTGACGAAGCTTCGGCAGGTGCGATCACGTAATAGGTCGGCAGGGCGTATTTCGTATGCGGAAGCGAGATATCGACAATCTCCGCGCCCGCCGCCTTGAGCATCTCGCGCCCTTCGGCCCAAAGCGCCTCAATTTCCTCGGGCATACCATCCATGTGGTATTCCTTCGGAATGCCGATCTTCTTGCCCTTGATGTCGCCGGTCAGCATAGCTTCGAAATTCGGCACGGCGAGATCGGCGCTGGTGCTGTCTTTCGGGTCATGACCACACATCGCCTCAAGCATGATCGCCGCATCGCGCACCGATTTGGTCATCGGACCGGCCTGATCGAGGGACGAGGCAAAGGCCACGATGCCCCAACGCGAGCAACGACCATAGGTCGGCTTGATGCCAACAATGCCGGTAAAGGCGGCGGGCTGACGGATCGAGCCGCCCGTATCGGTGCCGGTCGCCGCAAGGCAGAGATCGGCCGCAACAGCCGAGGCCGAGCCACCGGAAGACCCGCCCGGCGTCAGCGCCGCATCATCATTGCCACGACGCCACGGGCTGGTGACATTGCCATATACCGAGGTCTCGTTCGACGAGCCCATGGCGAATTCGTCCATGTTGAGCTTGCCCAGCATCACCGCGCCCGCATCAAACAGGTTCTGGGTGACGGTCGATTCGTATTGCGGCGTGAACCCTTCAAGAATGCCCGAGGCCGCCTGCGACGGCACACCCTTGGTGCAGAACAGGTCTTTGATACCCAGCGGAAGACCACACATCGCCGGGGCATCGCCCGCCGCGATCCGCGCATCGGCGGCCTTGGCCTGCTCCATGGCAATCTCGGGGGTGTTGTGGACAAAAGCGTTAAGGTCACCTGCGCCCTCAATCGCCTTGAGGCACGCTTCGGTCAGCTCGACCGAGGTCACATCGCCATCGCGCAGCTTGTCGCGCGCATCAAAAAGGGTCAGCGTATTCAGATCAGTCATTATTCCACCACCTTCGGCACGGCAAAGAACCCTTCACGCGCATCGGGCGCGTTGGCGAGAACCGCTTCCTGCTGATCGCCATCGGTCACCACGTCTTCACGACGCTTAAGACGCATCGGCGTTACCGAGGTCATCGGCTCAACGCCGTCAACATCGACCTCGTTCAGCTGTTCGATAAAGCCGAGAATGGTATTGAATTCCTGCGCCAGCGCGGGCAGCGCATCTTCTTCGACCTTGATCCGCGCGAGCTTGGCCACGCGGGCGGCGGTGTCCTTGTCAATCGACATCGGGCTTCTCCGGTTGCAACTTGGCCCCAGCGTTTAGCGCCCTCGTCAAAGCGGTGCAAGCACTGACCCAAGACGCACACGCCGCAAGAGGCGCTCCCGCCCCTTTCATAGGCAGCAAAGCTGCCCCCGAAAGCGTTGGGCGTGGCTGGGGGCGCTGCCCCCAGACCCCCGGAGGTATTTTCACAGAGAAGAAGACCAAGGCGCGCCGTCCAAACTTCTTCTCTGTAAAAAATACTCCCGCCGGAGGCCTCAAATCTCATGGCGGGCAGGAAGTCTCTTTTCTCATGCGGACCCCGTGTTACTCTCGATACAAACCACTAGGGAGGCACTCATGAATATCATCTGGCTTGGCCACGGCTCGTTCCGCATCGAAACCTCAAACCTTGTGCTCCTGATCGACCCCTGGCTCACAGGCAACCCGGTCCTGCCCGAGGTCACGCATGAAGACGCCGTCGCAGGCGCAACACATCTGATCCTGACCCACGCCCATTTCGACCATGTAGCCGACATGCTGCCACTGGCGCGCAAACTCAATGTGCCGATTGTCGGGCAATATGACCTCATGTCCTATTGGGGCGAGCACGAACATCTCGACACAGTTGGCTTCAATAAGGGCGGCACGGTCTCGCTTGGCGAAGGTGTCTCCCTCGCCATGGTCCCCGCCTCGCATAGCTCTACCTTCGGCTCCCCCGAGGGCCCCAAGGCCGCAGGCTCCGAGGTCGGCTATATGCTCATGGCCGAGGGCCATACCATCTATATCTCCGGCGATACCGCGATCATGGCCGACATGGATTGGATGGGGGATTATTACAAACCCGATATCGGCATCCTCTCGGCGGGCGGCCATTTCACCATGGACATGAAGGGCGCGGCCTATGCCGCCAAGCGCTATTTCGACTTCAAGACGGTGATCCCCTGCCACTACCGAACCTTCCCGATCCTCGAACAGGACGCCACCGCCCTGACCGAAGGCCTGCCCGGCGTCGATGTCATCGAACCGCAGGTGATGGAAGTCATCGAAATCTAACGCCGCGCGGCGAAAAACGCCTTGAGCAGCGCCTCGGCCTCTGCGGCGCTGATCCCGTCATAGACCTCGGGGACATGATGGCTCTGGGGATGGGAAAATATCCGCGGTCCCTGCGCCACGCCGCCCGACTTGGGATCGGCAGCACCATAATAAACCCGCGCAATCCGCGCCTGAGAAATCAGGCTCGCACACATCGGGCAAGGTTCAAGCGTGACGTAAAGGTCATGCCCCGGCAGCCGTTCACTCCCCACCGCCG
>JAAEZB010000069.1:0-2345 GCA_018223085.1 Paracoccaceae bacterium
GGCAGCAGCACGCCGCCATAGCCGAATTCCGCCAGAAGGATTTTGCCGCGTTCGACGGTGAGCGGGCAGGAGCCATAGCCGTTATAGATCGCGGTGGGCGATTTGCCGTCGATGTCGTCGATGAGGTTTTCCGCAACGATGGGGGCCTGCACGCGGGCGGCGGCGGCGGTTTTGGCGTTGGGGGCGTTCATCACGTCGCCGAGGGACCAAATATTGTCATACTCGGCATGGCGCAGGGTCGATTGATCGACATCGACCCAACCGGCGGCATCGGCCAGCGGCGAAACGCGGATGAAGTCCGGCGCGCATTGGGGCGGTGTGACGTGGATCATGTCAAACTCGGTCGTCACGGTTTCGGGGGCGGCGTCGGGGCGATTGACCGTGAAGGTTGCGGTTTTGGCCGCGCCGTCGATGGCGGTCAGGTTGTGGAAGTAGTTCACCGTCGCGCCGTAGCGGTCGATATAGGATTGCAGCGGGGCGACATAATCGGAGACGCCGAAGAGCACGCCGCCTGCGTTCATGAACTGAATATCGACCGAGCCGAGGCGGCCCATGCGCTCCCAGTTGTTGGCGGAGAGGTAGAGAGCCTTTTGCGGGGCGCCGGCGCATTTGATCGGCATGGGGGGCTGGGTAAAGAGGGCGCGGCCGCCTTTGAACTCGCGCACGAGATCCCAGGTATAGGGGGCAAGGTCATAGCGGTAGTTCGAGGTCACGCCGTTCTTGCCCAGCGTTTCCACGAGGCCATCCACGGCGCCCCAGTCGAGTTTGAGCCCCGGACAGACGACGAGGCGGCCATATTTCACCACGCGGCAGCCATCGAGGACGACGGCGTTGTCCTTGGGTTCAAAGGCGGCGACGGCGGATTTGAGCCAGTGCACGCCTTTGGGGATCAGGGACCCCATGGTCTTGGCGGTGGTTTCGGCATCGAATACGCCGCCGCCGACCATGGTCCAGCCGGGTTGGTAGTAATGGGTGCCTGCCGGGTCGATCAGGGCGATGTCGAGGTTCGGGCGACGGGATTTCAGCGAGGAGGCCACGGCGATACCTGCCGCGCCGCCGCCGACGATCACCACGTCATAAGAGGCGTCGCCCGTGTCGGTTGGAGTTTTACCGCCATTGACGATGCGGCGGACCACACCGCCCATGTCATAGCCTGCGCCCTTGGTGGCGGCGAGGATGTCGGAGGTCGAGGTTTCAGCCGCCTTGGAGAGCGACCAGAGCGTCGCGCAGCGTGTGCCGGTGCGGCAATAGGCGAGGACGGGGCCGGGGAGTTCCATGAGGGCGGTGCCGAAATCCTCGGCGTTTTCATCGGTGACTTTGCCGGAGACCACGGGGAGGTAGCGGCAGGTCAGCCCCTCTTCGCGGGCGACGCGTTCGATTTCGTCAAAGGCGGGTTGGTCCGAGCCTTCGCCGTCGGGGCGGTTGCAGATGATGGCGCGGAAGCCCTGTGCCGCGATCTCACGCACGTCATCGGCGGTGATCTGCGGCGCGACGGAAACCTGGTCTGTGATCTTTCTGGCGTCCATGGAAGCGTGTCCTTTTTCGGCTTGCGGGGCGTCCGTTGCAACGGCGGATTGTGAATTTGGCAAGTATATAGGCGGTTGGGCGAAAGCGGGAAAGGTTTTCGCTGTCGCAGGGACGTTGACATTGGCGCGCCCTGTGGGTCAGGTCGGGGCGGACTGACAGGAGGGTGCGATGAGCGGGGCTTGGGAATTCTGGATCGACCGGGGCGGCACGTTTACGGATGTTGTCGCGCGTAGGCCCGATGGCAGCGTGGCGACGCACAAGCTCTTGTCGGAGAACCCGGAGCGTTACAAGGACGCTGCCGTGCAGGGCATCCGCGAGATGATCGGCGCGGAGGGGGCTTTGCCTGCGGGCAGCATCCGGGCGGTCAAGATGGGCACGACCGTGGCGACCAATGCTTTGCTTGAGCGCAAGGGCGAGCGGGTTTTGTTGGTCATCACCAAGGGGTTCCGTGATCTGTTGGAGATCGGATATCAGGCGCGGCCACAGCTCTTTGATCTCGAAATCAAACGTCCGGACCTTCTTTATGAGCAGGTCGTGGAGATGGATGAGCGGCTTGATGCGGAGGGCGCGGTCTTGCGCCCGCTGGATGAGGATGCATTGCGGGCAGAGATGCAGGCGGGGTTTGAGGCAGGTATTCGCGCGGTGGCGATTGCCGGGCTGCATGGATACCTCAACCCGGTGCATGAGGACCGCGCAGCAGAGATCGCGCGCGAGATTGGGTTCACGCAGATTTCGGTTAGTGCGGAGGTCTCACGCCTGGCCAAGCTCGTGGGGCGGGGGGATACGACGGTTGTTGATGCCTATCTCTCGCCGATCCT
>JAAEZB010000069.1:2724-7753 GCA_018223085.1 Paracoccaceae bacterium
AGCGCGGGCGCCGATCCGGGGCCGGCCTGTTATCGGCGTGGCGGGCCTCTGACGGTGACGGATTGCAATGTCATGTTGGGCAAGCTCAACCCAGAGCATTTCCCGCATGTGTTTGGCCCCGGCGGGGATCAGCCGTTGGATGCGAATGTGGTGCGCGAGAAGTTTGCCGCGCTGGCGGCGGAGATCGCCGAGGCAACGGGGCAGCCCGCGCAAAGCCCCGAGGCGGTGGCGGAAGGGTTCCTGCGTATTGCGGTTGATAACATGGCCAATGCGATCAAGAAGATCAGCGTGCAGCGCGGCCATGATGTGACGCAATATACGCTCCAGTGTTTTGGCGGGGCCGGTGGTCAACACGCCTGCCTCGTCGCAGATGCGCTTGGGATGACGCGGGTTTTTGTGCATCCATACGCAGGCGTATTGTCAGCCTATGGAATGGGGCTCGCGGAAATTCGGGCGATGCGCGAAGTGCAGCTTGATGCGCCGATTGAGGACGAAGCGGCGGCGCAAGTGGCGCTGGCGAGCCTCACCGAAGCTGCGGAAGATGAGGTGCGAAATCAGGGAGTTGCACAGGTGCGCACCGAAGCACGCGCCCATCTGCGCTATGAGGGATCGCATCAGGCGCTAGAAGTTCCATACGGTAGCGTATTTGAAATGCGGGCGGCCTTTGAGGCGGCGCATAAACAGCGGTTTGGCTTTGTCTCTCCCGAGCGGGGATTGCTTTTTGAGATGCTGTCGGTCGAGGCGATTGGCGAGACCGGGGAAGCGCCCGGTGCCAGCGCGGCGACGGGGGATGGTGCGCCCAAGGCGCAGATCCCGGTGCATGTTGACGAGGCACGCCGCGATGTGCCGCTCTATGATCGGGCGCGGCTTGGCGCGGGAGTCGTGGTCGCGGGACCGGCGGTTATTACCGAGGCCACGGGCACCAACATGATCGAACCGGGATGGCAGGCGCGGGTGGATGATGCGGGTAACCTTATCCTTGAGCGGGTCGAGGATATGGCGCGGGCGCGTGCGGCGGGGACCGAGGCGGATCCGGTATTGCTCGAAGTGTTCAACAACCTCTTCATGTCGGTCGCGGATCAGATGGGGGCGACGCTTGCCAACACATCATGGTCGGTGAACATCAAAGAGCGGCTCGATTTCTCCTGTGCGATCTTTGATACCAAGGGCGATCTTGTCGCCAATGCGCCGCATGTGCCGGTGCATCTTGGTTCCATGGCGGAATCGATCCGCACAGTGATGCGGGAAAACCCGGATGTGCAGGAGGGCGACGCCTTCATGCTCAATTCGCCCTATAACGGCGGGACGCATTTGCCGGATGTGACCGTGGTGACGCCGGTGTTCCACGGGGGCAAGGTGGTGTTCTGGCTCGGCTCACGCGGGCATCATGCGGATATTGGCGGGCGCACGCCGGGATCGGGGCCGCCGGATTCCAAACATATCGAGGAAGAGGGCGTTCTTATCGACAATGTGCGCCTTGTGGAGGCCGGTGATTTTCAGGAAGCGCGGGCACGCGATGTCCTTGCGAGCGGGCGCTATCCGGCGCGCAACCCGGATCAGAACATGGCCGACCTCAAGGCGCAGGTCGCGGCGAACGAGACCGGGCGGCGGGAATTGTTGAAGGTCGTGGCGCAATACGGGCTCGACGTGGTGCAGGCCTATATGGGCCATGTGCAGGACAATGCCGAGGAATGCGTGCGCCGGGTTGTGGACCGCCTTAAGGATGGGGCGTTTTCCTACGAAATGGACAATGGCGCGCGGATCGAGGTGCGGGTGTCCGTTGATCGGGGTGCACGCGAGGCGGTGATTGATTTCACCGGCACAAGTCCGCAGCAGGAGGGGAACTATAACGCGCCGCTGTCGATTTGTCGGGCGGTGGTGCTTTATGTGTTCCGTACAATGGTCGGGGCGGAAATCCCGCTCAATGAGGGCTGTCTCAAGCCGCTTCGGATCGTGGTGCCGGATGGATCGATGCTTAATCCGGGCTATCCGGCGGCGGTTATCGCGGGGAACACGGAGGTCAGCCAGGCGACCTGTAACGCGCTCTATGGCGCGCTTGGGGTGATCGCGTGTTCGCAGGCGACGATGAACAATTTTATCTGGGGCAATGCCGATTTTCAGAACTACGAGACCATCGCCGGGGGGACCGGCGCGGGGCCGGGGTTCCGGGGCTGCGATGCGGTGCAGAGCCATATGACCAACACGCGGATGACCGATCCCGAGATCCTCGAAAAACGCTTTCCTGTGCGGCTCGAAAGTTTCGGGATTCGACCCGATTCCGGCGGAAAAGGGCATTGGGACGGGGGTAACGGTGCGCTTCGGACCATGCGGTTTTTGGTGCCGGTGACGGTCACCACGCTGACCTCGCATCGCCGCGTGCCGCCCTTTGGCGGCGATGGTGGCGGGGCTGGGTCCGTGGGCGAGAATTGGGCCGAGATGCCGGACGGGACACGCAAGGACCTGCCGGGCAATGCCGAGATCGACCTTCCGGCAGGGAGCCTCTTTGGCATGGCGACACCGGGCGGTGGCGGCTGGGGGTCTTGAGCGGTCTACCCAAAGGATGAGCGCCTGACGGCGCAGATGAGGGCGCGCCGCCCCCTGTCTTCACCTTTGTGAAAATACTCCCGCCGGAGGCAAATCGCTCCCGGGCCCTTTGGGGCACGGGAGCTTATCATGGGCGCTGCCAAGGGCAGCGCGCTTTTGGATTACGCGGCGGAGAAGCCTGCGTCGAGGGCGGTGAGGATCGTGTTCACTTCGGCCTCGGAGATGGTCAGGGGCGGGGACATGAGCACGTTATGCGCGCCCAGACGCACCATGGCGCCGGCCTCGTAGGCGGTTTGGTGGATGCGCTTCATGGTCTCGTTGTCCATCGGGGTTTTCGCTGTCCTGTCAGAGACGATTTCGATCCCGGTCATGAGGCCATGGCCACCGCGCACATCGCCGATGATGTCGTGTTTCTCGGCAAGTTTTTGCACGCCCTCGTAGAGCTGGGTGCCGCGGGCGGCGGCGTTGGTCTTGAGGTCGAGGCGTTGGGTTTCGGCGAGTGTGGCCACAACGGCCGCCGCGCCGACCGGGTGGGCCGAGTAGGTGTATCCGTGATAGATAGCTGCCTCTCCGCTGGTGTCTTTTTCAAAGATTTCGGCCACGGCTTCGCTCAGGAGGCAGGCACCGACGGGGAAATAGCCCGAGGTGATGCCCTTAGCGGTGGTCATCATGTCGGGTTTGACGCCCCAGTGACGTGCGCCGGACCAGTCGCCGGTGCGGCCAAAGCCGGTGATGACTTCGTCGGAGATCAGCAGGATGCCGTGGCGGTCACAGATGTCGCGCATGAGGCCCATGAAACTCGCGTCCGGCACGATGACACCGCCCGCGCCTTGGATCGGTTCCATGATGAAGGCGGCGATGGTGTTCGCGCCCTGGAAGGCGATTTCGTCTTCAAACGCGGCGGCGATGTTCTGGGCGAGCTGGGCCGGGTCGGTTTCGTTGAACGGGTTACGGTAGGGATAGGGCGAGGGCAGGTGGAAACAGCCCGGCAGGAGCGGTTCGTAGTTGATGCGGAAGCGGTTGTTGCCGTTGACCGAGGCACCGCCGAAATGCGTACCGTGGTAGCCCTTTTTGAGCGAGATGTATTTGGTGCGGGTCGGCTCTCCGCGCAGGCGGTGGTACTGACGCGCAAGGCGCAGGGCGGTTTCGACACTGTCGCTTCCGCCGGAGGTAAAGAAGACGCGGCCCATGCCGTCCTCGGCAAAGAATTCGCGCACGGCGTAGGACGCTTCGATGGCGGGCGGGTTCGACGTACCTGCGAAGGCGGAGTAGTAGGGCAGATCGTAGAGTTGTTTGGCGATCGCCTCTTTCACCACGTCGTTGGAGTAGCCGAGGTTGACGCACCAGAGCCCGCCCACGGCGTCGACGGTTTGGTGGCCGTCAATGTCGGTGATTGAGACGCCCGAGGCACCGGTGATGATTTTTGGCGTGTTGGCCTGCAAATCACCGGGGGCGCCCATCGGGTGCCAGAGGTGGCGGGCGTTGTTTTCCTTGAGGAAGTTTTCGTCTTTCATGGCGTGTCCTGATTCTCGGCTGGCGTGAATTTGATCAAATTTTACGCCTCTTGTTTGCCCTGTCTAGAGAGAAGGTGTTTGGGAGGTGAAATCACCTTCAATCGCTGTGGCAGAATCGGAGGGGGGCGTGCTAGGTTTTGGGTCATGCCTCAGATTGACCCCAAGATAAGCGAAAAGCGCCCTGTTATTCGGCAATTGGACGATGCCGCGATCAACCGGATTGCGGCGGGCGAGGTTGTGGAACGGCCTGCCTCGGCGGTTAAGGAATTGGTCGAAAACGCGCTTGATGCGGGGGCGCGGCGGATTGATGTGGCCTATGGGGATGGCGGCAAGACGTTGATCCGGGTGAGCGATGATGGCTGTGGCATTGCGCCGGGGGATTTGCCGCTGGCGCTTGCGCGGCATGCCACGTCGAAGATCGACGGGAGTGATTTGCTCGATATTCATACCTTTGGGTTTCGTGGCGAGGCCTTGCCGTCGCTTGGCGCGGTGGGGCGCTTGAAGATCACCACGCGCGCCGAGGGAGAAGACGCCGCGGAGATCACGGTCGAGGGCGGGCGCATGGGGGCGGTGAAACCGGCGGCCTTGTCCAAGGGCACGCGGGTTGAATTGCGCGATTTGTTTTATGCCACGCCGGCGCGGCTCAAGTTCATGCGATCGGACCGGGCCGAGGCGCAGGCGATCACGGATGTGGTTAAGCGCCTTGCCATGGCAGAGCCGTTTGTCGCCTTTAGCCTGCGCGATGTGACGGGCGGCGGCGAGGGGCGGGTGACGTTCCGGGCCGAGGCGGAAAGCGGCGATTTGTTTGATGCGCTGCATGGGCGGCTGGCGGGGATTATTGGCAAGGAATTTGCCGAGAATGCCCTTCTGATTGACGCCGAGCGCGAGGGTTTGCGGCTCATGGGATATGCGGCGCTACCGACCTATTCGCGGGGATCGGCGGTGGCGCAGTATTTGTTCGTCAATGGGCG
>JAAEZB010000069.1:8012-17325 GCA_018223085.1 Paracoccaceae bacterium
GCGTTTCGGCCTGAACCTGTGGGCGAAAGTCCGGCGCGGGTATATCAGATGGATCGCCCGTCGCTTGGCCGACATACGCCATCGTATGTTGCGCCGGAGCCGGGGTTTGCGGAGTTGTCGCAGGCCTATAGCGCACGGGTAGAGCCGGTGGTCGAGGACGCGGTGGAAGAGACACCGCTTGAGGCGCTGCCTTTGGGGGCGGCGCGGGCGCAGGTGCATGAGAATTACATCGTGGCGCAGACGGAAACCGGCATGGTCATCGTCGATCAGCACGCGGCGCATGAGCGGTTGGTTTATGAAAAGCTCAAAGGGCAGATGGCCGAGAATGGCGTTGCGGCGCAGGCGTTGTTGATCCCGGAGATTGTCGAGCTATCGGACGGCGATTGCGCGCGGATATTGGGCGTGGCGGAGGAGTTGACCAAGCTCGGCCTCACGATTGAGCCGTTTGGCGGCGGCGCGGTGGCCGTTCGTGAAACCCCGGCGATCCTTGGCGAGGTCAATGCGCGGGCGATGGTTCTCGATATTCTTGATGAATTGGACGATCAGGGCGAGAGCCTTTTGGTCCGGGCCAAGATCGAGGCGATCCTGAGCCGGGTGGCCTGTCATGGGTCGATCCGGTCGGGGCGGCGGATGCGGGCGGATGAGATGAACGCCCTCCTGCGCGAGATGGAAGCGACGCCGCATTCGGGGCAGTGCAACCACGGGCGGCCGACCTATGTCGAGCTGAAACTAAGCGATATTGAGAGGCTGTTCGGGCGGACATGATCCAGGTTGGCGAATACGTGTTGGGGCCGGTGGAATTGGCCGGGTTGGGCGCTGTGGCGCTTGTGATCCTGTTGTTGATCCTCTCGATCCGGGCGGCGGGGCGGTCGGCGCGGGTTGCCGAGCCGTTGGCGCATCAGATCGGGGCCTTGGGGCAGCGGGTTGAAAACCTATCGGCGGGGCAGCAGCAGTTGTCGGGCGGCCTCACTCATGTGGCCGAGGCGCAGGCGGCAGCGCAGGCGAACCTTTTGCAGCATATGGAAAAGCGGCTTCAGCAGGTCAATCACCAGATGACTGAGAACCTGCAAGGATCGTCCCGGCGCACGGCGCATTCCTTGGGGGAGTTGCAAGAGCGGCTCAAGACCATCGACAAGGCGCAGGAAAACATCACCAAGCTTTCGGGGGATGTGTTGTCGTTGCAGGACATTCTTTCGAACAAGCAGACGCGCGGGGCGTTCGGGGAAATCCAGCTTAACGATATTGTCGGCAAGGCGCTTCCGAAGGATTCTTATGCGTTGCAACATACGCTATCGAATGGAAAGCGGGCGGATTGCCTTATCCATCTGCCGAACCCGCCGGGGCCGATTGTCATCGACTCGAAATTCCCGCTTGAATCCTATGAAGCATTGCGTCGGGCCGAGACGCAGGCGCAGTTGAACGAGGCGGCGCGGATGCTTCGGACGGCGGTCAAGGCGCATATCAAGGCGATCTCGGAGAAATACATTCTTGAGGGCGAAACGGCGGATGGGGCGTTGATGTTCCTGCCGTCGGAAGCTGTCTATGCGGAGTTGCACGCGAATTTTCCCGAGCTTGTGCGCGAGGGGTTCGCGGCAAGGGTCTGGATCGTGTCGCCGACCACCTGCATGGCGACGCTCAACACGATGCGGGCGATCCTCAAAGATGCGCGGATGCGCGAACAGGCGGGGGCGATCCGGCGCGAGCTGGGGCTTCTTTATGCGGATGTGGAGCGCTTGGGGACGCGGGTTGAAAACCTTGATCGGCATTTCGGGCAGGCCGCGAAGGACCTTTCGGACATCAGGATCAGCGCCGATAAGGCGGGCCGCCGGGCACGACGTCTCGATAATTTCGATTTCGAGGAGCTTGCCCCGGAGAGCGACGAAGCAATCCCGCTGGCCAAGCCGAAACCCTAGGCGAGTGCCGCGACCTCTTTTCAAGTTGCGCGAGGTCAAGGACGGGGTGCATAAAGGGGTGTGCAATGCACGAGCACATCATGTTGGAGATCCATAAATGCTTGAAATTACGCCTTGGAAGGTCGCACAGGTGGTTCTTATGGGCCGTGAGTTGGGCCGCGCGGAAGGCGAGCTTCGAGCCTTTATCGAGCGTCTGAACGAGGACGAACAGGCGAGCCTTGTTGCCGTGATGTGGATTGGGCGCGATAGCTTTGCCGCTGAAGAGCTGGAAGAGGCGATTACCACGGCCAAGACCGAGGCGACGGCGCCGACGGCGGATTATCTCCTTGGGTCGCCGCATATGTCGGATCATCTTGAGAACGGTATGGATGCGCTTGGGATTTCGCTTGCGGATGCGGAAGACGATCTCGTACGCGGCGGCTGATCCGGTTTTAGGGGCGTTGCCCCTCTGGCCGCAGGCGGCCATTCACCCCAGGATATTTGAGGCAAGAGGAAGAGGCGGTTGCGTGCCTCCTCCGGTGTTGCATATCAGGCCATGTGATCCACGATTTCGAGGTGTTGGGCCAGGGTGTCAATCTCTTCGAGCCAGCGGGTGAAGAGCTTTGGGTCGCTCGGCGCGGCGGAGACGCCGGCGGGGACTTCGTGGTTCAACACGGCCTCCACGGCGAGGGAGACCGGGATCGACACGAGGCGGGCCATAGCGGTGCCGCGGTCGTCGCCCCAGGCGTCCATGACATAGGTTTTGTGCCAGACCTCTTGGCCGTCTTTTTCGGCGGTGAGGCCGACGCAGAGGACAACGCGATCCGGTTCGCCTTCGTCATAGGCGTTTTCGTCCCAGAACTGATCCGACATTTCCTTGAGGCGGGTATCGCCTTCGGGGCCTGTCAGGGTCTCGATTTCCTTGAACACGTCGTCCCATGCTTCGGTCCAGCCGTTGAGGCGCAGGGTGCCGCGGACGAATTCTTTTACGGTCCAGTCTGCGTCGAATTTGTAATCCTCCATGAAGGGGATCGAGTCGCGGTTGGGGTAGACCTCGAAGCTTTCGGGTGTGGGCAGGGGAGCCTCGTAGGAGGAGATCGCATCCCACGGGCGCGCCACGTCGAACGGCGCGAAATCACGGATCGAGCGCGAAGGCGAGCGCAGTGCCTTGAGAACGCCAAGCGGCGACCAGCTAAATTTATAGCGGAAGGGGTTGGGGATCTTGGGGATGCCGCCGCAATAGGAGATGAAGGAGAGTGTATTGCCCGCGTCATAGGCGTCGGAGGCGCGGTAATCGGCGATCAGGGCGTGCGCCATCAGGTGGTCGATGCCGGGATCAAGGCCGACCTCGTTCACGCAGGCGACACCGGCGGCGCGGGCCTTTTCGTCCAGCGCTTTCATCTCGGGGGCGATATAGGAGGAGGAGACGAAATTGGCCTCCTTGGCGATGCAAAGTTCGGCCAGCGGCACGTGCCAGTCGCCGGGGAGCATCGAAACAACCACGTCGCCTTTGGCGAGGTCGGCGCCGAGCGCGTCGATGTCGAAGGCTTTGATCTTGTCGGTCAGGTCGCCGACGGCGGCGCGGGCCTTGTCGGTGGTCCGGTTCCAGACGGTGATATCATGGCCCGCCTCAAGAAGGCGGCGCAGGCCGGGGATGGCCGAGAGGCCGGTGCCACACCAGTGGATGGTCATCGTATGAATCCTTTTATCCGTATTTCAGTTTCGCGGTGACGATGGCGATCATCACCAATGTGCCGACGGTATTGGCAAGAATGAGGGGCCAATCCATCGTCAGAAGGCCATAGCCGAGCCAGAGCATCACGTTGACCGTGAACATGGCGTTGGCGAGCAGTGACAGGTCACGCGTATCGCCGGTGCGCCAGACGCGGATTGCCTGGGGTGCCCAGCTTATGGCGCCGAGCACGGCGGCGGCGTAGCCGATCACCGGGGTCAATGTTGCCTGCATGGATCAGACCTTTGTCACATGGGTTTGGAAATCGGTCTCGGCCCGCGTCCAGACGCCGCCCGAAAGGTCATCGACCGAGAGGAGCGTCGGCAGGAGCTGTTCGGCGTAATCCTCGGAGGATTCGAGCGGCAGCAGCGAGGGCAGGTTGTCGATGGCCATCACGTCGAGCGGGGGTGTGTCGTGCACGCGCAGGGCCGGGGCGTCCCATGTGGTCGCTTCTGAATAGACCGGGACGGGGTTGTAGTCGCTATCGGGGTCGCAGGCGACATCGCCGATGGCGCTTAGGGCGCGGTCAGCGGTTTTGGCGCTTTCGGGGACGAAGACCGGCGTGCCGGGACGGGCGAAGATGCAGTTCATGAAGATGTCATGGGTCAAGATTTCCGGGAACGGGCCGCCGCTGGCGGTTTCGGCCATGTCCCATTTGGTGACCGGGATGCCCATGGTTTCGAGCATGTCGGAGGCGCCGGTGCCGACGCGGCCAAGGGCGCCGATGACGATGGCGGTCGGCAGGTCGCGGTCGAGTGTGTCGAGGCCCGCGCCGATGTCGTCGAGGAGGGCATCCTTGTTGGCGTAGCTCGACACGGGGCCGCAGAGGCCGCCTTGTTGCTGAGTTATCCAGGCCTTGAGGGTCACGGCGGCACCGGCATAGCCGGCCCAGTAGCCAAAGGCGGCGACGCGGCGGCCGTCTTCATCGACGAGGTATTCAAGGTCATAGAGCGTGCCGCCCCCGGCCTTGAACCGGCGCAGGAGCGCGGCGCCGGAATGTTGGCCCTTGTAGGCGTGGCCGAACATGATGTGGCGATGCGGCAGGGGGGTGCCGTCCTCGGGGAGTTCCTTGAGGCCGAAGATGATGGCGTCTTGTGGGGCGTTGGGCCAGCTATTTTCCGGGGCGATGTCGCAGCCTGCGGCGATGTAGCCGTCAATCGGGATGGCGCGCACGGAGCTTTCCTCGACCGTGACGCGGATGCCCTTGTCGAGAAGCGCCTTGGCCCCGTCCGGCGTCAGTCCGACGCGATCTTCGTTGGGCCGCTGTTCGGCCCGCACCCAGAGATGAGTCATGTCCGTCCCCTCGCTTTTGTCCGAATGGTAAACCAGCCCGCGCGGGGAATGACAAGATGGTTGGAGGTCTCTGGCGGCGCGCCGCCGGGGCGGCGCACAGGATATGCGCCAAAGGCGCGGGTTGAGGGGCGTTGCCCCTCTTGGCCTTTGGCCAATTCACCCCAGAGTATTTTCACAAAGGTGAAGAATGGGGGATTAGCGGCGGCCTTCGCGCAGCCAGCCAAAGAGGATCATGGTCGAGGCGAGGAGCAGGGTCAGCCACGCAGGGAGAAGCGTGGTGCGGGCGATGTCGAGGGTCTCGTAAGCGCCGCGTGGTGTAATCCCCATCCAGCCGCGCCCGGCGGCGGGGCGGCCTTCGCGCACGGCGCGGATCGTGGGCAGGCCGGTTTCGAGGGCGAAGCTTCCGCCGCGGCGGGCGTCGAGGGCGGGGGCGAGGATCGTGTCGGTCGCGATGGTGCGTTCGAATTCGCGCGGGGCGGCGGGGCCAAGGCCGATCACCGCGTCATGGTCCTCATTGGCGAGGCGGTAGAGGCCGATTTCGGGGCCTGTGTAGCGGGCTTCGAACTGGCCGGGTGTTGTTTCACGCAAGGGGAGGGTTTCTTGCGTGCCGGAGGGGGTTGTGATGGTCACATCGCCGACCGTGTCAGAGAGGGAGCGGCGCAGGATGCGCATGGTTTGGCCTGTGGCCTCGGCCCAGAGGGCCTCTTCTTCGAGGTCGGGTTCGCCCATCATCCAGTGGGCGAGGCGGCGCAGGAGTTCGAGCTGTGGTCCGCCGCCCTCAAAACCGCGCGCCCAGAGCCAGGCGTGGTCGGAGGCGAGGAGGGCGACGCGGCCTTCGCCGACGCGATCAAGGACGAGGAGCGGCAGGTCGTCATAGCCGGTCATCAACACGTCGGTATCGGGGTTGGGGGTCACTTCGACCTGACGCAGCCAGCGGCCCCAGTCGTCGCCTTGGGAGAGGTCGTTGGTTACCGGGTGGCGTGTGCCGAGGTCCGAGACGGTGGGGCGGAAGGGGGCGTCGATCACGCGGGCGGTGGGGCTTGCGGGGAGGATTTCGGCGAGGGGGGAGCGGAAGATGGAATCCGCGCTGGCGAAATCGGGCCCTGCGGAGACCAGCACCGCGCCGCCGTTTTCAACATAGTCGGTCACGTTCTCAAGGTAGAGCGAGGGCAGGATGCCGCGGCGTTGGTAGCGGTCGAAAATGATGAGGTCGAAATCTTCGATTTTCTCCATGAAGAGTTCGCGGGTCGGGAAGGCGATGAGCGACAGTTCGGAGACCGGCACGCCGTCCTGTTTTTCGGGGGGGCGCAGGATGGTGAAATGCACGAGATCGACGGAGGCGTCGGATTTCAGCAGGTTGCGCCATGTGCGCCCGCCGGGATGCGGTTCACCCGAGACAAGGAGGACGCGCAGGCGGTCGCGCACGCCGTTGATCTGCACCACGGTGGTGTTGTTGCGGTCGGTCAGTTCGCCGGGGGCGGGGGGGACGGTGATCTGGATCACGTTGCGCCCGCCATGCGTCAGGGTCAGGGGGAGTTCGGCGGTGACGCCGGTGCGCAGCTCGAAGCGGTTCGGTTCGGCCCCGTCGATGGAGATTTCGAGGGGGGCGATGCCCGCTTCGGAGGCGGGAACGGCGCCGTCATCTTCGATCCGCAGGGTGAGGCGAATTTCCTCGTCTAGGATGGCGAAGGCGGGTGCGCCGGTTACGGTCAGACGGCGGTCCCAATCGGCGGCGCGGCCCGTATGCAGGAGATGCATAGGGGCGGGCAGGTCGGGCGCGCGCTCTATGTCATGCACATGGCCATCTGACAGGGCGATGATCCCGGCGATGCGGGCGCGGGGTTCCTCGGCGAGGGCCTGTGCGAGGGCGGTCATCATTTCGGTTCCGGCATTGTCGGCCCCGTCGGGGATCGCGATGCGGCGCAGGTCGGTATTGGGGCGGGCCGTGATGCGGGCGGCGAGCGTGTCGGCGGCGGCGCGGGTCATGGCGGCGCGGTCGCCAAGGTCTTGGCTCGCGCTTTGGTCTTCGAGCAGGAGGACGATGTCGCTTAGGGGGGCGCGATTTTCGCGTTGCAGGACCGGGCCGGAGAGGGCGGCGAGGATCACGAGAGTGGCGAGGGCGCGGAAGCTCCAGCCGGAGAGGCCGCGCCAGAAGGCCCAGAACAGGAACAGGACCGAGAGGCCCGCAAGCAGGCCGAGCGCCCAGAGGGGCAGGAGGGGGTCAAAGAGCACCTGTCCCGTCATTGGCCGAGCCTGTCGAGGAGGGCGGGGACGTGGACCTGATCGGATTTGTAATTGCCGGTGAGGACATGCATCACGAGGTTGACGCCAAAGCGGTAGGCGAGTTCGCGCTGGCGTTCGCCTGCGCGGCCCCGGCCCACGGGGTAGAGCGCATTGCCGCGCCGATCCATGGCCCATGCGGCGGCCCAGTCATTGCCGCCGATGACCACCGGTGTCACGCCATCGTTGAGGTTGCGGAAGGGCATACCTTCGATTTTTTCGGCGTCTGCCGGGGCGGCTTCGACCCAGACATCATGGCTTATGAAGCGGCCGGGGAAATCCTGAAGCAGGTAGAAGGCGCGGGTCAGGACATGGTCGGCGGGCACGGGTTCGAGCGGCGGGATGTCGAGCGGGGCGGCGAGGCGCTGGAGTTTGCGGCCATTGGGGCTTGCCGTGCCGAAGCGGGCGACATCGGCGTCGCGGGTGTCAAAGAGGATCATGCCCCCCGCGCGCAGATAGGCGTTGAGCTTGGCATAGGCCTCGTCTGAGGGGATTGGTTGTTCGGGGGTTATGGGCCAATAGAGCAGCGGGTAGAGGGCGATTTCGTCGGTTTCGAGGTTGATCGCGGCGGGCTCGGTCGGTTCAACCGAGGTGCGAAAGAATAGGGTTTCGGAGAGGCCGAGGAGACCGGCATGGGCGGTGTCGTCAACCCGTGTATCACCCGTCAGGATATGGCCGAGGACGACCTCGCGGGTATCGGCGATGGCGCGGGTGTCGTCGGCACGGGCGGTGCCGTATGGAAGCGTCAGGGCGATGAGGACGGTGGCGGCGACACGGGCACCGCGCAGGCGGCCGGAGACGGCGAGCGAGGCGAGGATGTCGGCCAGAAAGAGTAGGAGGGCGCCGGCAAGGAGCGGGCCGGCGAGGAGGCGTTGGGGCGCGGTTGCAAAGCCGGTGATTGTGGTGCCGAGGGGCCAGTTGGCGGGGGTCAGCACAGTTTCCGCGCCGATGACATTGCGGGCGACGATGCGGGCGTCGGAGCGATAAAGGCCGGGGCGTAGGGCCGGGCCGAGGGGGGCGGTAGCGAGGTCTTCGCCCGCGACCCCGGAAAGCGTTGGATCATCGGTCAGGCGGCCAAAACCGTCGAGCACGCGGACCGGTTGCCATGTGGTTCCGGCGAGGCGGTCCTGATCCGAAAGTGTGGTTGCAGAGAGCGCGGCGAGGCGGTCGAGCATACGCAGGAAGAGGCCCGAGAGCGGCAGGCCGGACCATTCGGCATTGGCGGTGACGTGGAAGAGGACGATTTGCCCATCGTCGAGGCGTTTCCGGGTAACGAGGGGCGTGCCGTCGGACAGTTCGGCAATGACGCGGGCGGCGAGGTCGGGATCGGGCTGGGCCATGACCTGAGCCTCGATGCGGACTTCGTCGGGGACGGGAAGGCCGTGGAAGGGGCTTTCGGGGGGGAAGGGAGCGAGAGCCTTGGGTTCGCCCCAGCTCATGGCGCCGCCGATGCTGCGCCCGCCAGCGCGCAAGCGGACGGGAAGCAGAGGATCTTCGGAGGTGCGTCCGGCATTGGCCGCCGCGAGGCGCGGACCGGCAAAGCGCAGGAGCAGACCGCCTTCGGAGATCCAGTCGGTCAGAGCGGTGGCTTCGCCGTCAGAGAGGGTTGCCACATCGGCAAGGACGATCACGTCGGGATTGGCGGGGATGACTTCGGACAGGGGGCCTTCGAGGAGGTCGGCATTGGGGGAGAGCGCGTTGCGCAGGTAGTGCAGCGGCGACAGGAGTTCGAGCCCTTCGCGGGATTCACGTCCGGCGATCAGGGCGACCTCGCGGCGGCGCAGGGTGTCGTCGGAGAGCGTCACGGCGGCGGCGGAGCGTTGGCCGGAAATCTCGAAACGAGAGATGCGGGCACGCAGTTCGGCGGGCAGGGAGAGGTCGATTGTGGCGATTGTGTCGCCGGGGGCAAAGGCGAGGGGCGTGGTCGCGAGGATGCTTGCGGCGCCGGACGGGTCGAGGCCGTGGGCTTCGACGGTGATGTCGCGTGCGGCGCCGGGGCTGGCGCGGCGAGCTTCAAGGGTCAGGATGCCATCGGCAAAGCGCGGCGGGGCGAGGGCGATTGCGGCACGGTCGGGTTCGACAACGGAGACCCGGCCCTTGGCTTCAAGCGCCGTCA
>JAAEZB010000137.1 GCA_018223085.1 Paracoccaceae bacterium
TCGGATGCCTCTGTCGTGTTTCTTGGCGATCTCGTGGATCGGGGGCCGGATAGCGCCGGGGTGATTGATCTCTTGCAAAAGGGTGTGGCCGAGGGCCGGAACTGGACCGTTCTAAGGGGCAATCACGACCGCATGTATTCCTATTTCATGGAAGAGGTGCCGCGCCCTGATCCTCAGGTTCTATTGGGGATGGATTGGTTTAGCGACCGGATTGGCGGGCGCACGACTCTGGCCTCTTATGGGATCGAGACAGGCGAGGCCTCGCGTTACTATCAGATCCATCCCGAAGCCCGCGCGGTGATCCCCGAGGCGCATGTAAGTTTCATGGCGGGGCTTCCGGCCTATCATCAGGTCGGGGAGCTGCTTTTCGTTCATGCGGGTATTCGCCCCGAGGTGCCCCTTGCAGAGCAGAGCGAGGACGATCTTTGCTGGATCCGGCATGATTTCCTTGATTACAGCGAGGCGCACCCCTGGCTTGTCGTGCATGGTCACACGCCACAGAAGGCTCCGGTGCATGAGGGCAACCGGGTCAATCTCGATTCCGGGGCAGGGTATGACCGTCCGATTACCGCCGCCGTGTTCGAGGGGGGCAAGGTGCATATTCTCGAAGAAACCGGACGGCGCGTTTTGCAGCCTGCTTGAGGAAAATTGTGCGCGGCTAGTGCCGCGCGCAGGTTTTCTCGTCATCGGCCCCCTTGGGGCCGCTGCCTGCGGATTTTGCCTCCGGCGGGGATATTTAAGGCAAGAGGAAGGGGGGATTCCGTTGCGTCCAAACCGGGATTTGCGAGGTATTCCAGTGGTTCTGCGGGTTTGCCGCGCGGGGCCGTGGGAGTAGTGTGGCCGCAACTCAGGACAAGGAGGTTTCCATGACGGATATTGTGATTCTCGACGGTGCACGCACCGCGATCGGCACGTTTGGCGGCTCGCTCGCAGGGACGGCGCCGATTGATCTTGGCACCGTGGCGGCCAAGGCAGCGATGGAACGCTCCGGCGTTGAAGGCGGTCAGATCGGCCACGTGGTTTTCGGCCATGTCATCAACACCGAGCCGCGCGACATGTATCTTAGCCGCGTGGCGGCGATGAATGCGGGTATTCCCGACACCACCCCGGCGATGAACGTGAACCGTCTCTGTGGGTCAGGTGCGCAGGCGATCGTTTCGGCGGCGCAGTCGCTCATGCTGGGCGATGCGGATTTCGCATTGGCCGGTGGTGCCGAGAGCATGAGCCGTGCGCCCTATATCGTGCCGGCCCAGCGTTGGGGTCAGAAGATGGGCGATGTGCAGACGCTCGATATGATGCTTGGGGCGCTCAACTGTCCGTTTGGCACCGGCCATATGGGGATCACCGCCGAGAACGTCGCGGACGAACATGACGTGAGCCGCGATGACATGGATGCTTTTGCGCTTGAGAGCCAGACTCGCGCGGCAGCAGCCATCGAAGCTGGGTATTTCAAGAGCCAAATCGTGCCGGTCGAGGTCAAGGTGAAGCGCGATATGGTCGCCTTTGACACCGATGAGCACCTGACGGCGTCTACCATGGAGAGCCTTGGCAAGCTGCGTCCAGTATTTAGGAAAGACGGCCGGGTGACGGCAGGCAATGCCTCGGGGATCAATGACGGCGGTGCGGCCATTGTCATGGCGCGGGCGGATGCGGCGGAGAAGGCCGGTCTCAAGCCGCGTGCGCGGGTTTTGGGCTATGCCCATGCGGGTGTGCGCCCCGAAGTTATGGGGATCGGCCCGGTGCCGGCGGTGGAGAACCTTTTGGCCAAGACCGGCCTGTCGATCACCGACTTCGACGTGATCGAATCCAACGAGGCCTTTGCCGCGCAGGCGATTGCCGTGAACAAGGGGCTTGGCCTCGATACGGCCAAGGTCAACCCGAATGGCGGCGCGATTGCGCTTGGCCACCCGGTTGGCGCGACGGGCTGTATCATCACCGTGAAGGCGCTTTACGAGCTTGAGCGGATTGGCGGTAAGCGCGCTCTTATCACCATGTGTATCGGTGGTGGGCAGGGCATCGCCATCGCGATCGAACGCCTTTGATTGATGTTTTCCGGCGCGAGGTGGAAACCTCGCGCCGGATTTTCGCACCGACGCGATACAGACGTCCGTTTTCGTCTCTATTCCACCCAGATTTGCACCCGATCCGCGCGCCCTTTGGCGTCGATGATCGTCACCGTTGAAGCGCCTTTTTCGGC
>JAAEZB010000070.1 GCA_018223085.1 Paracoccaceae bacterium
CTCGCTCATCGGCATGATCGGTTTCGGCCTCGTCATGTTCTGGGTCTACACCGCGGTCTTCACCGGCGTCTTCGACATGATCGCCACTCATGACTCGCTAAGCCAGCTTTCGGGGATGAAGAACAAACTCCCCGGCACACCGGTGCGTGGCGCCGATCCCGAAACCTGCGGTCAGGCCTGCTGGTATCTTCTTGGCGGGGATAACCTCGCGCGCGACGTGTTCTCGCGCATGGTGGACGGGTCGTGGATCGTGGTGCGCATTGCACCGCTGGCGACCCTCTTTGCCTTTATGGTCGGCATCACGCTGGGCCTCCCGGCGGGGTATTTCGGCGGCAAGCTGGACACGTTGCTGTCCTTCCTTGCCAACCTGATCCTCGCCTTCCCGGTGATCCTGCTGTTCTACCTCCTCGTGACACCGGAAATCGTCGCCACAGGCATCCCCTCCTTCATGGCAATGGTGCTTTTCATCTTCCCGATCATCTTTGTCGCGGTGCTCATCAACTCGCGCTACTACACCCGCCCGCGCCTGCGTACGCCGCTGCTGTCGGGAATCCTTGTGGTGATGGTCTGGATTTATCTCTCGCTGATCTCGGCGCCGGGTACGGTGCTGGCCTTCCTGCCGGACTCGCTCGACCTCTTCAACATCCCCGGCGGTATCCTCGTGGTGTTCGTCTCGGTGGTCTTCGTCAACGCCCCCACGGTGTTCCGCATCGTGCGCGGCCTGACCATGGACATCCAGACCCGCGACTACGTCGCCGCCGCCCAGACCCGTGGCGAAGGCCCGTGGTATATCATGCTCTGGGAAATCCTGCCCAACGCACGCGGGCCGCTGATCGTCGATTTCTGCCTGCGCATTGGCTACACCACGATCCTGCTTGGAACCCTTGGCTTCTTCGGCCTCGGTCTGCCCCCCGAAAGCCCCGACTGGGGGACCACGATCAATGACGGGCGCAAGCTCCTGTCGATCTACCCGCACCCTGCCCTCGTGCCCGCCTTTTCGCTCCTGAGCCTCGTGCTTGGCCTGAACCTGCTGGCCGATGGCCTACGCGAAGAAAGCCTGAGGGATTGATGCTTCGGAACACGGGGAGGCTGCCCCCCGCCCCTCCGGAGTATTTTGACCAAGATGAAGAATAGGGGCCAAACGCCCCGCCGCCCCAAAAGGGAGACCGGAACATGAGTAAAATGGAAGACTATGACGGCCCGATCCTTGAGATCGACAAGCTGTCCATCTCCTTCTTCACCCGCCTGCGCGAAATCCCGGCGGTGATGGATTTCTCCGTCAACGTGATGCCCGGCGAAGCGGTTGGCCTTGTCGGCGAATCCGGCTGCGGCAAATCCACGGTGGCCCTTGGTGTCATGCAGGACCTTGGCAAAAACGGCCGCATTGTCGGCGGCACGATCAAATTCAAAGGCCGCGACCTCTCCGAGATGAGCGATGACGAGTTGCGCGACATTCGCGGCAACGAGATCGCCATGATCTATCAGGAACCCATGGCCTCGCTGAACCCCGCAATGAAGATCGGCAAACAGCTCATGGAAGTGCCGATGATCCATGAAGGCGTGGGCGAAAAAGAGGCCTACCAACGCGCCCTTGAGGTGGTGACCGACGTGCGCCTCCCCGACCCCGAGCGCATGCTGAATTCCTTCCCGCATCAGCTCTCGGGTGGCCAGCAACAGCGCATCGTCATCGCCATGGCGCTGATGTCCAAGCCCTCACTCCTGATCCTTGACGAGCCCACCACCGCGCTTGACGTGACCGTTGAGGCCGCCGTAGTCGAACTTGTGAAGGATCTGGGCAAGAAATACGGCACCTCGATGCTTTTCATCTCGCACAATCTCGGCCTCGTGCTGGAAACCTGCGACCGCCTCTGCGTGATGTATTCCGGCGAGGCCGTAGAGCGCGGCTCGATCGAAGACGTATTCGACCACATGCAGCACCCCTATACGCAGGCGCTGTTCCGCTCGATCCCGCTTCCCGGCGCCGATAAGAACGCCCATCCGCTCGTCGCGATCCCCGGCAACTTCCCGCTGCCGCATGAACGTCCGCCCGGCTGTAACTTCGGTCCGCGCTGTGACTATTTCGAACCCGGTCGCTGCGATGCCGATGCGGTGCCGATGTTCTCGGTCGAAGGTGTCGAGCGCCACTCGACCCGCTGTGTCAAGTTCGAGGAAATCGACTGGAACGCCCCCCTTACCCTTGCCGAGAAAAAGGAAAAGCCCGAAATCGGCAAGGTCGTCCTCAAGATGGACGCCCTCAAGAAGTATTACGAAGTCTCGGCCAATGCCCTGTTTGGCGGCGGCGAGAAACGGGTTGTGAAGGCCAACGAAACCCTCTCTTTTGAGGCCCATGAATCCGAAACCCTCGCCATTGTCGGCGAATCCGGCTGTGGCAAATCCACCTTCGCCAAGGTGCTGATGGGGCTTGAAACCGCAACCGACGGGGAAATCCTCCTCGACGGACAAAACATCGAACAGGTTCCAATCCAGAAACGCGATACCAAGACCGTCGCCGATGTGCAGATGGTGTTCCAGAACCCGTTTGATACGCTTAACCCCTCGATGACCGTCGGCCGCCAGATCATTCGCGCGCTCGAAATCTTCGGCATCGGAGAGGGCGAATCCGACCGCCGCGAACGCATGCTCGAACTTCTGGATCTGGTGAAACTGCCGCGCGCCTTTGCCGACCGCATGCCGCGCCAACTCTCAGGCGGCCAGAAACAGCGCGTTGGTATCGCCCGCGCCTTTGCTGGCGGGGCACGTATCGTGGTCGCGGACGAACCGGTCTCGGCGCTTGATGTCTCGGTGCAGGCCGCCGTCACCGACCTCCTGATGGATATTCAGCGCGAAGAGAAAACCACCCTGCTGTTTATCTCCCATGACCTCTCCATCGTGCGCTATCTCTCGGATCGCGTCATGGTCATGTATCTTGGCCATGTGGTGGAACTGGGCACAACCGATCAGGTCTTCTCGCCCCCCTACCACCCCTACACAGAGGCGCTCCTCTCGGCCGTGCCCATCGCCGATACCTCGGTCGAAAAGACCCATATCGTCCTCGAAGGCGACATCCCCTCGGCCATGTCCCCGCCGCCGGGCTGCCCGTTCCAGACCCGCTGCCGCTGGAAATCCGAAGTACCGGGAGGTCTGTGCGACACGGAAATCCCACCAGTGCGCAATCTTGGCGACGACCATCAGGTCAAATGCCACCTTGCCGAGGACATCCTCGCCCGCATGGAACCGGTCATCAAGATCGCCGCCGAGTAAACCCCTGCCTCAGGCCCGTTGAGGGATGCGCTGCTGCGGGCGCAGCGCATCACGCACCCGTGTCTCGAAGAACTCATAGGATAGCGCCGCCATTACGATCGCCACCACGACAGAAACCCAGAACGTCACCATCGGCCCCGCCGCATCGCGCATGTAAAACGCCACCGGATAGTGCCAAAGGTAAATCCCATAGGACCAATGTCCGAGCTTACGCATCGGCAAGGTCGCAAGGACCGGCGTCAAAACCGTTTTCCCCGAGGCAAGGCTATAGATCACAAGCGCCGCCCCGATCTCTGCCATCGGGGTGAAGTAGAAGGCCGTATTCGGCACGTAGTAAACGCTGTTGCTGAGCGCAATGATCAACAGGATAACGCCCAGAATCTCAAGCCCATACCCGGCCTTGCCCTTTATGCGCGGCACATAGGCCACCACCCCGCCAAGAACCAACCCGCCAATCCGCGTATCCGTCGCGGCATAGGCCCAGTTCCAGCCAAAATCCACATAGGCCACCATGCGCCAGGCCCAGATCACCATGTAGAGAAAGACCAGAACCGCCAATGCCCGCTGCGGTGTACTGCGCAACAACAGGGCGATGACAAACGGCCAGATAAGGTAGAACTGGAACTCGACCCCAAGCGACCACGTATGGCGCAACACATCCGGTGCCCCGGTAAACAGGCGCGCATAGTTCGACAGGTAAAGAGCCGCCGGAATGATCTCCTCCCAAACGCTGCGCCCTTTCCAGAAGATCGGCATCGCGAACACCATCACCAGAAAGAACAACAAAAGCGCCGGATAAAGACGCTCAAGCCGCCGTCTGAGGAAATTTCCATACCGGATACCATCTGTGCCCCGCAGGATGGACGTGATTAGGAACCCACTCAAAACAAAGAAAATATCCACGCCAAGAAACCCGCCAGACGCCCAGCCCAGTTTCGCGTGAAAGGCCACAACAATCAGCGCCGCGAACGCTCGCAGCCCATCAAACGCAGGAATATAGGTCATGAATTGAAAGCCCCGAGAAGAAGATCCGTCGCTTCTCAAAGACCTCATAAATATGCACAAACCATGGCACATTCCCGCCCTTTGCAAGACTATTGATCCGGGTAGAATTTCAGGCCCAAAAAGCCCCTATTCCTCAAGCAAATCCTCATAGCGCGCATCGGTCAGCGTCTTCAAAAATGCCACCAGCGCGTCAATGCGGTTGTCCTCTAACGCCGGGCCAGTCTCCAACTCTTCCATCGACAACGTGCCCTCGACCTCCGGCGCGCGCCATGGCTGACCGGTCTCCGGGTTGATCTGGCGCGCCTCGGCCTTGGAATTGTATTTGTTGTAGAAGAGGATCACCGTGCGCAGATCCTCGAACACCCCGTTATGCATATACGGCCCCGTCACCGCGACATTGCGCAGGGTCGGCACCTTGATCTTGCCGCGTTGCGCCGGATCATCAATGCCGGGATGCGCCAAGAGCCCCTCATCGACGAAATCCGCCGCAACCCCATTCACCTCCCGCGCTGCAATGTTCGCGGGCGTGCCGATATTGTGGTATTGGTTGTTGGTAAAGGTCTCACGCGGATCAACCGCGCTCGTGCGCAGCTGATGGCACATGTTGCAATTGGTGAATTGCTGCGAAAAGAACAATAACCGCCCCAATTCTTCCTGCTTGGTAAACGGCTCCTCACCGCGCAAATAGCGATCATACCGGGAATCAAACGGCGCGAAAAATTCCGTGCGCTCAAAAGCGGCAATCGCCCTTGTCATACCACGATAGGCCGCGTCCACATCCCCCATGACGCCCGCGCCGAAAAGCGCCTCGAAACTCTCGACATAATTGGGCTTTTCGCCAAGCCGCGCCACAACGCTCGCCTTGTCCGGCATCCCCATCTCAATCGGGTTAAGCGGCGGCCCCCCCGCCTGATCCTCAAGCGTCGTCGCCCGCCCGTCCCAGAACATGCCCCCCACATAGGTGCCATCCGCCTGCTGATGAAACGGCGGCACAAAGGCGGCATAGCTCGCCGTTGGCGCACTACGATCCCCAAGCGACTCACCATCATCGCCCAAGGATACGGCCTTGCCCGCCGCCGTCGGGCGCGGATCGGCAAAGCCATACTCCGGGTCATGGCAGGTCGCACAGGATTGCGTCCGGTTGGCCGAAAGGTCGGTGTCAAAGAAAAGCGCCTCGCCAAGCGCCTCAAGACTGTCAAAAGGCTCTGCCGCCAACGGCGCTCCGATCAAGATCACTCCAAGCGCCAGACGCCCCACGATCCCAAACCTGTCCATCTCCGGCCCCTTCCAACGATCAAAAACGCCCATAGCGTTACCGCCCTGCTGTGCCGCAGGCTTTGAGCGATGTCAATTTCCGATAGTTTTTCTCAGCTACCCCAGATCACCCGCACATAATTGCGGGTTTCCTTATAGGGCGGCACGCCACCATGGCGGCGCACAGCTTCCGGCCCGGCATTATACGCCGCCAGTGCCAACCGCCACGAGCCGAAATTGCGATATTGCTGGGCAAGATACCGCGCGCCCCCGTCAAGGTTCTGCGCCGGGTCGTGCGGATCAACCCCAAGACGGCGCGCCGTCTCCGGCATCAACTGCGCCAACCCAAGCGCGCCCTTATGCGACTGCGCCCTCGCATTCCAGTTCGATTCCTGCTGCACCAGCTTGAGGAAAAGGTCGACCGGCACCCCATGGCGCAGCGCCGCATCCTGCGCCAACGCAAGATAAGGCCCGTTATACGGCCCCTCATAGCTGCCATCGCCCCATTTCGAAGGCGTATAGATCGGCCGCGGCTCAAGCCGCACCTTGCTCTTGGTTTCGGCCCGCTTGCGCTTGTCGATGACCGAGGTCTGAGAACGGAAAACGCCCTTCTTGGACTTGGATGATAGAAACTCCGCCTGCACCGGCAAAGCCGCCAGCATCGCAATCACCAACCCCGAAATCCCCGCGCGGCGTAGCAGTCTCATGGCGTTTCCGCCCCCATAGTCCCAACTTGAGCCTGTCTTATCGAAAATTCTGCGAAATTTCCAGAGCTTCCCCAATATCCCGCCCCATATCGGCCAGTCTCCACCGACCTCCCGCGCCCGGCACATAGAAAAATTGTCGGCTTTAGTCTTCCATTAACCCTGATGGGATGGTCTATGCTGGCGGGAAACCTGAACAAAGATTCTCAAATAAGGGGGGTGCCACATGGCCGGTTCCATCAACAAAGTCATTCTCGTCGGCAATCTCGGCCGTGACCCGGAAGTCCGCACCTTCCAGAACGGCGGCAAAGTCTGCAACCTGCGCATCGCCACGTCCGAGACCTGGAAAGACCGCAGCACCGGCGAACGCCGCGAGCGCACAGAATGGCATTCGGTTGCCATCTTTCAAGAAGGCCTGGTGCGCGTTGCCGAGCAATACCTGCGCAAAGGCTCCAAGGTCTACATCGAGGGCAAACTCCAAACCCGCAAATGGCAGGATCAATCCGGTCAGGACCGCTATTCGACCGAAGTCGTTCTGCAAGGCTTCGATGGCACGCTGATTATGCTCGATGGCCGCAGCGGCGGCGGCGGTGGTGGTGACTACGGCGGCGGTCAGGGCGGTGGCTACGGTGGTGGCGATCAGGGCGGCTATGGCGGTGGCTACGATAGCGGCCCCTCCGGTGGCGGCTCTCAGGGCGGCAGCGCCCCCTCGCGCGATCTTGATGACGAAATCCCGTTCTAATCCCTTACCGCTGGTAAAACGGGTCTGCCCGCCATATCTCTGATAAGAGACATCGGCAGCAAAGGCAGACCCCATGGCTTGGTCCTTCTCCATAGGCCGTCTCTTCGGCTCCGACATCCGCGTGCACGCAACCTTCTTTTTGCTGCTCCTGTGGATCGGGCTGATGGCCTATGCCGATAGCGGCATGACGGCTGCCCTGACAAGTGTCCTCTTCGTCCTTGCCCTCTTTGCCTGCGTTGTTGCGCATGAATTCGGCCATGCCCTGACCGCGCGCCGCTACGGCATCAAAACCCCCGACATCACCCTCCTGCCCATCGGCGGCATGGCCCGGCTCGAAAAGATGCCCGACAAACCGGCGCAGGAAATTCTCGTCGCCCTCGCCGGTCCCGCCGTCAACGTGGTGATCTGGGCCGTGCTGACACTCCTTCTTGGGGCACAATCCGGCGAGGCGCTGGTCGACATCGCCGATCTGACCCCCGCCACCTTCCTTGCGCAACTGGCTGCCGTGAACCTCTTCCTTGCGGTGTTCAATCTCCTGCCCGCCTTCCCGATGGATGGCGGCCGTGTCCTGCGCGCGCTGCTGCAAACCCGCATGCCCCGCCCCCGCGCGACCGAGACCGCCGCCCACGCCGGACAGGTCGTCGCCTTCCTCATGGCCTTCGCCGCACTGGCCACCGGCAACATGATCCTTTTGCTGGTCGCCTTCTTCGTCTTCGTCGCCGGCAATGCCGAGAGCAAAGACGTCTCCATGCGCGCCGCCACGCACCACATGCAGGCGCGCGACGCCATGATTACAAGCTTTGAGAGCCTCGCGCCCTCCGATCCCCTGCAAACCGCGGCCAATACGCTTATCCGCACAACCCAACATGAATTCCCCGTGCTGACCGCCGACGGCACACTCGCCGGTTTCCTGACCCGCGAGGCGCTCTTTGCCGCCATGGCCGAAGACGGTGCCGCCCTGCGCTCGGTCTCCGTCCTTATGACCTCCGACATCCCGCGCGCCCATCTCGACACGCCCCTCCAGGAGGTCACGGACGCGCTCTACAAAGGGGCCCCCGCCGTCGTGGTCTGCTCAACCGAGGACAAGATGCTCGGCTACATCACCCGTGAAAATCTCGGCGAACTCATGGTGCTGCAAACCCGCCGCCCCAAATAAGCGCCCGGTCTTCACCTTTGTGAAAATACTCCCGCCGGAGGCATGAAATCTTACCCCCCTCAAACGCAATGCGCCGGCGAAGCCTCCTTCGCCGACGCACAAACCGGGATCACCCGTCCGCTTTAGCGGACCCGCCCCGTTCCGGGCTCAATGCCCGGAACGGGGCGGGTCCCCTTAACCATCAACACTGAACCCATAGGTCTCGGTGACATAATCGATATCTTTGTCCCCGCGCCCCGAAAGGTTGATGAGGATCGACTGCCCCGGTGCCTTGGCCGCCTCACGCATGGCAAACGCCACCGCATGGGCACTCTCAAGCGCCGGAATGATCCCCTCATGACGCGACAGCTTGTAAAACGCGTCCAGCGCTTCCTTGTCATCCGCCGCCGTATACTGCGCCCGGCCCGACCGGTAGAGATAGGCATGCTCCGGCCCGACGCCCGGATAATCAAGCCCCGACGCCACCGTATGCACCGGTGCCGGCTCCCCGGCCTCATCCTTGAGAACCATGGTGCGGAACCCGTGAATATCCCCATCTTCGCCATAGGTGATCGTCGCCGCATGCTCCCCAAGCTTGGACGAGGTGCCCATCGGCTCCACACCGTAAAGCGTCACATCCTCATCGTCGATGAACCCGGCAAAAAGCCCCATCGCGTTCGAGCCGCCCCCGACACAGGCCGCAACGATATCCGGCAGGGCCCCGGTCATCTCCATGAACTGCTCGCGCGCCTCGATGCCAACAACATGCTGGAAATCACGCACCATCATCGGGAACGGATGCGGCCCCACGACCGACCCGATCGCAAAAAGCGCCGTATCCGCTTGCGGCACATAGGATTCAAACGCCGAATCCACGGCCTCCTTGAGGGACCGGCCGCCAAAGCCCACCGGCACGACCTCTGCCCCAAGAAGCTTCATCCGCGTCACATTCGGTGCTTCCTTGGCAATGTCGATCTCACCCATGTGAATTTCGCATTCCATGCCGAAATACGCCGCCGCCGTCGCCAGCGCGACGCCATGCTGCCCCGCACCGGTTTCCGCCATGAGCTTGGTCTTGCCCATATGCTTGGCCAAAAGCGCCTCTGCCATACAGTGGTTGAGCTTATGCGCCCCCGTATGGTTGAGATCTTCGCGCTTGGCGTAAATCTGCGCGCCGCCGCACATGTCGGACAGGTTCTTAAGATGGGAAACCGGGGTCGGACGTCCCTGAAAATGCTTGCGCACATAGCGCAGGTCGCGAATGAATTCCGCCGATTTGGAAATCTTCTGATAGGCCTCATCAATCGCCTTGAAATGCGGCTCAAGCACAGGCGGAAGCTGCGCCCCCCCGTATTCCCCAAAGAAACCATCACGGGTCGGGTGGGATTTGAGATAAGACGTCATTCGCATAGTCCTCCAAGATAATCACGTCGGCGAACCTCCCCCAAAAGCCCGGTAGGGATCATGAGGCGCATTGACGCGGCATCATGAAGAGAAGAAGGCCCGCAATAAATGTTTGTCCCAAGCGCCCTAGCGCTGGGCGAGCGCCTCCTCCAGAAGCGTTTTGACCACGTCACGCGGCACATCCGCCGTGACAAAGGCCTTGCCGATCCCACGCGCCAGAATGAACCGCAGCTGTCCGTCGACAACCTTCTTGTCCTGCGCCATCAGGTCCAGAAGCGTCTCCGCATCCGGCAGATCTCCCTCAATATCCCTGAGGTCGACCTTCATCCCCATATCCGCCAGATGCGCCCGCACCCGGCTCGGATCTTCCTGCGCACACAGGCCCAGACGCGCGCTCAACTCGAACGCCAGCGCACAGCCGATGGCCACGCCCTCGCCATGCAGCAACCGATCTCCATAGCCGGTCGCCGATTCAAGCGCGTGACAGAACGTATGCCCAAGGTTCAAAAGCGCGCGATCCCCCTGCTCGGTCTCATCGCGCGCCACGATCTCGGCCTTCATCTCACAGGAGCGTTTCACCGCCTGAATACGCGCGGCCATATCGCCCGCCGCAAGCGCAGGCCCCTGTCCTTCGAGCCAGTCAAAAAACGCCGCATCGCCCAAGAGACCGTATTTCACCACCTCGCCATACCCGGCAAGGAAATCGCGCGGCGTGAGCGAACCAAGCACCTCGGTATCGGCCAACACGAGCGATGGCTGATGAAACGCCCCGATGAGGTTCTTGCCCTGCGGCGCGTTGATCCCGGTCTTACCACCCACCGACGAATCCACCTGCGCCAAGAGAGACGTCGGGATTTGCACAAACCGCACGCCCCGGCGTAGCACCGCCGCCGCAAATCCCGTGAGATCACCAATCACCCCGCCGCCAAAGGCCACCACGATATCGCGCCGCTCGACCTTTTCTGCCAAAAGCCATTCCACCGTGCGCTCAAAATGCGGCCAACTCTTGGTCGCCTCGCCTGCTGGCAGGATCAACGCCTCCATTTCGACGCCCTCTGCCGCAAGACCGGCGCGCAATGTCTCAAGATGAATCTCCGCGACGTTTTCATCTGTCACAACCCGCACCTGCGGACGCTTGAGAAGCGGCGCAATCAGCTCCCCTGCGCGCGACAACAGACCGGGGCCGATCTGAATATCATAGGCCCGTTCGCCAAGACCCACATGCACCGTTTCCATCATCTCATACATCCTCCAACACGTCCGGACGGCTCAAGAGCGCCTCAACCACGCATTCCGCCATTTCCTCAATCGAAAACCCCGCATCCGCCTTCACGGACAGATCGGCCAGCCGGTAAATGGGCACCCGCGCCTCAAAAATTTCGGTCAATGTCGCCCGTGGGTCGAGCGTGCGCAGCAAGGGGCGCGTGTCCTTGTGCCGAACCCGACCCCACAAGATCTCAAGGTCGGCATCAAGCCACACCGCAACGCCTTTTTCCGAGATCACCGCGCGGTTGCCCTCGGCAAGATAGGCCCCGCCACCGGTCGACAGAATCCCACATTCATCCTCAAGAAGCCGCTCAATAACCTGCGCTTCCTTGCGGCGGAAAAACGGCTCTCCGTCGCGGGCGAAAATCTCGGCGATGCTCATATTGGCTGCCTTCTCGATCTCCGCATCCGAGTCGAGGAACGGCACTCCAAGCCGCACCGCAAGCGCGCGCCCCACAGCCGTCTTCCCGGCTCCCATCATCCCGACGAGAACAACCGTTTTTTTCAATTTTAGCGTCATACCGTCCCCGGCCATCGGCCAAGCTTTGCGCAAATTCAATGTTTCGCCCCTGAATGACGTGATCTTATGCAAAAGGCCAGTTATAACTTGGAGAAAATCGGGCAGACCACAACCGGAGATCTCATGGGCAAACTGATCCTCTTTCTCGTTGCATTGCTATGCATCGGCACCTTGGCGCTGGTAGGCTATGCCTATCTCGGTCCGATGCTCGGGGCCGATTTCGCGCCCGCGCCCGCCGAAATACGCGTGCCCCTGACCCTCTCGCCGGTTGACGGCTGATCCATGGCGCATCGGCTCGCCCCTTTCGCGCTTTGCCTGCTTGCGCACCCTGCCTTTGCCGAAGGTGAAAACACCGCACCGCTCTCGGCAATCGACTGGCTCGACCAGACGCCCACAGTGACCCTGAAACTTAGCGAACCTCCCGTGGCGCAAGGGGTCGAGACGCCTGATATTGCCGTCGACACACTCAACGCGCCGGGCCGCGATGGCGTTGGCCTCTTGCCAAGCCACGTGACCGGCCTGCCCGCCACCCTCTGGCAGAATAGCCGCGCCGACACGCTCGCCAATCGCATCGCCGGCCTGCGCCCCGAACGCCTGCCCGCGATGCAGGCGCTGCTCTATACCTTGCTTCTGGCCGAGGCCAACCCGCCCGGCATCTCCAACGCGCCCGCCGAGGCGCTGTTACTGGCCCGCATCGACAAACTGATCGAGATGGGCGCACTCGATCAGGCCGAAGCCCTTGTCGAAGCCGCAGGCCCCGAAACCCCGGCGCTATTCGCCCGTTGGCTCGACATCGGCCTCCTGCTGGGACAGGAAGAGCTGCCCTGCGAGGCCCTGAATGCCGCGCCGCACCTGTCGCCCTCATATGCCGCGCGGGTTTTCTGCACTGCCCGCGCCGGGGACTGGCAAGGCGCAAGCCTGACGCTCGGCACGGCCAACGCCCTCGGCCTCATCACTGCCGAAGAAGATGCGCTTCTCCTGCGGTTCCTCGACCCGAGCCTCTTTGAAGGCGTGCCGATCCTCACCATCCCGCGCGCCCTGACCCCGCTGACCTTCCGCCTCTACGAGGCCATCGGCGAAGCGCGCCCCACCACCGGCCTGCCGCTCGCCTTTGCCCATGCCGATCTGCGCGAACGCGCGGGCTGGAAGGCCCGCCTTGAGGCCGCAGAACGGCTCGCACGCACTGCCGCGCTCTCGGAGAACCGTCTTCTTGGCCTCTATTTCGAGGGCAAACCCTCCGCCTCCGGCATGATCTGGGACAGGGTCTCGGCGCTTCAGGCCTTCGATACCGCCCTCGAAAACGGCGATACCGAAACCCTCGCCCTGCGCCTCCCCGCAGCATGGGCCGCGATGCAATCGGTGCATCTCGAAGTGCCCTTTGCCCGCCTCTATGGAAGCCGCCTTCTGGCCCAACCCTTGACCGGAACAACCGCCCGGCTGGCCCGCAATATCGCCCTCCTGTCGCCCGCCTATGAACTGGCCGCCGCCAAGGGCCCGCAGGATTTCCTCTCCGGCCTTGCCCGTGGCACCCCCCCGCGCATCCCCACCGATCCAACCGAACGCGCCATTGCCGACGCTTTCCACGGCGCAGGCGTGCCACAGGACATCTCCACCATGCTCGCCCGTGGCCAGCTTGGCGAAGTGATCCTCGCCGCCATGGACCTGATGGAAGACGGCGCACTTGGCAACCTCGCCGCCCTGACCGAGGCGCTCGCCATCTTCCGCGCTGTTGGCCTCGAAGACACCGCCCGCCGCGCCGCGCTGCAAACGC
The DNA here is from genome assembly GCA_018223085.1 of Paracoccaceae bacterium. Classification (GTDB taxonomy): domain Bacteria; phylum Pseudomonadota; class Alphaproteobacteria; order Rhodobacterales; family Rhodobacteraceae; genus Shimia. The sequence goes on from JAAEZB010000070.1 coordinate 13,063, forward strand.
TGCTCATCGACCTCAGGGGCTAATGCCATGAGCGACCACCGCCAGATCGCGACCTTCCTCGATGCCCAGGCCGCCGAGCTTGGCGCCTCTGAAAACACCCTCGCCGCCTATGGCCGCGATCTCCTCGATTTCGCCGATTGGGCCACAGGTCAGAACCGCGCCCTCCTCGACCTCTCCCGCGCCGAGGTCGAATCCTACCTCGTCCATTGCGAGGCGCAGGGCCTTGCCAAATCGACCCGCGCCCGCCGCCTCTCCGCGCTCAAACAATTCTACCGCTTCGCGTTTGAAGAAGGCTGGCGCGCCGACAACCCGGTGATCCAAATCAAAGGCCCGGGCCGCGACAAACGCCTGCCCAAGACGCTCGACATCGAAGATGTGGACCGCCTCCTCGACGCCGCCCGCCACACGGGCCGGAGCAATTCCGACCGCCTGCGCAACACCTGCCTGATGGAACTGCTCTATGCGACGGGGATGCGCGTCTCCGAACTGGTCTCGCTACCCGTCTCCGCCGCGCGCGGCGATCCGCGTATGCTCCTCGTCCTCGGCAAAGGCGGCAAGGAACGCATGGTCCCGCTCTCGCCCCCGTCGCGCACGGCCCTCGCCGAATGGCTCGTGGCCCGCGACGCCGCCGACGAGGCCGCCCGCGAAAAGGGCCATCCGCCCTCGCGCTTCCTCTTTCCCTCGCGCGGTAAATCCGGCTACCTGACCCGGCATCGCTTCTATGCACTCATCAAGGAACTCGCCGTTGCCGGGGGCGTCTCGCCCGCCAAGGTCACGCCCCATACCCTGCGCCATGCCTTTGCGACGCATCTCCTCGCCAATGGTGCCGACCTGCGCGCGATCCAGACACTCCTTGGCCACGCCGATATCGCCACCACCGAAATCTATACCCATGTCCTCGACGAACGCCTGCGTGACCTCGTCCTCGACCATCACCCGCTTTCAGAGCGCCGCAAGCCCTCCTGAACGCACCCACACCGACATATCGCGCCGCTCTCCCTTGATTGCAGCGCAGTCGCACCCCATAACCAATCCCAAGACAAAGGATAGGTAAATGGACGTAGTGACTTCCACCCTCGATACAGGTTTCTGGATCACAGCAGGCGCAATCCTCGCCCTGCTGGTGCTTTCGGCCTTCTTTTCCGGGTCGGAAACTGCCCTCACCGCCGCCTCGCGCGGCAAACTGCGCACGCAGGCCGACAAGGGCAACCGCGGGGCCTCGCGCGCCCTCGACATCACCGAAGACAATGAACGCCTCATCGGCTCTGTCCTTCTGGGCAACAACCTCGTCAATATCCTCGCCACCTCGCTGGCCACGGCGCTCTTTACCCGTGCCTTTGGCGAATCCGGCGTGGCGCTGGCCACATTGGTGATGACCTTCCTCGTGCTGATCTTCGCCGAAGTCCTGCCCAAGACCTACGCCATTACCCGCCCCGAAGGCGCGGCCTCTGCCGTGGCCCGTCCGATCGGCCTCGTGGTGACGGTCTTTGCCCCTGTGGTCTCCGCCGTGCGCTGGTTCGTGCGCGGCGTGTTGCGCCTCTTCGGGGTGCAGACCGACCCCGATAGCCATATCCTCGCCGTGCGCGAAGAAATCGCCGGCGCGATTCAGCTCGGCCATTCCGAAGGCATCGTCGAAAAAGAAGACCGCGACCGCATCCTCGGCGCGCTTGATCTGGCCGAACGCACCATCGAAGAAATCATGCTGCATCGCTCTGGCATTCAGATGATCGACGCCAACGCGCCACCCGCCGAAATCCTGTCGCAGTGCCTCGAAAGCCCGCATACCCGCCTGCCTGTCTTCAAGGACGAGGCCGAAAACATCATCGGCGTGATCCACGCCAAAGATCTCCTGCGCGCCATGCACAAACAGGTCGCAGGCCCCGAAGGCACCTTCTCGGACCTGACCGACTTCGACATCATCGCCGTCGCCAAAGAGCCCTATTTCGTCCCCGAAACCACGTCGCTTGACGATCAGATGCGCGAATTCCTGCGCCGTCATTCGCATTTCGCCCTCGTGGTGGATGAATACGGCTCGCTTCAGGGGTTGATTACCCTCGAAGACATCCTCGAAGAGATTGTCGGCGAGATCACCGACGAATTCGATACCGACGACGTGCCCGAGATCGCCCCCGACGAGGACGGTGCCTATCTCATCGACGGCGCCATGACGATCCGTGACTTCAACCGCGCCACCGACTGGTCCTTGCCCGACGAAGAGGCCAATACCGTCGCCGGTCTGGTGATCCACGAAGCCCAGATGATCCCCACCCCGGGACAGGTCTTTTCCTTCCACGGGTTCCGCTTCGAGGTCATCGCCCGCGAGGCCAACCGCATCACCCAACTCAAAATTCGCCCCCTCTGAAATCCCCCCATCACCGCGCGTGATGGGCCATTTCACGAAAAGCGACCACCACAGACGCACAACAGACTTGCCTTGGTCGCCTGCTTCGCGTCTAGAAGGTTGTATTACTCAACGAAAGGCAGGCGCGCATGTCGGCGGCGAACAACGTTTCCGGGATCTTCCTCGTCATCCTCGCCATGGCGAGCTTCACACTGGAAGACATGTTCATCAAACGGCTCTCGCTGGACCTGCCCACCGGTCAGATCCTGCTGATCCTCGGCACCGGCTCTGCACTGGTCTTCGCCCTTCTCGCCCGCGCCAAAGGCCAGAGCCTGTTTCAACGCGCCGCCTGGCGTCCGCTGCCTGTCCTGCGCGCCGCCTCCGAGGCGGTCGCCGCCATGTCCTTTGCCTCGGCCCTTGCCCTGGTCGACATCTCGACCGTGGCCGCCGTGTTTCAAACCATGCCCCTCGCCGTGACCCTCGGCGCGGCGCTGTTTCTTGGCGAACAGGTCGGCTGGCGCCGCTGGAGCGCCATTGGCCTCGGCTTTGCCGGGGTGCTCCTCATCATCCGCCCCGGCCTTGAAGGCTTTGACCCCAACACGCTCCTTGTGTTGATCGCCGTCGCCGCCGTCGCCTTTCGCGATCTGGCCACCCGCCGGATCGACGCCTCCATCTCCTCCTTCGTGGTTTCCTTTCAAGGCTTCGCCTCCCTGCTCATCGCCGGGCCGGTGATGCTTGCCTTTACCCCCGGCGGCCTCGCTCCCATGGCCCCGACCCACACGGCCCAGATCGCAGGCGCGGTGCTCTTTGGCGTGATCGGCTACTGGGGCATCGTGACCGCCATGCGCGTCGGCGAGGCCTCCGTCATCGCCCCCTACCGCTACACCCGCCTGCTGTTCTCGATCATCGTCGGCGTGCTGGTCTTCGGCGACCGCCCCGACCTGCCAACCCTCCTTGGCGCGACCCTCATTATCGGCACCGGCCTCTATACCTTCCTGCGCGAACGTGCCCTGGCGCGCCCCGCCCCCGCCCTCTCGCCAGATTTCCCACAAGACTGACCCGCATTCTTCCTCTTGCTCCAAATATCCCGGGGTGAATGGCCGCCCATGGCGGCCAGAGGGGCAGCGCCCCTGCCCCCACGCGCCGTTGGCGCAAACATGCCCGCGTTAGCCCTAACGGCGTGCGCCGCGACCCTTGCGCCCGTTTACAAACCTTGCGCCCCCTGCCAAAAGGCGCGCAACGCATGCAGTTTTCCCAAGGAAAGACATCCATGAGCACCATCATCGACATCCTCGCCCGCGAAATCCTCGACTCCCGTGGCAACCCCACCGTCGAAGTCGACGTGATCCTCGAAGACGGCACCATGGGCCGCGCCGCCGTGCCCTCGGGCGCCTCGACCGGTGCCCACGAAGCCGTGGAAAAACGCGATGGCGACAAATCCCGCTACATGGGCAAAGGCGTCCTCGAAGCCGTCGCCGCCGTCAACGGCGAGATCGCCGAAGCTCTGGTCGGCTTTGACGTCACCGAACAGGTCGCCATCGACGCCGCCATGATCGAACTCGACGGCACCCCCAACAAGGGCCGCCTCGGCGCCAACGCAATCCTCGGCGTCTCCATGGCCTGCGCCAAGGCGGCGGCGGATTTCACCGCCCAACCCCTGTTCCGCTATGTCGGCGGCACCTCGGCCCGCGTCCTGCCGGTGCCGATGATGAACATCATCAACGGCGGCGAACATGCCGACAACCCGATCGACATTCAGGAATTCATGATCATGCCGGT
>JAAEZB010000071.1 GCA_018223085.1 Paracoccaceae bacterium
CTGCAACAGCTTGAGGATGATGTTCTCCACATCCTCGCCCACATAGCCCGCCTCGGTCAGTGTCGTGGCATCGGCCATGGTAAAGGGCACATCAAGGATGCGCGCCAGCGTCTGCGCCAAAAGCGTCTTACCGCACCCCGTTGGGCCGATCAGAAGAATGTTGGATTTCGAAAGCTCGATATCGCCGGATTTCTGGGCGTGGTTAAGGCGCTTGTAATGGTTGTGCACCGCGACCGAGAGCACCCGTTTGGCCATCGCCTGCCCAATGACATAATCATCAAGCACATCGCAGATTTCCTGCGGCGTTGGCACGCCTTCGGAGGCTTTCAGGCCGCTGGCCTTGGTCTCTTCGCGGATGATATCCATGCAAAGTTCAACGCATTCATCACAGATGAACACGGTCGGCCCGGCAATCAGTTTGCGAACCTCATGCTGGCTCTTGCCGCAGAAGCTGCAATATAGGGTGTTTTTGCTGTCACCGGAGTTGTTCGACATGTCCTACCTTTCGGTCCCCGCTGGCATTTGGTCCGGGGAAAATCTGCGCCGCATCCTCGTCTCCCGACAAGCTTAAGACAGCTTGAAACGGGGTACAATGGGCGAATTTTTTGGCCCCCTCGGAGCAATCCGAAGGGGCCTTTATTTTATTCGGCCTCATCGCCCTTGGCGCGGGATTCGACGATTTCGTCGATGAGACCCCAATCCTTGGCCTCTTCAGGCGACATGAAATTGTCGCGCTCAAGCGCGGCTTCCACGGCCTTGAGCTTTTGTCCGGTGTGACGCACATAAATCTCGTTGAGACGCTTCTTGAGCTTCAGGGTCTCCTCGGCGTGGATCATGATATCCGTCGCCTGTCCCTGATAACCGCCCGAAGGCTGGTGCACCATGATGCGGCTGTTGGGCAGCGAAAAGCGCATGCCTTCCTCGCCCGCTGTCAGAAGGAGCGAGCCCATCGAGGCCGCCTGCCCGATCACGAGGGTCGAGACCTTGGGTTTGATGTACTGCATCGTGTCATAGATCGACAGACCCGAGGTCACCACGCCGCCGGGCGAGTTGATATACATCGAAATCTCTTTCGACGGGTTCTCGGCCTCAAGGTGCAAAAGCTGTGCCACGATGAGGCTCGACATGCCGTCATGGACCGGGCCGTTGACGAAAATGATCCGCTCCTTCAACAGGCGCGAGAAAATGTCATAAGCCCGCTCGCCGCGGCTTGTCTGCTCGACCACCATGGGCACGAGGGTGTTCATATATGTCTCGAATGGGTCTTTCATATCCGCCTGCCTGTTGTTCGCATCCGTCGCTTCGGCCAAAGCCTCATACAGAGTCTTAGTGCTGCCCCGGGGGGGCTGCAAGAGCACCCCGTAAAATTCGCACGATCCCCCTGCTCTTCACCTTTGTGAAAATACTCCGGGGGTGAGGCCGCAGGCCGAGGGGGCAGCGCCCCCTGATCGCCCGAAGGGCTTATCCTGTGCGCGCCAGCGGCGCGCGCAATCTCACAACAAAAAGGGCGCCCCGAAGGACGCCCTTTCCTGTTTCGCTGCGATGGGATCAACCGAACATGTCGGAGGTGATCCCTGCATACCAGCCAACGCTTTCCTCGAAGGTGCGCTGGCGCAGGTCTGCATCTTCCCCAGTTTGGGAAATAAACCCGTCAACCTTGGCGATTTTTTCGTCCGTCGCCTGATAGGAGGCCCCGACTTTGACGCCGTCATTGGTATCGATCAGCGACCAGCAGGTGTTGGAGAACTTGGCCGGGAAGACCTTGGAGCCGGTCAGCGCACCGCGCACCGCCATTGCCGCGACCTTGGCCTGGCTGTTGGCGGAAAAGCCCGATTTCGGCATGTCGCCCTGATTGGTGGCGTCGCCGAGCACGTGGATATTCTCGTCAATGCGGCTCTGCATGGTGTGGCCCGACACGGGCGCCCAGTTGCCCTCGGTGATGCCAGCGAGTTCACAGATACGCCCCGCTTTCATCGCCGGAATGACGTTGCAGGCATCAACCTTGATCGCTTCACCTTCAATGCTCACGGTCATCTCGTCGGCATTGACCTCGACATCGCCGCCGCCGAATTCCGGGCCGATCCAGTCGATCATGCCGTCGTAATGGCGTCCCCAGCCTTCCTGGAACAGGGCCATTTTGGAGAATTTCGGCTTGGGATCGGCGATGATGATTTTCGCGGTCGGGTTCTTTTCTTTCAGAACATGCGCCACCATCGAAATCCGCTCATAGGGGCCCGGCGGGCAGCGGAACGGGTTCGGCGGGGCGACCATGGCGTAGGTGCCGCCCTGGGGCATGGATTCGATCTGTTTCTTGAGCAGTTCGGATTGCGAGCCTGCCTTATAGGCGTGGGGCATCTTGTTCTGCTTGGTCACGTCCCAACCCGGCACGGCACCATCTACGAAATCAATCCCCGGCGACAGGATCAGGCGGTCATAGGGCAGTTTGTGCCCACCTGCGAGGCTCACAGTTTTGGCGTCGCGGTCAATGCCGATGGCCCAGTCATGCACCACGTTGACGCCGTAATCGGCGGCCAGCGTGCCATAGCTATGGGCAATCGACTCGAGCGAGCGGAAGCCCGCCATGTAGAGGTTGGAGAAGAAGCAGGTGTAATAGGTGCGTGTCGGCTCGACGAGGGTCACGTCGATGGCGCCCTTGCTGTCCTTGGCGATGTAGCGCGCGGCGGTGGCCCCGCCTGCCCCACCGCCGACAATCACGACACGCGGTTTGCCATTCGACATGCCCCAGACCTGTGGTGCCGAGAGCGATGCGGCGGTCGTGGCGGCGGCCACTCCAAGGAATTTCCGTCTGTTCAAAGTCATAGTCTTTCCTCCCTTTGCAGCACCCGGATTATTCGAGCGCCTCGAAATATACGGCCAGGGCCGCGATCTCTTCGTCCGACAGGCGGCTGGCCATCATCTGCATGACCGGGTGCGGACGCAATTTCTGTTTGTAGGCGTGCATGGCGATAACGAAATCTTCCTGCGGCCAGTTGGTGATCGAAGGGATGCCCTGATCCGAGCCATCACGCTGATGGCAGGTCGTGCATTCGCTCGACAGATATTCACCATAGGCCGGATCGCCCTCAATGTCGAAGACCGCCGGATCGAGATGCGGGTAATCGGGCTGGGCGGTCGGTTCGGCCTCGGGGATGTCGGCGGGATTATCGGAATTGGCGCGCAGGAAAGCGATCAGGTCGGCGCGGTCGGCATCATCCTTCATGCCCCGGTAGCTCATCCGTGTGCCGGAGACGAGCGCCTTGGGATTATGGATATAGGCATCCAGCGTCTCAAGGCGCCATGTGAGGCCGTCCTTGCCCGCGCGGGTCATGGACTTGGAATATTTGAACCCCTCGACAGAGGCCGCACGACGGCCAAAGAGGCCATTGAGCTGTGGGCCGACCCGGTTTACGGCGTCGGGGCCGATCTGGTGGCAGCTTTTGCAGTCTTTCCAGAGTTTCGCCCCCTTGTCGGGATCACCGATGATCTCGGCGTGAAGCGACATGGGGACACTGAAAAATACGAAAGCGGTAAGCGTGAAAATCCTGTTCATGGGTAACAAGACTGCGCCATTTGGCCTCACCGATCAATATGTTTTGCGTGAATATTGAGCGAAAAATGCGATTTCTCGCATATTTTCTATGCCTTGTGAAAACTCTTTTTTACCAATCGGTTAACCTTTTCTCGGGTGCCTCATGACCGATGCCATAAATGCTGCGCCGCGGCGGAATTCTCGTCCTCCACCGAACGCAAAAAGCGGCCCCCCAAGGGACCGCTTTTCCATGCCGCCCGAGGGCGACATGATAAGATCAGAGCCGGATTATTCTTCGTCCGGCGTCACGTCGAGCACGGCGGCGCGCATGGTGATCTCGACCTTGTCCTTGCAGCCTTCCATGCAGGGCGTATCGGTCCAGAAGTGCGCTTCCGAGGTCGTGCGGTCATCCAGGATGAAGCCTTCGGCGTTCGGCATCTCCACGTCGAAGAACGTCTCTTTCGACAGCTCGAACTCGTCGTCGATGAGGTCGTTCGAGAAGAGGATGTAAGCCACGATCGCATAGACTTCGTCGTTGCTCAGCGTCTGGGCCGAACCGAACGGCATCGAGCGGCGCACATAGTCGAAGGTGGTCGACAGATACGGCCAGTAAGAACCCACGGTCTTCAGCGGATCATCATGGTCGAGCGTGTCAGCACCGCCAGCCAGTTTCGGCCAGTTGTCCACGCCTTCGGCAAAGTCACCGTGGCAGACGCCGCAATAGTCGGCAAAGATTTCTTCACCGTCATAGGCGTTGCCCGACCCTTCCGGGAGGCCGGTGCCGTCGGGGGCCACATCGAGATCCCACGCGGCAACCTCTTCTTCGAGCGCCGGACGGCCAAGGCCGTATTTTTCGGCCAGCGCCGGAGCGGCGATCAGGGTCGAGGCAAGCGCAGTCCCTGCTACGAGATTAAGAAACTTCGACATTCTCTGCCTCCCCGTTCGATTTGACCCACCAGGTCTGGATACAGTTGTTGTGATAGATCGAGTTCAGACCGCGCACGTCGCGCAGCTGAGCTTTGGTCGGCTGGACATAGCCGCTCGAGTCACGGGCACGCGACTGGAGGAACATCTCTTCACCATTCCAGTTGATGTCGAGATAGAAGCGGGTCAGGGCCTTGTCGGTCCCCGGCGCTGCGAGGCGCGCTTCTTGCCAGGTCATGCCACCGTCGAGCGAGACGTCGACGCCGGTGATCGAGCCACGGCCCGACCATGCGAGGCCGGTCACGACCAGCGGGCCTTTGCCATGCTTGATCGGCGATTGCGGGCTGGGCGATGTGACGACCGATTTGGCGTCCATGACCCATGTCCACTTGCGCGAGGTGCCGTCTTCGAGCGTGTCGGTATACTTCGAGGTTTCTTCACGCGATTCAATAGCTTGATCGGTCACTTCAATGCGGCGCAGCCACTTGACCCACATGTTGCCTTCCCAGCCCGGAACCACGAGGCGCACCGGGTAGCCATGCTCCATACGCAGGGCTTCGCCGTTGGCCTTGAAGGCGACGAGCACGTCGTCGAGCGCCTTTTCCATCGGGATAGACCGGCCGTTCGAGGACGCATCGGCGCCTTCGACATAGACCCATTTGTCCTTGAGATCGCCCGCAACGTCGAGGCCTGCTTCTTCGAGCAGGGTGCGCAGCGAGACGCCGGAGTATTCCATGTTGTGGATCATGCCGTGGGTGAACTGGGCACCGTTGAGCTGTGCGCCGGCCCATTCCATGCCGGTGTTGGCGGCACATTCACAGAAATACACGTGGTTCTCGCGCGGGAAACGCTCAAGATCCTCGTAGGTGAAGATCAGCGGCGTATCGACGAGGCCGTTAATCATCAGGCGGTAATCTTCCTTGCGCAGTTCGATGGCGCCCGAGTGGTGGCGTTCGAACGCACAGCCCTGCGGGGTGATCGTACCGTCCAGCGCGTGGATCGGGGTAAAGTTGATCGACGAGATCGTGTCGGCGGTGAGCCATTCCACGTTGCGGCGGACCACGTCCGCTTCGTATTCGATCGGCAGACCATACGGGGTCGCATCCACACCGTCACCGGTATAGGACGCCCAGTCCTGGACCTCGGTAATCAGCGGATCGGCCTCGGCCTTTGCCACGCTGGCGCTGGCAAGGGTGCCACCGGCCGCGACTGCGCCCTTCAGGAACGCGCGGCGCGAGGGCTTGCCTTTGAAGCTCATTGTCATCTGGCTATGCCTCCTTTTCATCTTCGTGTCCGGCTGGCGCGCGGCCAGCCGGTGATAGCCTTGAAAGTTCCGGATCAGACGCCGGTGACTTTCACGTTTTCATGCGGTTCGACGTGAACCGTACCCTTCTTGCGGATATGGCTTTCGACCACATCCCAGATCTGCGGTCCTTCGGTGCCTTCGTTGACCGAAGCCCAGCCCGCGACCTGATAGGTCTTGGACGGGTCGATCGCCTCGCCGGTTTTCAGGAGCGTCATCTCGGAGATACGCGAGCCCTGCGGCTTGGAGACGTCGATTTTGTAGCCCATGCCACCGATGCGAACCATGTCGCCGCCCTGCTGATAGTAGGGGTCGACGTTGAACAGGTTGTCGGCCACGTCTTCCATGATGACGTGGATGAACTCGCCGGTCATCTCGGTGCGGTAGGCTTCGCCGTAGGTCATCGAGGTGACGTTCCAGATATCTTCGCGGGTGATGTCCTGACCCGGAAGGATCGAGGGGCCCCAACGCACGCCGGGCGACATGGAGATGTCGGCTTCGCGCTCTTCGATCAGCGCCTGACAGATCAGATCGTCCCAGGTGCCGTTGAAGTTGCCGCGGCGATAGAGCAGCGAGTCGGTCTGGCCGATGACTTCGGTCAGTTGATCGAGATAGGGCGCACGCTGTTCGTCGATGACCTTGGTCACCACCGGATCCGGGGTAATCACATCGGAGAAGATCGGGATCAGCTTGTGGCGGAAGCCCATCATCTTGCCGTCGCGGATGTCGAGGTCAACGCGGCTGACGAATTTGCCGTTCGAGCCCGAAGCGACGACGATGGTTTCACCGACAAGCACCGGTTCCGGCAGAGCGTCATGGGTGTGACCCGAGAGGATCACGTCGATGCCCTTAACGCGGCCAGCCATCTTCTTGTCCACGTCGAAACCGTTGTGGGACAGAACGACCACGCATTCGGCGCCTTTCGAGCGCACTTCGTCGACCATCTGCTGCATGTTTTCGTCGCGGATACCGAAGGAGTATTCCGGGAACATCCAGCCGGGGTTGGCGATCGGCATGTAGGGGAAGGCCTGACCGATGACAGCGATGTTGACGCCGCCGCGCTCGAAGAACTTGTAGGGAGGGAACAGTTCTGCGGGCTCGTCCCATTCGGCGTCAAAGATGTTCTGACCCAGAGCGGCGAAGGGCAGGCCTTCGACGATCTCGTTCACACGGTCGGAACCGAGGGTGAATTCCCAGTGGAAGGTCATCGCGTCGGGCTTCAGCGCGTTCATCACGTTGACCATATCCTGGCCTTCGGTCTGATAGCAGGTATAGGAGCCGTGCCAGGTATCGCCGCCATCCAGCAGGAGGGCATCGGGACGGTCGGCGCGGATCGAATTGATGACAGTCGACACACGGTCCAGACCGCCGACCTTGCCATAGGCATTGGCCAGCGAGGTGAAGTCATTGTAGGTCAGCGCGTAATGCGAGGGCGAGCCGTCTGCCACGCCATACATCTTGCGGAAATCCGCGCCGGTCACGTGCGGAACCTGACCAAAGGCCGCGCCAACGCCAAGGTTGATCTCGGGCTCGCGGAAGTAGATCGGCATCAACTGAGCGTGGATGTCGGTCACATGGATCAGCGAGACATTGCCATAGGTATCGAACTGAAGCAGGTCGTCCTGGGTCAGCTTTTGCTGAGCTGCGAGACGGGCCCAATTGCCAAAGCCGGACGCGCCGACCATAGCCGAAGCCGCCATGGAGACCTGAAGGAAATCGCGACGAGAGATCATAGACGTGGCGCCTTTCAATCTGTTTCCACACATGAATTACATTCGCATGTGTGAATTTGTTACATGTAACAAAGGCCCGCCCCGTGTTCGCGCCCCGGAGCGGGCCTTTGCGGTTTTAGTTACGAACCGACGGTCCTTCGACCGACAGACCGTTGCCGCGCGAAGCGACATAAAGCTCAAGAGCGATGAACTCATCCGAACCCGGCTTGTAGGTTTCAGCGCGGGTATCGCGCACGCAACCTTTGAAGCGGCCATGGGCCGTGGTGAGTTTGGCGTTCTTCAGACGGTAAACCGGGAAGCCATTGGTGTGGCCCTGGCTAAGATGGTCCGAGCGAATGTGGTTGCCATAGTTGTCTTCGTGGCAGTTCGCACAGCTGAGATCGAGCTGACCGGTGCGGGTATAGTAGAGCTCTTTGCCCAACTCCCAAGTCGCTTCGGCCGGGCCGTCAATGGCGACATTCATCGGCATGCCGCGCGACTGCACGGAGATCAGAGCTTCCATGCGGGCCATCTGTGCGCCGGACTTTTTCCAAGCTTCGGCACCCATACCATTGGTGAGGCAGTCATTGATCTGCATCTCCATGGTGTAGACGGTTTCCTTGTTGTCGTTCCATTTCGGATAGACAGCGCGGACGCCTTTCATGCTTTCTTCCACGTCACCGTGGCAGGACGCGCAGGATTTGCCCTTGGTGCCCATCTCGGTTTCCCAGTCATCCATCGCCTGTTCGACGAAGATCATGCCGGGGTTGTCGAAATCGTCTGCCTGCATGACCTGAGTCTCATCCGAGCGCATGTGCCAGCCCGAGATGACCTCGTCGAGGCTGTCCGCAAGATGTGCCGGAGCGGCGGTCTTGGTGACCATTTCGATCTCGCCGTTGAGAACGAGCGTGTCGTCATCAGCGTCCGCCAGCGCCAGCGCCGGCAGCGAGATCGCAAGTGCGGCAATCGCAGTAGTTGCCTTGAATTTCATCGCATTTCCTCCCTTGGAACCGCCCTGCCCCTCATTGTCGGGGGCAGAGCAGATGTGCCTTGGTCTAACGGCCAAATTTAGCCGATAGCGACTGCTTTTGCGTCTTCGTAGACGTCGCCGTCATCGTCGTACCAGGTGAACTTGAATTCGCCGGCCTCAGGAACGAGAGCTTCGAATTCGAAGTACGGGTTGGTCGAGATTGCGGGCTCGAGGGTCACGTCGATCACGCTTTTACCGTTAAATTCGCAGGTAAAACGGTTGATGATCGAACGCGGGATAAGGTTACCCTGTTTGTCCTTGCGCTGACCCGATTCCATTTTGTGGGAAATCAGGGTCTTGATGGTCACAACTTCGCCGGCTTCTGCCTTTTTCGGAGCTTTGACGCGGGGTTTAACACCAGATGCCATGTTCCAGTTCTCCTCTATTAGCCGCCGCAGCCGCCGATGGTGACCTTAACGGTCGACGATGCCTTCGCGAACGAGCCGTCCGCCATCTTTGCAATGGCAACCACGTCCTGGGTGCCGGCAAGACGGATACGGGTCGATGCCATCTGCGAACCAGCCAGTTCGCCGAAGTTGAAGGTTGCGACGCCCGGGGTCGGGTTGCCGGTTGCGAGCACGAGGATCGACACGGCGCCCTCGGCATCAACGCTGACCGGAACGGTGTTGCCGTTCTCAGCGATTTCCGGGGCGGTCAGATCAACGCCGCCTTCAGCAACGTCTGCGCCGCCGGTGAATGCTGCGATCGCCTCGTCGGCGGCAGCGTGCACGCGGAAGGGAAGAACGGTCAGCGCCGCCGCCCCTACACCGAGTGCCAGAGTTTCACGTCTCGTGAAGTCCATCTGATTCTCCTTGAACTTAGATACTTGGTTCCGGGTCACTCTTTGAGAGTGGCCAGAAATGCGATTACATCTTCGATCTGCTGGGCGCTCAGAAGCGGATCCAGCGGACCTTCGGCCGCCTTGCCGGTATAGGCGTTGCCCGGACGGGTGAACCCGTCAACAACGAAATACGCCGGCATCACGGTGCCTTCGTAGGTCATCTTGGCGTTGCTGAGAATGCCGCGCAGTTCGGCAAGATTCCAGCGATCACCAACACCGTCGAGCGAGGGCCCCACGTTGCCGTGGAACGGCGCTTCGCTCAGCGCGGTGACCTGATGACAGGCGACGCAGTTGCCCAGCGATTTAGTGGTCATGACTTTAGCGCCGTTTGCGGCATCACCAGCCGCACCCGACAAAGAAGCCTCAACGGCTCCATCTTCGGTAAAGACCACATCGGCAGGGGCCACCGGGCCGGCGATTGCGGTGCCGGCGGCAAACGAGGCCACCAGTGTCAATGTCGAAAGCTTCATGTTTCCTCCCTTTGGCTACCTTACTCTACTCTGGCTAGGTAAGCTCGGTATACCGTAGGCTACCGGTCGCCCTTAACGCAACAACAAATTCATGATAGTGAATAAATGCAGGCGAAAAAGCGCACCCGCGGCCCTTTTCATTTGTTTTCAATGGGGCCGCGAAAAAGCAATATTCGCAATGCAACTTCTGTGACGCGGTATTAATCGCCCTGCTCGGCCCGTCGCGCACGAATCATTCGTGCGTGATAGCGCTGAAAATCCTCTTCGGATTGGTCGAGGTAACGCTCTTCGAGAACCCAGGTCAGAAGGTCATAGGTCGTGCCCGGTTTGAACGCTCCCGGCATCACCGCAACGGCCTGACGGATCGCCGGTGTGTCGTCGCTGATTTCCGGCGGCATGAAGATCATGGTCGGGGTAAACATCACCCCCCATTTGCGCGCCACGGCCCGCTCTTCCATCGCCTCGCCATCGGTATCCACCATCTCGGTCGCGCCATGCAGGTTGATGCGCACCGGGTAGTAATCCTCGGTCAGGCGCCCAAGCACCTTTTCGTCCTTGAAAGAGGTGGCGTGCATCTCGCTGCAATAGATGCAGCCGCGCTGTTCCACGATAATAAGAAGGCGCTTGCCCTCTTCCTTGGCGGTGGCAAAATCTTCGCCAAGGTCTTTCCAGGTGTCCTGAAACCAATCGACCTTGTGCAGCCCGTCGGCATCGAGATCAGCGGCCCAGAGCGGTGCCGCGAGGAAAAGTGCGAAAAGTGCTGTAAGTAGTCTCGTCATGTCTGGCCCCTCCACTGGCGTAATGACATTGCGATCAACCGACCCCCGACAGCCAGGACGGCCCATAGCGGATCATCAGGTCCGCGAGGCGATTCACGCTGTTGGTTGCGATCAGTATAGCGAAGATGAGCAGCATCGCGCCCATCACTTTTTCGACGTAAGGCAGGAAGCGGCGATTGCGATGCATCCACCTTAGGAACGGCTGGGCAAAAAGCGCGGCGATGATGAAAGGCGCGGTCATGGCAAGGCCATAGACCAGCAGCAAAAGCGCCCCACGCCACAGATCGCCCATGCCGGACGCCACCATGAGGATCGACGCCAGCGCCGGACCGACGCAGGGCGTCCAGCCAAAGCCGAAGGCCAGCCCCATGATATAGGCGCCAAGGATGGTTTTGGGCTCAGCCGTGCTCTCGATCTTGGCTTCGCGGTAAAACAGCGGGATCTTGAGGATGCCAAGGAAATGCAGCCCGAACAGCGCCAGCAGCGCCGCCGCCACATAGGAAAGCGGCTGCTTCCACTGTGCAAAGGCCTGACCAAGTGCCGTCGCGCCCATGCCCAAAAGCACGAAGATCGTCGTCACGCCAAGCGCAAAGAAGATCGACGAGGCCACCAGCCGACGCTGTGCACCCTTGGCAATGCCGCCATCACCCTGTAGCTCGGACATGGAAATCCCGGCCATATAACACAGGTAAAACGGCACCATGGGTAGCACACAGGGTGTAAAAAACGATAGAAGCCCGGCAATGGCCGCTCCCGCGAAGGATATTTCAAGCATCCTTCCCTCCTCCTTGCCTTATGCATATATTCAAATTATATTTTGTGTACTGCGCTCGTCCACAGGATTTTGCATGACGCTACGTTCCGCCCTTTTGTCTGTCACGCTGCTTTTCGGCTCGCTCCTGCCCGCTTGGGCGGTTGAGCTGGTGATCGTCGAACAGCCCGGCTGCTATACTTGCCGGCTCTGGAATCAGCAGATCGCACCGATCTACCCCAATACAGAAGCCGGGCAATTCGCACCTCTGCGCCGCGAGGAACTTCGCCATAAACCCGAAGACCTTACCTATGCGCGCAGGATTAATTTCACGCCGACCTTCCTTTTGATTGAAGACGGGCAGGAGATCGCCCGCCTCGAAGGATATCCGGGCGAGGATTTCTTTTGGTGGCATATCGAAAAAATGCTTGCCGAGAACACCGCCTTTGAGGGAAGCACGCGCTAAGCACGGCCCGTTGCGCCCCGGCGCGGCAGGTCAATACCATATCGAGGCCCCGGATCGCGCAATGCGACGCCGCGTTCCGGATAGACGGCCAATCTGGTTGCGTTGCATGAGGGACCAATAATATGGCCCACGTTCGGATCGTATCGAACGTGCGAAGGCCCCTAAGGCCCGGCCGCCCCTTTCCGGGGGACCCGACAGGAGCGAGGACAGACCCATGGCACTTCCGGTGTTCACGGACGAGATCACGGATACCGAAATGGACGCTATGGTGGCCAATGCCACCACGGCATCGAATTTCATGAAAGCGATCAGCCACGAAGGCCGATTGATGATCCTCTGCCACCTTGTCAGCGGCGAAAAATCCGTCACCGAACTCGAAGATCTTCTGGCGGCGCGTCAGGCGGCCGTGTCGCAACAACTCTCCCGCCTGCGCCTTGAAGGGCTTGTCACACCAAGACGTGAAGGCAAGACGATCTATTATAGATTGGCGGATAACCGTCCAAGGCGTATACTGGAAGTGGTTTACGATCTCTTCTGTAGCGACAACACCTAAGCGGCGCTTGAGATCGGGACCCGCAAACCGGTCCTGAGGAGAGCAACCGGCCATGCTGGCAATTTTGGAAGTTCTGGGCGACGCGAATATGGTCGCTCTTGTGGGGTGTTTGGGGGGCATTGTCCTCGGCCTTGCGGCGCGACTGGGGCGGTTCTGCACCCTTGGTGCCATCGAAGACCTGCTCTATGGCGGCTCTGATCTGCGCATGCGCATGTGGGGGATTGCCATTGGCACGGCGGTGCTCGGCTCTTTCACCCTGATCGCGACCGGCTTTCTTCAACCGGAACTGTCGTTTTATTATTCCATCCGCTGGATGCCCGTGGCCTCAATCCTGGGCGGGCTGATGTTCGGCTATGGCATGGCACTTTCGGGCAATTGCGGTTACGGCGCCATTGCGCGGCTTGGCGGCGGCGATCTGCGCAGCTTTGTTATCGTGCTGGTCATGGGCGTGTCGACCTATGTGGTCCTTGCCGGTCCCCTCGCGCCTTTGCGCAACTGGGTTTTTCCACAGATCGAAGTCACAAGCCCCGTGCCGCCGGGCATCGCGCATCAGATCGGCGCATGGGCTGGCCTCTCACCTGCCCCGATCGGTCTGGCCATCGGGGCTCTGATCCTGATCGGCTCGCTCGCCTCGCGCGACATGATCCGCGAACCCCAATCCATCTTTTGGTCGGTTGCTGTCGGCCTTGCCGTCATCTCTGGTTGGGCCGGAAGCCAATGGGTCGCCGATAATGGCTTTGGCGGCGCGCAGCTTGTCTCGCACAGTTTCTCCGCCCCTGTCGGCGAAAGCATCCTCTGGGCGATGAACGGCTCGGTGCGCCCGCTCTCCTTTGCCGTCGGCTCGGTCGGTGGGGTGTGGCTCGGGGCGTTTATCGGCTCGATGATCCGGGGGCATTTCCGCTGGGAAGCCTGCGAAGACCCGCGCGAGCTGCGCCGTCAGATCGTTGGCGCGATGATTATGGGCGCGGGGGCAATCCTCGCCATCGGTTGCACCGTCGGTCAGGGGATCACCGCGTTTTCGCTTCTGGCGACCTCTGCGCCCGTGACCTTCCTTGCGATCTTCGCCGGGGCCGCCTTTGGCCTGCGCCAGCTCATCGAAGGCTTTCAGCCAGCGGAATAACGCACTCTTTCTCTTGCCATAAATATCCAATCCCGAGGCACCGGCCTTGGCCGGTGTCGAGATAACCTGCGCGCCGCCCTGGCGGCGCACAGCTTTACAACACTTAGCGTTGGATCGTTTCGAGATACGCCAGAAGCGCCGCAAGAGGGCGCGGCGTGGGCGTCATGATGCCGTCATCGGTCTCAACCGGCACAAGATCGCCCTCAAGCAAGACGCCGAATTCCGGCATGTCATCCCCGGCCATATCGCCCTTGAGATAGCCATCAACCTGACTCAGCACCCGGCTGACCGGAAAGGCGCCGCCATTGCTGCGCGCCAATACGGTAAGATCGGCGGGTGCGGGCGACATCCCGGCGGCGACCTCGCCATCGCCACGCCCATCTGAACCGTGGCACATGGCGCAGTTCTGCTCGTAGATCGCCGCGCCTTCGCGGTGTTCAGGCATTTCATACGCCGTGCAGGCCAGAACCAATCCGACCGCCCCGACCATAGCGAAGATCACACCACGTTTCATTTCTGCACCCCCTGCAAATAGACCACAAGATCGGCCACGGGTTGGCTCGTCATGATCGGTTGGCCGCTTTCTGTGCGAAGGGCAAGGTCATGCCCCTCAAAGAGCGAGCCATAGACCGGCATCGGGCTACCATGCGACACCAGCGGGTCGCGCCCGTCGATGCGTTTGATCACCCGCACCAACGGGAAGGCCCCGCCATTGTCGACGCTAAGTGCGGTCAGATCGGAGGGTTTGATAATCATCACCCCGGCCATCGGACCGTTGCCCATCACATCGACGCCATGACAGGCGACACAATGTTCAAGGTAGAGTGCCTCGCCGCGTGCGCCATCGCCCTCTTCGGCCCCGAGACAGGCCCCGAGGACACAAAGCGCGGCACCCGCCGTCCAAGCTATTTTGCGTTTCATCTGGCTCTCCTCCTGTCTGCTGTTACTTCTGGATGCTGGCGAGATAGGCGACTACGGCCTCAAGCTGGCTATCCAGAGCAATGCCCGCCATCTCCAGATCGGCAAAATCCGGCATAGCACCGCTGAAATGCGGATCACGCCCTTCGCCGAGAATGGCAAGCCGCACCCGTGTTTCCGGGAATTCGCCGCCATTTTCCTCGGCCAGTTGCGTCAGATCCGGTGGCAAGGTCAAAAGCTGATCCGCGAAATAGCCATCGCCGCGTGCTGCGTCGCCATGGCACATAACGCAATGCAGATCATAAACCGTGCGTCCCCGGCTCTCGACCGACGCACAGCCGAGCCCAAGCCCCGCAAGCGCCAATGCCGCCACCACTCCCCATGCTCTGCGCATTTATCCCTGTCTCCTGCTGATCTGGCCTGTTCCATGATCCTGCTTGTCGGGCAGGCGCGCCTTGATCCCGATCATATGCAGGTGACAAGGGACAGAACAACCGCCATTCTCCAGCGCAGGAAGTTTTACGCGCAAAGGACACCTCAGATGAGCATTAGCACCGCAGAGGCCCAGTCTATTCTGGAAGAGAATTTCGCCACTTGGGTCAAGGCGCTCGACCTCACGGTCGAGGCAATTTCGGAGACTGGTGCCGTGCTCTCCATGCCGGTGACCGAAGACCTTGCCCGCGTTGGTGGGATCGTCTCGGGACAGGCGCTCGCGGCAATGGCGGATACGGCGATGGTCTTTGCCGCGATTGGCCATCTTCAGGCCCCTGCCGCCATTGCCACCACCAATCTCGATGTGCAGTTCCTGCGCCCCGGCCATGGCGAGCGCATCCGCTGTGAGGCCGAGATTGTACGCGCGGGAAAGGCGCTGATCTTTGCCCGTGCGACCATGATCGCCCTGCCCGCCGACAAACCCGTCGCCACGGCGACCGCCACGTTTTACAAGCCCTGATCGCCAAAGGACGCGCCCCATGCCCCCCACGACCCTCTACGCCGCCACAATGCTTGCCGCCGGGATCGGCATCCCTGTTTTGGCCGCGCTCAACGCCGCGCTTGGCCAACGCCTTGGAGCCCCTGTCGCAGCAAGTACCATCTTGTTTGCCGTGGCGCTCACTGCGGTCGTCGTCACGTTATTCGCCACCGGCAGCGCCCCGGCCCTCGCCAAGGCCGCCAGTGCGCCAAAGCACCTTTTCCTCGCCGGGCTTTTCGTGGCGTTTTACGTCCTGTCGATCACCTATGTCGCGCCGCATTTTGGCGTCGGGAATGCAGTCTTCTTCGTGCTATTGGGGCAATTGATCTCGGCCGCGGCGATCGATCATTTCGGTCTTTTCGGGGCGCAAATCTCGCCTCTGTCTCTAACACGTGCCGGGGGGATCGGTCTTATGGCGGCCGGAGTCTGGCTCACGCAGCAGGCCTAATCAAGCCGGGGTCAGGCGTCCGCCCTCAAGGCGCAAAACGCGATCCATGCGCGCCGCGAGGTCGAGGTTATGGGTCGCGATGAGCGCCGAAAGGCCCGTATCACGCACAAGCCCAAGCAAGGCATCAAACACCTGATCCGACGTCGCGGGATCGAGGTTGCCGGTCGGCTCATCCGCCAGAAGAAGACGCGGCTGATTGGCCAGTGCGCGGCAAAAGGCGACGCGCTGTTGCTCGCCTCCCGAAAGCGCCGCAGGGCGATGATCTGCGCGCTCGGCCACACCTACACGAGTCAACAGATCACGCGCCCGCGCCTCAGCGTCCCGGCGCGATGCGCCATTGGAAAGCTGGGGCAGAGTGATGTTTTCCAGTGCGTTAAACTCGGGAAGTAAGTGATGGAATTGATAGATGAATCCGATATCGCGCCGCCGCGCGGCAGTGCGTTTGCGATCCGATTGTCCGGTCATCGTAACACCGCCAATCGCCACCTCGCCCGTATCCGGCACGTCAAGCAGTCCCGCGATATGCAGGAGCGTTGATTTGCCCGCACCGGACGGTGCCACAAGCGCCACGATCTCACCGGCCTCAAGGCTCAGGTCCACCCCGCCAAGGACATTGACTTCGTTTTCCAAGCCCTTGTTATAGCTTTTCTTCACGTCTGTGAGACGCAGCACCGGATCACTCATAGCGCAGCGCCTCCACCGGGTTCATCCGCGCCGCACGCCGCGCCGGAAAGATCGTCACGCCAAAAGACAGCCCCAGAGACAGCGCAACGGCGCTAAACACGTCTGCGATTTCGAGCTTGGCCGGGAGCTGATAAATGCCTCGAATGGCCGGATCCCAGACCCCGCCGCCCATCATCATATTTACAAAAGCGAACACCGGGTCGATGTAAATCGCGAAAAGGCATCCTAGAACGACGCCCAAAAAGGTTCCAATAAGCCCTGTAAAGGCCCCACAGATAAAGAAGACTCTGAGAACCGACCCTTCCGACAGCCCCATGGTGCGCAGGATGCCAATGTCACGCCCCTTGTTCTTTACCAACATTATGAGGCCCGAGACGATATTCATCGCCGCAA
>JAAEZB010000072.1 GCA_018223085.1 Paracoccaceae bacterium
CCGCGCCATCGGAAAGCTGGCTGGCGTTTCCGGCGGTGACGGTTTTGCCGAGGACTGGCTTCAGGCTGGCAAGGCCCTCGGCCGTGGTGCCGGGGCGACCGCATTCATCGGCGGCGAGGGTCACGGTTTCCTCATGGGTTTCGCCCGTAGTCTTGTCGATTACGAGCTTCACCGCCTCAACGGGGACGATTTCATCGGTGAAACGGCCCGCCTCTTGCGCGCGCGCGGTGCGCAGTTGGCTCTCAAGCCCGTAGGCGTCTTGGGCCTCGCGGCTGATGTCATAACGTTCGGCCACGACTTCGGCGGTTTCGATCATTGACAGGTAATAGCCGTCCCGCACGGACGGATCGCGGTAGCGATAGCCGTTCCAGTGTTTTTCCTGCACGAGGGAGATGCTCTCAAGCCCGCCGGCGAGCGCGACATCCGCGCCGTCGGCGACCATGTGGCCTGCAATGGCAAGCGCGTTGAGGCCCGAGGCGCATTGGCGGTCGATGGTCTGGCCTGCGACGCTATCGGGTAGGCCAGCGGCCAGTGCGATATGGCGCGCGACATTGACGCCAGTCGTGCCTTGGGTCAGGGCGGAGCCGAACACCGCGTCTTCAATCTCGCCACCTTCAAGGCCAGCGCGCGAAACGGCAGCACGCACCGCATGGGCCGCGAGGCTCGGGCCTTCGAGGTTGTTAAACGCGCCGCGGTAGGCTTTGGCGATGGGCGTGCGGGCGGTGGAAACGATAACGGGATCGCGCATGTCTCTTCTCCGGATCAGATGTCTTCGACGCCGCACCAATCGGCGATGAAAAGGGCTGTGGCTTGGGTCACGCGGCGCATGCTTTCAAGCTCGACACGTTCGTTGAAGCCGTGGATCGCTTCGGCGCGGGGGCCGTAGACGAGGGCGGGGGTGTCGGCATAAAGGCCAAAGAACCGCGCGTCAGTCGTTGCCGTGATTGCAGCGCGGTCGAGCGTGCCGCCAGTGACGGCGCTATGGGCCATGTCGAGCGCGCTGATGGCGTCTTGGGCCGCGACGCTTTTGTCGTCGGAGAGCGCATAGCCCTCGGCGTGAAAGCCGTGATAGACGATTTCAGGCAGGGCGTTCTTGAGGAAGTCATTGCCGCGTGCAGCTTCCATCAGAACGGCTTCGATTTCGGCTTTGGCGGCGTCGATACTCTGGCCCGGGAAGATGGCCATACGCACGTCGAACACACACCATGCGGGGACGGAGCTTGTCCAGTCGCCGCCTTGGATTTTGCCGATATTGAGGTTTAGCGCGTGGTCCATATGGGCATAGTCGCAATGGCGGTATTCGGCCCCGTTCCAGCGCGCTTCCATCTCATGCAAGGCCGAGATGAGCGGGATGGCCGCTTCGATGGCATTGGCACCCTGACCGGCATAGGCGACATGGGTGGGCAAGCCTTTGAGGTGCACCTGAAACCAGAGCACGCCGAGCTGTGCGGTGACGAGGGTTTCGGCGAAAGGTTCCGGGATCAGGGCTGCATCGGCCTTGTAACCGCGCGCGAGGCAGGCCAGCGCGCCATTGCCGGTGCATTCTTCCTCGACGACGGATTGATAGAACACATCCGCCGCTGGCGCGAGGCCAAGGCAGCGCAGGGCGTCGAGCGCAAAGAGGTTCGACACTAGCCCCGCCTTCATGTCGCCCGCACCGCGACCATACATCCAGCCATCTGCGACACGGGGCTCGTATGGGGGGCTATCCCACATGTCGAGCGGTCCTTCGGGGACCACGTCGATATGACCGTTAAGGATCAAAGAGCGACCTTTGTTGCTGCGTGAGCGATGGGTGCCAACGACGTTCACCGCATCCTCATAAGGGCCAAGCACCGGTGAGAAACCGGGCAGGTGGCGGATGTCTTCGACGTCAATTTGCCATTGATCGACCTCGTAGCCGCGCGACGTGAGTTCATCGGCCATGAAGGCTTGTGCACTTTGCTCATTGCCGCGTGTTGAGGGATGCGCGGTGAGCGTGGCGAGAAACTCTATTTGCTCGGAAAAATGCGCATCAACCGCGTGAAGAATGCGGGACGTCAGATCACTATCCATGTTGGGCCTCAGAAAGTTGGAATGTCGCCTGCGGGCAGGGCGAGGGGGGCGCCTGTGGCGTCGATGATTTCGGGCAGCGAGATGCCTTCGGCGATCTCGACGAGGGCAAAGCCTTGGTCGGTTACGTCGATCACACCCATATCGGTGAAAATGCGCGCGACGCAGCCGCGCGCCGTGATCGGCAGGCTGCAAGTCTCTTTCAGTTTGGGGTTGCCGATGCGGTCCGTATGGGTCGTGAGCACGACCACGCGGCGGGCTTTTTGCGCCAGTTCGATGCCACCGCCTGCGCCGGGCGAAAATTTTCCGGGGATTTTCCAATTGGCGAGGTCGCCGTTTTGCGACACCTCGAAGGCGCCCAGCATCGTTAGATCAAGCCGTCCCGAGCGCACGAGGGCGAAGGATACGGAACTGTCGAAAAAGGCACTTCCGGGGATCGTCGAGACATAGGCGCCGCCCGCGTCGATCAGGTTGCGATCGGCGGTTTCGGGCGTGCAGGTCGGGCCGATCCCGGCAAGCCCGTTCTCGGTATGCAGACAGACCGGAAAATCGGGGCCAAGGTGATCGACAACCTTTGTCGGCAAGCCGATCCCGAGATTGACAACCATACCCGGTGCGATCTCGCGTGCGGCGCGGGCAACCATTCTGCTCCTAGCGTTGGACAACGGCGTATTCCTCGCTGAGTTCGTTAAGGCCAACCAAATCGTCCACGAAGGGGCCGGGCGTATGCACGTCATCGGCATGCAAATCCCCAAGCGGAACAAGGGTTTCGGCTTCGGCGATGACATGGGTCGCGGCCATAGCCATGAGCGGGTTGAAATTGCGTGCGGTGGCGGCATAGGCGAGGTTGCCGAACGGATCGGCGCGGTCGGCATGGATAAGAGCCACATCGGCGCGCAGGGCGCTCTCTAGGATGAAGCTCTTGCCGTCGACCTCTACGCGCTGTTTACCACTCGCAAGTTCAGTGTCGATGCCGATATCGGTCAAGATACCGCCAAGACCGGAGCCACCAGCCCGGATGCGTTCGGCGAGGATGCCTTGGGCGTTGAATTCTACCTCGATCTCGCCTGCGTTCATCATCGCGATGGCGCGGGGGTTGAGACCGATATGCGTCGTGATGAGGCGTTTGACCTGTCCCGAGACCAAGAGGTGATCGACCCCCATATCGGTTTCATTGGCATCGTTCTTGATAATGGTAAGGTCGCGCGGGCCTTGCTGTACAAGTTCACGGATCAGCGTGAAGGGCGTGCCGGGCACACCGAAGCCGCCGATCATCACCGTCGCCCCATCGCTGATGCGCGAGATCGACTCTTCCAGCGTGCCGATTTTATCGGGAAGTCTCATGCAGCGCTCTCCACATCTAGACCGGCCTCGTCGGCGAAGGCGTCCAGGGAGCCGATGAGGATTTCCATCATCTCGTCAATCTGGGCCTCGGTCACGATCAGGGGTGGGGCGAGGAGGAAATGATCGCCTGCCGTGCCGCCGCGGGTGCGGCGCGAATAGGTGATGAGGCCGCGCTCATAGGCGATCTCGACAAGGCGTGAATGGGCGTTGAGTCCGGTCGGAAGCGGTTCCATCGTGTCGCGATCCGAGACGAACTCGAACGCCGTCAAAAGCCCTTTGCCGCGGACATGGCCGATGAAGGGGTAGCGATCCATCAGACCTTCAAGGCGGTTCATCAGGACATTACCCATCAAGGCGGCATTGGCGACGAGGTTTTGCTCTTCAAGCTCTTCGAGAACCGCAAGCCCCGCAGAACAGGCGAGCGGATTGCCAGCATAGGTAAAGCCGTTGAGGAAGCCGCCCGCATCGAGGATCGGCTCCACGATGCGCGATCCGGCCACGGTCGCACCAAGCGGGGCATAGCCCGCACCGAACCCTTTGGAGAGAGCGACGATGTCGGGGGTGATGCCCCAATGCTCGGCGGCTATGAACTTGCCGGTGCGGCCAGCGCCGGTCATGACTTCGTCATAGATCAACAGGATGCCGAACTCGTCACAGATTTCGCGAATGCGACCGTAATAGCTATCGGGTGCCACAAGTGCGCCAGTCGAGGCACCGCCGACAGGTTCCATAAGGAAGGCCAGAACGGTCTCGGGGCCTTCGGCGATGATCTTGTCGCGCAGCATCTCGGCATATTTCAGCCCACGCTCGTGTTCACTAAGGTTATCGCGATCCAGATAGCTCATCGGGGCGGGTACCTTGGGCATGCCGCGCATCATTGGATCGAAGGGACGTGCCAGCGGATCATAACCGGTCAGGTCAAGCGCCCCGAGGGTGCAACCATGGTAGGAGGGAAAGCGCGAGATGACTTTCCAGCGGCTTTCCTGTCCCTGCACGATCGCGAACTGACGCGCGAGTTTGATTGCGCTTTCCACCGCCTCTGACCCACCTGAGACAAAGAACACCCGGTCGAGCCCTTCGGGCATCATCGCGGCGGTCTTGGCCGCGAGGTCCTCGGAGGCCTCAGTGCGGAAATGCAGGCGGTAGCCAAAGGTGGCCCGGTCCATCTGGGCCTTCATCTTGGCGAGAACACGGGGATTGGAATGGCCGATATTGGAGACCATCGCCCCGGACGTGCCGTCGATATAGCGCTTGCCCGACATGTCGTAGAGATAGATGCCCTCGCCCCGATCAAGGAAAGGACGGGGGGTGCGGGACTGATAGAAGAGGTGAGAAGGCGTGTCGTTCACTTTGAGCCTGCGAGATGTTTACGGAGGAATTCTTTGGTGCGGTCCATGTCGGGATTCTTGAAGATTTTTTCGGGCGGACCTTCTTCGACCACGACACCTTGGTCCATGAACAAGACCCGGTCACAGACTGAAGCCGCAAAGTCCATTTCATGGGTCACGATGATCATGGTCATATGTTCTTCGGCGAGCTTTTTCATCACGAGGTTGACCTCTTCGACAAGCTCGGGATCAAGCGCGGATGTGGCCTCGTCAAAGAGCATCAGTTTGGGTTGCATGGCGAGAGCACGGGCGATGGCGACGCGCTGTTTCTGCCCCCCGGAGAGCTGTGAGGGATAGTAGTCGATCCGCTCAAGCATACCCACGTGGTTGAGCTGTTCCTCGGCGAGTTTATCGGCCTCTTTGCTGGAGATGCCCTTGAGGAGCTTTGGCGCCATGGTGACGTTGTCGCGCACGTTCAGGTGCGGAAACAGGTTGAAGTGCTGGAACACCATGCCGATCTGCTGGCGCATTGCATTGATGTGCTTTTCATACTGGCGGTGGGGTAGGGTCTTGTTGACCTGTACGCCTTCGAGAAGAATCTCGCCACCAGTTAGCGGATCAAGGTCGTTAATGGCCCGCAGAAGGGTCGATTTTCCCGACCCGGAAGGGCCGATGATGGCGACAATCTCGCCGCGTTGCACCGTCAGGCTGATATCCTTGAGAACTTCCAGATCACCATAGGATTTCTGGGCGTGGCGGATTTCGACGAAAGGTGTTTGGTCAGTCATGTCAGATCCTCTTTCGGTCAGCGGGAGAGCTGGGTGCGGCGTTCGATCCGGCGCAGAACCGCTTCCATACCGAGGTTGATGATGTAGTAGAGCACGGCGGCTGCGGCGTAGAACTCAAAGGGCCGATAGGTGCGCCCGATGGCGAGCTGGGCCGAGAGCGTGAGTTCGGATACCCCGATCACCGAGACAAGCGCGGAGTCCTTTAGCAGGGCGATCATGTTGTTGCCGATGGGCGGGATCACGTCGCGCACCGCCTGCGGGATGACCACGCGGATCAGGGCCTGTGGACGTGAAAGGCCGAGCGTGCGCGCGGCTTCCATCTGGCCCTTGTCGACGGCGACAATCGCGGTCTGGATCAGTTCGGAATTGTAGACGGCAAAGTGCAACCCGAGGCCGATGACGCCAGCCACGAAGGCGGGCAGGTCGATGCCTAGTTCGACAAGGCCGAAATAGATCAGGAATAGCTGTAAAAGCAGCGGCGTTCCCATGAATAGCCAGGCAAAGAACCGGAAGGGCAAGCGAAGAAACCATGGCGCGTAAAGAGCGATCACCGCGAAGAGAATGCCGCCGAAAAAGCTCAGGAGCGCTGCGCACACGGTGATGGCGATGGTCCACAGCACACCGATCAGAAGCGCGTCCGCGAAAGAGGGGACAACTGAGAAATCAAGACCCATGGGATGCGCCTTTCGGTTGGGGGAGGGAGGAGATGTTCAGGTAAATCATTGCAGACGCACCCGGCGATCGAGATAGGAGATAACCTTGCCCGAGGCGGTGATGATGATGAGGTAGAGAATACCGGCAATCAGGAACATCTCGAAGGGTTTGTAAGTCGAGCCGATATAACGCTGAGCAGTGTAGGTCAGCTCCACAACCGAGATCGCGGCGACCAATGCGGTGCCCTTGATCTGGGCGTTGATGTTGACGCCGAGCGGGCGGATCATCAGGCGCAGCGCTTGCGGCAGGGTCACTTTGCGAAAGGTTTCGAATTTCGACAGGCCAAGCGTGCGCGATGCCTCGATCTGGCCCTTGTCGATGGAGATGATCGCGCCACGCATGGTTTCGGTCATATAGGCTCCGATATTGACGCCAAGGCCGATGACGCCCGCCTCGAAAGCATCAAGCTGGATGCCAACCTGCGGGCCGCCAAAATAGAGTAGGAAGATTTGGATCAGGGCCGGGGTGCCACGAAAGAAGCTCACATAAGCGGCAGCCAGGAAGCGCAGGATCGCAAAGCGCGACAGGCGTCCAGCCGCGCCGATCATGCCGCAGATCAGGCCGAGTACTATGGTCAGGACGGAAAGTTGTATGGTGACCCAGGCGGCCTCCAGAAAATACGGGTAAACCCGCAACATCAGATCGATATCCATCTTTCCGCCTTCCTAATGGTGGTCGGTGCGTTCAAGGATCGGCAGGGCCCGGATTTCGCGCACCAGTGCCGTGGTTTCTTCGATCGCGGCCTTTAGAAACTTCTCGCCGTTTTCCGCAGTGGCCACTGTCGGGTCGCCCATCGTGCCTTCCGGCGAAATGGAGGACCACCAGCGCATCAGCATGGCTTTGCCACCGCCCTTGGCGAGATCGAGGTTGAAGAATTTGGTGTTCGGGTCATGCAAGTTTTGGTTTGTCGCCTTGTCCAGATCGACCAGCTCGGGGTGCAGGTGTTTGTACATTGCCGCTTCGAACTCGCCAGCATGGGCGATGCCGCCGACCTCGGAGGCACGCACCTCGTTGATCCGATCAGCGCAGAGGTTCCAGTACGAGGCCGAGACACAGATGATGCCAGTCTCGATCACCGTCTTGCGCGCCGAGAGGTCAAGAACCGGGTGGTTCGATCCGTGCGAGTTCAACAGGAGAATACGGCGGAACCCGTGATGTGCGAGTGATTTTGTCACGTCGGTGACAAACGCGATCAGCGTCTCGGGCTGAATCCAGATGACGCCGGGAAAATCTTTGTGATGTTCGTTGAAGCCATAGGCGATGGGCGGCATGACGAGGACTTCGTCCGGCGCAGCTTTGGCGACGCCATTGGCAACCGCCATGCCAAGCACCGTGTCGGTGTCGAGCGGCATATGGGGGCCGTGGTCTTCGGTGGCCGAGACGTTCAGGATCACGACGCGATCCTTGTCCGCATCGCGCACCTCTTCCCAGGTCAATTTGCCATAGTCGGTTGTCATGAGAGGGCCTTGTGGGCAAAGGGAGGTGGATCCGCCCGCCGTGGCCGGCGGATCCGGGAGGAACTTAGCGGATGTCCGCGCCGATCCATTCTTCTGCGATCTTGGTGTAGGTGCCGTCAGCCATCATGGCGTCGAGGGCTTCCTGCATGGCTGCGGCAAGCTCCGGGTTGCCTTCGCGGATCGCAATGCCCGCGCCAAAGGCGTCGGTCTCAAGGTCTTCGATCATCGCGAATTCCTGGCCCTTTTCGGTCATGGCAAGGATGGCGGCGATGGAGTCGTTGACGATTACGTCGACACGGCCGTTATCAAGCTCAAGAAGCAGTTCAGGCAGGCCCTTGTAGGTGCTGACTTTGTAACCTTGCGCCTTGGCCCATTCTTCGTGGGTCTCGCCGAGGGTCACGCCAACCTTGACGCCGCCGAGCTGGCTCACCGAGGTGATGCCCGAGTCAGGCTTGGTGAAAATGGCGCGCTTGGTGGTGTAGTAGGGGCCGACGAAATCAACGACTTCGTCGCGTTCGGCGGTGATGGTCATCGAGCCGACAATCGCGTCGTATTTGTTGGCCAGAAGGCCGCCGATGATGCCGTCCCACGCGGTGGTGACGATTTCGGTCTCAAGGCCAAGGCGGCGGTTGATTTCGGTGCCGATAGCCGGGTCAAAGCCGACGACTTCGTTCTTGTCGTTGACGAAGTTGAACGGAGGGTAGGCGCCCGACATGGCGATACGGACAACGCCTTTTTCTTTGAGTGTGGCCAGTTCGTCCGCCGCGACGGGGGCGGCGGTCACAAGGCCAGCAAGGGCAAAGCTGCCGGCAGCAATGGCGGTTTTCATGAAAGTTCTACGCTTGGTCATTTCAGTCTCCTGTTGGGTTCTAAGCAGCGTTGGTTGGGTCTGAGCCCGGTAAAATGGTTGGTGGTTCTCTCCACCTTGGCGAAAACGCTTGCATGGTGAATTGTATTGGGCAAATAAATAATACGAATTCTCAAAATTGAGGAAATCTATGGTTAAGCCCTATGAGCAACGCTTTCCCTGGCAGCTCGACTGGAATCTTCTGCGCACCTTCATGGTCGTGGTGGAGCAGCGCGGTATTTCACGGGCCGCAGATTTTCTCGGGCTGAAACAGCCGACAATTTCTTCGGCCCTGAAACGGATCGAAGATACCGTGGGCCAAAAGCTCATCGTGAGAAAACCTAATGAATTCAAGGTTACACGCGCCGGACAGGTGCTTTATTCCGAGTGTTCTTCAATCTTTGGGGCGATCTCACAACTTCCGTCCCTGATGGAAATCGGGGGCGAAGAACTACGTGGGCACCTCTCGGTTGCGATCGCGAGCCATGTGATCTCGCCGCATTTCGACGAGGTGCTGCATGACTTTTCCCAGCGCCATCCCAAGGTGACGTTTTCCTTTACCGTAGCTGAGAGTGAAGAGATCGTCGCGCGGGTGGCACAGAACCGGATCAGCTATGGCATCTGTCTGTTGCACAAGATTCCCGCAGGCTTGAAGGCGGCGATCCTGTACCGCGAATATTTCGGCCTGTTCTGCGGACCACAGAATCGTCTCTTTGGGATGGAGGATATTGCGCTTTCCGATCTTGAAGGTGAACCGTCCGTGTCTTTCCAAACCGAAACCGAGGATGGCCCCCTTGAACCTGTGGCGCGCCTGCGGGCGCGGGCCAAAATCGCGAGCGGCTGGCGTGGTGTGTCGTCGAACCTGCATGAGTTGCGGCGCATGATTATTGCCGATATCGGGATCGGTGCCTTGCCGCTGCACGTTGCCCAAAGGGATGTCGACCTTGGTCGTCTGCGCCAATTGCCGCCTTATGATGACTTGCCACTGGTCAATATCTACCTGCTGACCAACCCGGCACGGCGTTTTTCCGATGCTGAAGCGGCGTTCCTTTCCGCATGCGAGGAAGCGATTGACCGGGTTGGGATGGAACAGCGCACCTATTGGTGATGGGACGCCATCGGCGCCTCCTTTTTTCGTGGTCAAATAACTTTCCTTGCAGGAATATGCTGCAAGACGATTGAAGGAGACCAGACGTGGCCAAAGGACAGAAGGCCCTGCAACAAAATCCGCATGCGGTGCGAGAGGTGCGGGAAAAGAATCTTGAGGTTGCCATCGGCCGTCAGGTTCGCGAACTGCGCAAGCGCCAGAGGATGACCGGATCGGATCTTGCGGCGCAGGCGGGGCTTTCGGTTGGCATGCTCTCTAAGATCGAGAATGGTGTGATTTCGCCCTCTCTCAACACGCTTTCGACACTGGCGGATGCCCTCAAAGTGCCTTTGGTGCAGCTCTTTTCAGGTTATGAAGAAGAGCGCGGGTGCATGCATGTAAAGGCGGGTGAGGGTGTTGAGACTGAACGTGAAGGCACGCGCGCGGGGCATCAATATAGCCTGCTTGGTCATATCGGGTCGAACAATTCCGGCGTTGTGGTCGAGCCTTACCTCATCACCCTGACGAGCGAGAGCGACCGGTTCCCGACCTTTCAACACGAGGGCATGGAGATGCTTTATGTGCTCGAAGGGAAGGTGCGTTATCGCCATGGGGACAAGATATTCATTCTTGAGCCGGGCGATACGCTGCTTTTCGATTCCGATGCCCCGCACGGGCCTGAAGTGATCCTCGAATTGCCGGTGCGATTCTTGTCGGTCATCTCGTATCCCCAACAACTCTGATTCAAGATCGCCTGCATTTTGTGCAAATGTCTGTGTTGAGCCTTTGTGCTGCACAATTTTCACCCACACCTCGTTGCGCGTTGAGTAATTTCCCCTAAGGAGAGATAGTTTCTTGATGGGAAAATTTATTTCCCGCTAAGTCCTCCTCAACGGCATCGTGCCGAAGACAACCGAATGGAGGACCCCATGTGTGGTATTGTTGGCCTGTTCCTGAAGCGGGATGATCTGCACCCGCAATTGGGTGACATGTTGACCGATATGCTCATCACCATGACGGATCGCGGCCCGGATAGTGCCGGAATCGCGATTTACGGAGACGAGACCCCGGGCAGCATCAAGATCACCGTGCAATCCGATACGCCAGAGGCCGCGTTCGAAGATCTCGACGCCGCGCTTTGTGCCGAGATTGACGCGCCGGTGACGATCAAGGTTCTGGACACCCATGCGGTGCTCAGCATGCCGGAAGCGACAGAGGCGGCGGCGATCGCTTTTCTCGAAGCGCGCGGGTTGCGCATCATGGGGTCGGGCACGTCGATGGAAATCTACAAAGAGGTCGGCCTGCCGCGTGAAGTCGCGGCGCGCTTTCGTCTGCGCGACATGGGCGGTAGCCACGGTATCGGCCATACCCGCATGGCCACCGAAAGCGCCGTCACGACTATGGGGGCGCACCCATTCTCGACGGCCGATGACCAATGTCTCGTGCACAATGGCTCGCTTTCGAACCATAACCAGATGCGCCTCAAGCTCGCCAAGAAGGGCGTCTTCACACGCTCGGAAAACGATACCGAGGTCGGCGCGGCCTATATCTCGTCGCGCATTGCCGATGGCGCGAGCCTTGGCGAAGCGCTCGAAGGCACAATTGATGATCTCGACGGCTTTTTCACCTTCGTCACCGGCACGCGCAACGGCTTTGGCGTGGTGCGCGATCCCATCGCGTGCAAGCCCGCCGTCATGGCGGAGACCGAGGATTACGTCGCCTTTGCCAGCGAATACCGCGCCTTCGCGGACCTGCCGGGCATTGAAGCGGCAAAAGTCTGGGAACCCGAACCCGCAACCGTCTATTTCTGGGAGCGCTGAAGCATGAGCACCACCCTCAACATGACCGAAATCAACCTGCGCGAGGTCAACAGCACGCTTCAGGACGCGGCAAAAGCACAGGCCAACGCGGCCTATGTGATCGAGAACCCACGCGGAAGCCACGCGGTCGCCTGTGGCCTTGATGGCCCGCTGACTGTCACGGTCAAAGGTTCGACCGGCTATTACTGTGCCGGGATGAACAAGGAGGCCGCCATCACGGTCGAAGGCTCTGCCGGTCCCGGCGTAGCGGAAAACATGATGTCCGGCGTGGTCACCATCGAAGGCGACGCCTCGCAGTATGCAGGGGCAACGGGCCATGGTGGCCTGCTCAATATCAAGGGCAATGCCTCGTCACGTTGTGGCATCTCCATGAAGGGGATCGACATCGTGGTGCATGGCAATATCGGCCACATGTCGGCCTTCATGGCGCAGAAGGGCAACCTTGTCGTGCTTGGCGATGCCGGTGATGCGCTAGGAGACTCGCTCTATGAGGCGCGGCTCTTCGTGCGCGGCACCGTCAAATCCCTTGGTGCCGATTGCATCGAAAAAGAGATGCGCCCCGAGCATATCGCGCTCCTGACAGAGCTTCTTGAGAAGGCAGGCGCAGACGCCAAACCGGAAGAGTTCAAACGCTATGGCTCGGCCCGCAAGCTCTACAATTTCAACATCGACCACGCTGACGCATACTGAGGAGCGCGACATGGAAAAGACACCTCAAACAGAGCCGCGTCAAAGCTGGACCTTCTCCAACGACGTGAACTCGGAAATTCGTCGCGCTGCGGCGACGGGGATTTACGATATTCGGGGCGGCGGGGCGAAACGGCGCGTGCCGCATTTCGATGACCTGCTGTTCCTTGGCGCTTCGATGAGCCGTTACCCCCTCGAAGGGTATCGCGAAAAATGCGAGACCTCGGTAACGCTCGGCACGCGGTTTGCCAAGAAACCGATCGAACTCAAAATCCCGGTCACTATCGCGGGTATGTCCTTTGGCTCGCTCTCTGGTCCGGCCAAAGAAGCCTTGGGGCGCGGCGCGACCATGGCGGGCACCTCGACGACGACCGGCGATGGCGGCATGACCGAAGAAGAGCGCGGCCATTCCGAAATGCTCGTCTATCAATACCTGCCCTCGCGCTACGGTATGAACCCCGACGACCTGCGCCGTGCTGATGCTATCGAAGTGGTGGTGGGCCAAGGCGCGAAACCTGGCGGTGGCGGTATGCTTTTGGGGCAGAAGATCACCGAGCGCGTTGCCGGCATGCGCGACCTTCCCGAAGGCATCGACCAGAGGTCTGCCTGTCGGCACCCGGACTGGACCGGCCCAGATGATCTTGAGATCAAGATTCTTGAACTGCGCGAAATCACCAATTGGGAAAAACCGATCTACATCAAGATCGGTGGTGCGCGGCCCTATTACGACACCGCCCTTGCGGTCAAGGCGGGTGCGGATGTGATCGTGCTCGACGGGATGCAGGGCGGCACGGCGGCAACGCAGGACGTGTTCATCGAACATGTGGGCCAACCGACACTTGCCTGTATCCGCCCCGCCGTTCAGGCGCTTCAGGACCTCGGCATGCACCGCGAGGTGCAACTCGTGGTGTCTGGCGGTATTCGCACCGGCGCGGATGTGGCCAAGGCGCTGGCCCTTGGCGCGGATGCGGTTTCTATCGGCACTGCGGCGCTTGTGGCTTTGGGCGACAATGATCCCAAATGGGAAGCTGAATACCAAAAGCTCGGCACCACCACTGGCGCTTATGATGATTGGCACGAGGGCCTCGACCCGGCGGGCATCACCACGCAAGACCCGGAGCTTATGGCGCGTCTCGACCCCGAGGCTGCGGGCCGAAGGCTGCGCAATTATCTCAATGTGTTGACACTGGAATGCCAGACCTTGGCGCGCGCCTGTGGTCATAACCACGTGCATAATCTCGAACCCGAGGACCTTTGCGCGCTGACCATGGAGGCCGCTGCCATGGCGCAGGTGCCGCTTGCGGGGACCAATTGGTATCCGGGCAAGCCGGGTTTCTAAAAGAATGAATCGGGGAGCGGCGGCCTAGCGCCGCTCTTCGCATGTCACAGGGAAAGGGAAAGAAGATGAGCAAACTTGCAGCTTTCGCCGAAAAGACCGGCGTGAAATATTTCATGGTCTCCTACACGGACCTTTTCGGCGGGCAGAGGGCGAAACTCGTGCCCGCTCAGGCGATTTCCGACATGGAAGAAGACGGTGCTGGGTTTGCCGGGTTTGCGACGTGGTTCGATATGACGCCTGCGCACCCCGACATGCTTGCCGTGCCGGATCCGGACGCCGCAATCCAGTTGCCGTGGAAACCCGAAGTCGCCTGGGTGCCTGCGGATTGCGTCATGGAAGGCGAGGCCGTCGCGCAAGCGCCGCGCCAAGTGTTGAAGAAACTCGTGGCCGAAGCGGCGGAAGCCGGCCTGCGCGTCAAGACGGGGATCGAAGCGGAGTTTTTCCTGCTGACCCCGGAAGGCGACAAGATTTCCGATCCTTTCGATACGGCGGAAAAGCCCTGCTATGACCAACAGGCCGTGATGCGCCGTTATGACGTGATTGCGGAAATCTGCGACTACATGCTCGATCTCGGCTGGGGCCCGTATCAGAACGACCATGAAGACGCCAATGGCCAGTTCGAGATGAACTGGGAATTCGACGATGCTCTGGTGACCGCAGATCGCCATTCTTTCTTCAAGTTCATGGTCAAATCCGTGGCCGAGAAACATGGGCTGCGCGCCACCTTTATGCCGAAACCGATTGAAGGGCTGACCGGCAATGGCTGTCACGCGCATATCTCGGTTTGGGATATGGACGGCAAGACCAATGCCTTTGCAGGCGATGCCGGGGGTCAGATCGGCGAGGTGGGCCTTTCGGAACAGGGGGGCTATTTTCTTGGGGGCATCATGAAACATGCCGAGGCGCTGGCCGCGATCACCAACCCGACGGTGAATTCCTACAAGCGCATCAATGCCCCGCGCACCATGTCTGGTGCGACCTGGGCACCCAACACCGTGACATGGACCGGCAATAACCGCACCCATATGGTGCGCGTGCCCGGTCCGGGACGTTTTGAGTTGCGCCTGCCGGATGGCGCGGTGAACCCCTATCTCTTGCAGGCGGTCATCATCGCGGCGGGTCTTTCGGGTATCCGCTCCAAGGCTGATCCGGGGCCGCGCTATGACATCGACATGTATGCCGAAGGTCACACGATTAAAGATGCACCACTACTGCCGTTGAACATGCTCGATGCGATCCGCGCCTATGATGCGGATGCGGGGCTGAAGTCCATGCTGGGCGAGGCGTTCTCGGCCTCTTACGTCAAGATGAAGCATCAGGAATGGAACGCTTTCGTGTCGCACTTCTCGCATTGGGAAAAGCAGAACACGCTTGATATCTAAGGGGCTATCCCTTGCGGATACTCGCGGGCTCGGAGCTTTCCGGGCCCGTTTTTTTGCGCCAGTGCGACGGGGCGATGCCATAGGCCTCTTGAAAACGCGTCGAGAAATGCGCTTGGCTTGCGAAACCCGTCAATTCGGCGATTTCACCGAGTGGAAGGCGCGTTGAGCCGAGTAGATCTTTCCCTGTTTCAAGGCGGATATGGCGGTATTCCTGCATGAGGGATTTACCGAGACTGTCGCGGAATTGGCGTTGCAATTGGCGCGTAGACAGGCCGGATAGACGCGCGATCTGATCCTGATCGAGCGGATCGGCAATATGAGTTTCCATCAATTCCAACGCTGCTGTAACGGCGCGGGGCAGAGGGCCATAACGCGCAAGGATAGGGGCAGTTTGCGGCGCATCCGCACCCCGGATTTCGGTCTGGATGAACCAGTCGGAAATGCGCTGGGCAAAGGGCGTGCCGTGGTCGCGGGCAATCAGTGCATGCATCATGTCGAGCGGTGCCGATCCCCCGGCACAGGTATAGCGGTCCCGATCAATGACAAAGAGCCGCCGCTCCAGAAGCCATGTGCCCGGTAGCGTGTCAAAATCCTCGTAGTGATGCCAATGCACGGTAAACCGATGCTGTCCCAAAAGCCCCGCCTTGGCGAGGATGACTGAGCCGCCTGAAATCCCGCCAAGCGCGATCCCTTTATGCGCCGCCCGCCGTAACCACGCGAAAAATGCCGGTTGATTAAGGCTCTTTGGATTGCCTCCAGCGACGACAAATATCAGGTCAAAGTCGAGTTCGATATTTTCAAAACTATGGGTTTCGAAACGCGATCCGAACGAGGATGTCGCGCTTGTCCCGTCCAGTGAAAGCAGTGTCACATCATAGCGTGGCTGATCCGAAAACTGGTTCGCCGCACGCAAAGGTTCAAGCGCGGCGGCGGTCGACATCAACGCGAATCCGTCGGTGAGAGCAAAGGCGATTTTACGGATCGGCATGGTGTCGCAAAATGTCCCAAATTGATATAAAAAAGGCCTGTTCGAGAAAGAATATGTGATCCACTCCCATTAGAAAAGACCCTGTATGCGAAGGAGCAGCGCGATGAGGTTTTCCGGTTTCCGGGTTGTGAAGGAAGCCCTGACAGGGCACAAAGGCTGGGGGATGCTCTGGCGCAACCCCGAGCCCCAACCCAATTATGATATCGTGATCGTCGGCGGTGGCGGTCATGGTCTTGCGACGGCCTTCTACCTTGCCAAAACTTTCAAACAAGCCCGTGTGGCCGTGCTTGAAAAGGGCTGGCTCGGGTCCGGCAACATCGGGCGCAATACGACGATCATCCGCTCCAACTATCTTCTGCCGGGCAATGAGCCATTCTACGAATTCTCCATGAAGCTCTGGGAAAATCTTGAGCAGGAGACGAATTTCAACTCGATGGTGTCGCAGCGCGGGATTATCAACCTTTTTCATACCGACGGCCAGCGCGATGCCTACCGTCGGCGCGGTAATGCGATGCTTCTGGCGGGGGCGGATGCGCGCCTCCTTGGCCAGGATGATCTGCGCGAGATGGCGCCTTTCCTCAATTTCGACAATGCTCGCTTTCCAATCAAGGGTGGGTTGATGCAGCCCCGCGCGGGCACGGCGCGTCATGATGGCGTGGCATGGGGCTATGCGCGTGGTGCCGATATGCGCGGCGTCGACATCATCCAGAATTGCGAGGTTACAGGGTTTCGTATCGAAAACGGCAAAGTGCAAGGCGTTGAGACCTCGCGCGGCTATATCGGCGCGGGCAAGGTCGGCGTCGCGGTGGCGGGCAATTCGAGCCGGGTCATGGCGATGGCCGGGATGCGCCTTCCGATCGAAAGCCATGT
>JAAEZB010000073.1 GCA_018223085.1 Paracoccaceae bacterium
CAATCGTGCCGATGTTGCAGTGCGGCTTACTGCGTTCAAACTTTTCCTTAGCCATGATGGCCTCCTTGATGTTTTGGGGGAAAGCGGTCTCCC
This sequence comes from Paracoccaceae bacterium, assembly GCA_018223085.1. GTDB lineage: Bacteria > Pseudomonadota > Alphaproteobacteria > Rhodobacterales > Rhodobacteraceae > Shimia. Next base: position 94 of record JAAEZB010000073.1, read on the forward strand.
GCTTTCCCAATTTCGATTAGGCGTATTTCGCCTGAATTTCGTCCGAGATGTTCTGCGGAACCGGATCGTAGTGATCGAACTGCATGGTGAACTGGGCGCGGCCCGACGACATCGAACGCAGAGTGTTGATGTAGCCAAACATGTTCGCCAGCGGCACGAAGGCTTCAATCGCAACGGCGTTGCCGCGCGGCTCTTGCCCCGAAACCTGACCACGACGCGAGGTGAGGTCACCAATGATGCCGCCGGTATATTCTTCCGGAGTAATCACTTCGACCTTCATCATCGGCTCGAGCAGTTTCGCGCCAGCTTTGCGCATGCCTTCACGCATACACATACGGGCGGCGATTTCGAACGCGAGGACCGAGGAGTCAACGTCGTGGAACTTACCGTCGATCAGAGCGACCTTGAAGTCGATCACAGGGAAGCCAGCCAGCGGACCGGAGTCCATGACCGAGTTGATACCCTTTTCGACGCCCGGGATATATTCCTTGGGAACCGAACCACCAACGATGCGGGATTCGAAGGAATAGCCTTCGCCCGGCTCTGTTGGAGAGATGATCATCTTCACTTCTGCGAACTGACCAGAACCACCCGACTGTTTCTTGTGGGTGTAGGTGTGCTCAACTTCATGGCCGATCGTTTCACGATACGCCACCTGCGGTGCACCGATGTTCGCTTCGACCTTAAATTCACGACGCATACGATCGACGAGAATATCCAGGTGAAGTTCGCCCATGCCCTTCATGATGGTCTGACCGGATTCGATGTCAGTTTCCACACGGAAGGAGGGATCTTCTGCGGACAAACGCTGCAGAGCGATACCCATTTTTTCCTGGTCGCCTTTTGTTTTCGGCTCAACGGCAATCTCGATCACAGGATCGGGGAAGGTCATTGTTTCGAGAACAACAGGATCGTTCACAGCACAGAGCGTGTCACCGGTTGTGGTGTCCTTGAGGCCACCCAACGCGATAATGTCGCCCGCGAACGCTTCCGTGATTTCATCACGATCGTTGGAGTGCATGATCATCATGCGGCCAACACGTTCTTTCTTGCCTTTGGTCGAGTTCAGGAATGTCGTGCCCTTTTCCAGTGTACCGGAATAGATCCGGGTAAAGGTCAGGGAGCCCACAAAGGGGTCATTCCAGATTTTGAACGCCAGAGCAGAAAACGGCATGTCATCATCCGCACGGCGGGCGATGTTACGCGTTTCTGTTTCGTCGCCGGGTTTGAAGCCCATGTAATCGACAACGTCCAGCGGGCTGGGCAGATAGTCGACCACAGCGTTGAGCAGAGGCTGAACGCCTTTGTTCTTGAACGCCGAGCCACCCAGAACGGGAACGAACGCCATTTCCAGAGTCCCTTTGCGCAGCAGTTTGCGCAGGGTCGGAACGTCGGGCTCGTTGCCTTCCAGATATTCCATCATCGCGTCGTCGTCCATTTCGACGGCCGCTTCGACCATCTTGGCACGCCACTCGTTGGCCATGTCCTGCAGGCTTTCACGGATCGGTGCTTTGACCCACGACGCGCCAAGGTCTTCACCCTGCCACAGCCATTCTTCCATGGTGACGAGGTCGACAAGACCTTCCAGCTCGGTTTCTGCACCGATCGGAACACCAACCGGAATAGCAACCGCACCGGTGCGATCTTCAATCATGTGAACGCAGTTGAAGAAGTCCGCGCCGATCTTGTCCATCTTGTTGACGAACACCATACGCGGAACCTTGTAGCGGTCAGCCTGACGCCACACGGTTTCGGTCTGGGGCTCAACACCAGCGTTGGCGTCGAGAACACAGACAGCACCATCGAGAACCGCAAGCGAACGTTCAACTTCAATGGTGAAGTCCACGTGGCCGGGGGTGTCGATGATGTTCAGACGGTGCTTGGGAGAATCAGCTGTTTCGCCATCTTCGGTGCGTTCCCAGAAAGTGGTGGTCGCTGCCGAGGTGATGGTAATTCCGCGCTCTTGCTCCTGCTCCATGTGGTCCATGGTTGCAGCGCCGTCGTGCACTTCGCCGATGTTGTGCTCTTTACCTGTGTAATACAGGATGCGTTCCGAACAAGTCGTCTTACCAGCATCAATGTGAGCCATGATGCCGAAGTTACGATAAAGTTCGAGGGGATATTCGCGTGCCATGTGACTGCTCCTGAACCTAAAGGATTACCAACGATAATGGCTGAAGGCTTTGTTTGCCTCGGCCATCTTGTGAGTGTCTTCCCGCTTTTTGACGGCGGTACCGCGCGAGTTCACGGCATCCAGAAGTTCACCTGCGAGGCGCTCTTCCATGGTGTTTTCGTTGCGGTTACGCGAGGCAGTGATGAGCCAACGGATGGCCAGAGCTTCGCGGCGCTCGGGGCGCACTTCAACCGGAACCTGATAGGTTGCACCACCAACCCGGCGCGAGCGAACCTCGACGGAGGGTTTGATGTTGTCCAGTGCTTCGTGGAACACTTCGACGGGGGCGCGTTTGATCTTGGTCTCAACGCGATCGAGGGCGTTGTAAACGATCTTTTCCGCGACCGACTTCTTACCGTCGATCATCAGGTTGTTCATAAATTTGCTCAGCACCTTATCGCCAAATTTGGCGTCGGGCAGAATTTCGCGTTTTTCAGCGGCGTGACGACGTGACATCTCAGCCTCTCCTTCTTACTTGGGACGCTTGGCGCCGTATTTCGAACGACGTTGCTTACGGTCTTTGACGCCCTGGGTATCCAGAACACCGCGCAGGATGTGGTAACGGACACCCGGAAGGTCTTTCACACGACCGCCGCGGATCAGGACAACAGAGTGCTCCTGAAGGTTGTGGCTCTCACCGGGGATATAGGAGATCACTTCGAAACCGTTGGTCAGGCGCACCTTGGCAACCTTCCGCATAGCGGAGTTCGGTTTTTTCGGAGTGGTGGTATAGACGCGGGTGCAAACGCCGCGCTTCTGGGGGCACTGCTCGAGGTGCTGCGACTTCGAGCGCTTGATTTTAGGCTGACGCGGCTTGCGGATCAGCTGTTGGATCGTTGGCATAAGGGTCTCTTCCCGTTTTCCTACAAGTGCTGCACAGAGCCAGGCCCCATGCGGTTAAGTGTGCTGCCTACGCGTCCGCAAGCAAAAAAACCCGCGAACGTTCCCATTCCGAGGCGAACGACGCGGTGGGTTCTCAGAGGGTGCGAGCTTCAAATTAGCCCAGACCTTGACCACTACAGTTATGGATTCGGCATACAGGGGCGGCCCCCTTACCGGATGGTTGCGGCATATAGGCGGAGTCGTAGCCCTTGTCAACAGCCTGCGGCGGCTCCTCCCAGCCCTGCTACAGCTTGCCTCGTTCGCCCGGCGGTGCGATGCTGAGAGCAACAAGACTAAAGAGGCCGGTGATGGACAGTCGTGACATGCAGGTGATCGGGCTTTGCCGGTTTTCCTACCCGGCGCTCGGGGGGTTTCAAGTCGAGCATGACAGCCCAGAAACGCGCGCTGCGTACCTATACGATCCGGCCCGGATTGACGAGCGGTTTCGCATGTTCGAGGCCTTCACCCTGCCCGCTCTGCACGCCCAGACAGATCCCGACTTCACCTTTGTCGTGGTGATTGGCGAAGACTTCCCAGCCCCCATGCGCGACCGTCTGGAAGCGCTTTTGAAAGACCTGCCTCAGACCCAGATACAGGCCTGGCCATCCGGCCCTCACCGCGAGGTCATGCGCGACGCCATCAATGTTGCGCGCGATGACCGCAAGGCCCCCTGCCTGCAATTTCGCATGGATGATGATGACGCGGTCTCGGTGCATTTTGTCGAACGTCTGCGGGCACTGGCACAGGAGTGCCGCCCGCTCCTGCGCCACCATCCGCATGTAGCGTTTGATTTCAACACTGGCTGGGTCGCTTCGCCGGGGGCTGATGGCATCCGCGCGGCGCAGGTGACCGAGGCGCTCTGGACCCCGGCACTTGCTATGTCGGCCAAGGGGCAGCGCCGCAACACGATCATGAACTTCGGCCATAGCAAACTTGGGCGGTTCATGCCGGTGGTGTCTCTGCCGACGCCACATATGTTCTTGCGCGGCCATAATGATCACAACGATTCACGCCAGAAGGAAAATATCCGCCGCTTCAAGCTTGAGCCTCTGGATACAGAGGGGGAGGCCCTGTTCCGGGCAGAGTTCAATGTCGATGCGGATGCGGTGCGGACAATTTATACCCGCGCCTGACGGCTGCCACGCAACAGGGTAAAGACACCGGTCACAACAACGACGCTCGCCCCAAGAAGGGTAATCGGATCGGGCCAGTCACCAAAGACAACCACCCCCATAAGCAAGGCCCAAAGCAGGCCGGTGTAGCGGAAAGGTGCCACGAAAGAGACCTGCCCCACACGCATCACCATCACCGAGAAGAAATACCCGCCGATGATGAAGAACGACGCGCCCCCAATCAGCGCCGCATCGCGCGGTGTGACTGGCACCCATGTCTCCCATAAGCTCGCCACGGCGGAGAATAGCAACACGCCAACTGACGCCGAAAGCGTAACGGTGAGCGACGGAACTGCCGCCGACATGCGCCGCGTGGATAGATCGCGCACCGTCACACAGCCCACGGCAGCCATCGCATAAAGTGAAAAGAGGTCAAAGCCGTCCGGACCGGGACGCACGATCAAAAGCATGCCGCAAAAGCCGATCAGGATCGCGCTCATCCGGCGCCAACCGACAGTTTCGCGAAAGAACAGATACCCGCCAAGAGTTACGGTCAGAGGCAGCACCTGCAACACCGCCGTCACGTTGGCGATGGGCATATTGCGAAGGGCAGTGATAAAGAAAAACGCTGCACCGATCTCGGAGCCGGTGCGCAAAGCGATTAATCCCCAATCGCGTGCCGGAAGGTTCAAGCGGATCGCCCCATAGGCCCGCGCCAGGACAAAGATCAAAACACTGGTCACGATCCCGCGCAGCACAAGAAGCTGAAACAGCGGCATTCCCGGCCCCATGGCCTTGATACAGGTATCATTGAAGGTAAAGGCCGCCATCGAGCACATCATCAACAATGCGCCCTTCATATTCTCCGACATCGCCATGGCCCTTGCCCCTTTACGCCCCTCGACCGAGCGACCCTAGAACCACCGTCCCTTTGCGCCAAGACCCTTCTTCATCTTGGCGCAAATACTCTCGCCAAGAACAAGAAGGGCCCCCGGCTCGATGCCGGGGGCCCTTCTTTGAATTCAAGCCGGTAAAGGCCGCGATCAATCGAGAGCGCTGTCTTCCGAAGTCTCGACGGGGCTGCTGCTGAACACGTCATTTGCCGACATATCTTCGGTCGGAGCGGCCAGTGCGGCGGCCGCTTCGGCCTCCTCACGACGCGCTTCGATGACGATGTTGTCGCGATCCTGTGCCACGCGGCGCACCTGTTGGGTCGCACCGCCCGTCCCGGCGGGGATGAGGCGACCCACGATGACGTTTTCTTTGAGACCCACGAGTTTGTCCTTCTTGCCCTGCACCGAAGCCTCGGTGAGAACACGGGTGGTCTCTTGGAAGGAGGCCGCCGAGATGAAGGAGCGTGTCTGAAGAGACGCTTTGGTGATGCCCAGCAGGATCGGTTCGCCCGACGCAAGACGACGACCTTCGGACGCTGCCTTTTCGTTGGCCTGATCGAACTCTTGCTTGTCCACATGCTCGCCTTTGAGCAACGTGGTCTCGCCGGAGTCGAGGATCTCCCACTTCTGGAGCATCTGGCGCACGATGACTTCGATGTGCTTGTCGTTGATCTTCACGCCTTGGAGACGATAGACGTCCTGCACTTCGTTGATCATGTAATCGGCCAGAGCCTCGACACCCATGATCGACAGGATGTCGTGCGGCGCCGGGTTGCCGTCCATGATGTAGTCACCCTTCTGCACGAAGTCGCCTTCCTGCACCGGGATGTGCTTGCCCTTGGGCACCATGTATTCGACGGGCTCCATCGACTCGTCCGCCGGTTCGATCGAGATGCGGCGCTTGTTCTTGTAGTCGCGGCCAAAGCGCACGTAACCATCAATCTCGGCGATGATTGCGTTGTCTTTGGGGCGACGTGCCTCGAACAGTTCGGCCACACGCGGCAGACCACCGGTGATGTCCTTGGTCTTGGCGCCTTCACGCGGGATACGCGCGACAACGTCACCAGCCTTGATCTGCTCGCCATCTTCGACCGAGAGGATCGCGTCCACAGACATCGGGTAATGCACCGGGTTGCCCGCATCATTACGCACCGGCTCGCCATTTTCATCCACAAGGATAACTTCCGGCTTGAGCTCGTTGCCCTTCGGAGCCGCGCGCCAATCGGCGACGATCTTCTGGGTCATGCCGGTGGCTTCGTCGGTCTCGTCGCGTACGGCGATACCCGACACAAGGTCGACATATTTCGCAGTACCCGATTTCTCGGCGAGGATCGGCAGGGTGTAGGGATCCCATTCGAACAGCTTGTCACCGCGAGCGATGCTCTGACCGTCCTTGACGAAGAGTTTGGAACCATAGCCAATCTTGTGGTTGGCACGTTCCTCGCCGCTTTCGTCCTGAATGATGAGCTTCATGTTACGGCCCATAACCAACAGTTCGCCGTTGGCATTTTCAAGAATCTGCGCGTTCTCGAAGATGATGGTGCCGTCCTGGCTCGCTTCGAGGAAGGACTGCTGACCACCCTGTGCAACGCCGCCGATGTGGAAGGTCCGCATCGTCAGCTGTGTACCGGGTTCACCGATCGACTGTGCCGCGATGATGCCCACGGCCTCGCCAGTGTTGACGATAGTACCGCGTGCAAGGTCACGACCATAACACTGGGCACAGACGCCTTCTTCGGCCTCACAGGTGAGCGGGCTGCGGATTCGCATGGAGGCCACACCGGCTTCGTCGATAGTGTCTGCCATGCGTTCGTCGATCAGCTCGCCTTCGGCCACCAGAACCTCATCGGTCCCCGGACGCAGAACATCATCGGCCGCCACACGACCAAGCACACGCTCAGCCAGAGAAGCCACGATTTCACCGTCGTTCACAGCCGCTTCGGCGGTGATGGCGTTGTCGGTGCCACAGTCGTTCATGCGCACGATGCAGTCCTGCGCCACGTCTACGAGACGACGAGTCAGGTAACCGGAGTTCGCAGTCTTCAGAGCCGTATCCGACAGACCCTTACGGGCGCCGTGGGTCGAGTTGAAGTATTCAAGAACGGTCAGACCTTCCTTGAAGTTCGAGATGATCGGCGTCTCGATGATGTCGCCGTTCGGCTTGGCCATCAGGCCGCGCATCCCGCCGAGCTGTTTCATCTGAGTGACCGAGCCACGCGCACCGGAGTGAGCCATCATGTAAACCGAGTTCGGTTCTGCTTCGGCGCCGTTCTCATCGGTCTGGGCTGCCGAGATGGTGCCCATCATGGCATCGGTGACCTTGTCGTTACACTTCGACCAAGCATCGACAACTTTGTTGTACTTTTCGCCCTGAGTAATCAGGCCGTCCATGTACTGTTGTTCAAAGTCTTTCACCTGACCGCGGGTCTCGTCGACAATCGTCCACTTGTTATCGGGGATAACCATGTCGTCCTTGCCGAAGGAAATCCCGGCCTTGAACGCTTCGCGGAAACCCATGGTCATGATCTGGTCACAGAAGATGACCGACTCTTTCTGACCGCAGTAACGGTAGACGGTGTCGATGACCTGCTGCACTTCTTTCTTGCGCAGCAGCTTGTTGACCAGTTCGAACGGGGCTTTGGCGTTTTGCGGCAGAAGGGCACCAAGGCGCACGCGACCGGGGGTGGTCTCGAAACGCTGCATGACTTCCATGCCGTTTTCGTCGATCTGTGGGATACGTGCGGTGATCTTGGCGTGCAGGTGCACGGCGCCGGTATCAAGAGCGTATTGAACCTCGTCGATCGAGGAGAAGACCATGCCTTCACCCTTCATGCCTTCACGCATGATCGTCGTGTAGTAGAGGCCGAGGATCATATCCTGCGACGGAACGATGATCGGTGCGCCGTTGGCGGGCGACAGAACGTTGTTGGTCGACATCATCAGAACACGCGCTTCAAGCTGTGCTTCGAGCGAGAGCGGCACGTGAACAGCCATCTGGTCACCGTCGAAGTCGGCGTTGAAGGCCGAACAGACGAGCGGGTGCAGCTGAATCGCTTTACCTTCGATGAGGACCGGTTCGAACGCCTGAATACCAAGACGGTGCAGCGTCGGTGCGCGGTTGAGCATCACCGGGTGTTCGCGGATCACCTCATCAAGGATGTCCCAAACTTCGGGACGCTCTTTCTCAACGAGCTTTTTCGCCTGTTTCACGGTGCTCGAAAGGCCTTTGGCCTCAAGCCGCGAATAGATGAACGGCTTGAACAGTTCGAGCGCCATTTTCTTGGGCAGACCACACTGGTGCAGCTTGAGTTCCGGGCCGGTCACGATGACCGAACGGCCCGAGAAGTCGACGCGCTTACCCAGAAGGTTCTGACGGAAGCGGCCCTGCTTACCCTTGAGCATGTCCGAGAGCGATTTCAACGGACGCTTGTTGGCGCCGGTGATGACGCGACCACGGCGACCATTGTCAAACAGCGCATCCACGGATTCCTGCAGCATCCGCTTTTCGTTACGCACGATGATATCGGGCGCGCGCAGTTCGATCAGGCGCTTGAGACGGTTGTTCCGGTTGATGACGCGGCGATAGAGATCGTTGAGATCCGAGGTCGCGAAACGGCCACCATCGAGCGGCACGAGCGGACGCAGTTCCGGCGGAATGACCGGAATCACGGTCAGAACCATCCATTCCGGGCGGTTGCCGGATTCAAGGAAGCTCTCGACGACTTTGAGGCGCTTGATGATCTTCTTCGGCTTCAGCTCGCCAGTCGCTTCGGCAAGGTCCGCGCGAAGCTGTTCGGCCTCGGCTTCGAGATCGATCTGCGAAAGCATTTCGCGGATCGCTTCGGCGCCGATATTGGCGGTGAAGGCGTCCATGCCATAGGCATCCTGCGCGTCCATATACTCTTCTTCGGTGAGCATCTGGCCATAGGTCAGGTCAGTCAGGCCCGGTTCGATCACCACGTAGTTTTCGAAGTATAGCACACGCTCAAGATCACGAAGCGTCATGTCGAGCATGAGACCGATGCGCGACGGCAGCGATTTCAGGAACCAGATATGTGCAACGGGCGCGGCCAATTCGATATGGCCCATACGCTCGCGGCGCACTTTCTGGAGGGTAACTTCGACGCCGCATTTTTCACAGACGACGCCGCGATACTTCATGCGCTTATATTTGCCGCAGAGGCATTCGTAATCTTTGATCGGGCCAAAGATACGCGCACAGAAGAGACCGTCACGCTCGGGCTTGAACGTACGGTAGTTGATGGTTTCCGGTTTTTTGATCTCACCGTAGGACCACGAGAGAATCCGCTCCGGCGAAGCCAGCGAAACCTTGATCTCGTCGAACACTTTCGGCGGGGTCAGCGGGTTGAACGGGTTGTTGGTCAGTTCCTGGTTCATTTTGATATCCTAAATCTTGTGCGGAAGGGATGATGGGGTAAGGGCGCGAGGCCCTTACTCGTCCACCTCCGCATCCAGGAGTTCCATGTTCAGGCCGAGGCCACGGACTTCCTTCACGAGAACATTGAAGGATTCCGGGACGCCCGCTTCGAAGTTGTCTTCGCCTTTGACGATCGATTCGTAGACCTTGGTCCGGCCCGCCACGTCGTCCGACTTCACCGTCAGCATTTCCTGCAGGGTGTAGGCGGCGCCGTAAGCTTCGAGAGCCCAGACTTCCATCTCCCCGAAACGCTGACCACCGAACTGGGCCTTACCACCAAGCGGCTGCTGGGTGACGAGGCTGTACGGGCCGGTCGAACGGGCGTGAATCTTGTCGTCGACAAGGTGATGCAGCTTCAGCAGGTATTTGACACCCACGGTCACGGGGCGTGCAAACTGCTCACCCGTGCGCCCGTCGAACAGGACCGACTGGCCCGAGGTGTCAAAACCGGCACGGCGCAGCGAGTCGTTCACATCCGCCTCTTTCGCACCATCGAAGACCGGGGTCGCGATCGGCACACCGCGGGTCACGTTGCCAGCGGCTTCGAGAAGCTCGACCTCTTCCATGGAGGTGATGCCCTCTTCGTAGACATCGTCGCCATAGGCCAGCTTCATCGCGTCACGCACCGGGGTCAGATCGCCAGAGCGGCGATATTCCTGAAGCGCTTCATCAACGTTCAGACCAAGACCGCGTGCAGCCCAACCCATATGGGTTTCAAGGATCTGACCGACGTTCATACGCGACGGAACACCGAGCGGGTTGAGGCAGAAATCGACCGGGGTTCCGTCTTCGAGGAACGGCATGTCCTCCATCGGCACCACTTTCGAGATCACACCTTTGTTCCCGTGACGACCGGCCATCTTATCGCCCGGCTGAAGCTTGCGCTTCACGGCGATGAAGACTTTGACCATCTTCATCACGCCCGGCGGCAGGTCGTCGCCGCGGCGGACCTTCTCGACCTTGTCCTCAAAACGAGCGTCGAGCGCGCGCTTCTGGATCTCATACTGCTCATGCAGAGCCTCGACGATCTGTGCGTCGGCCTCTTCCGCGAGCGCGAGCTGCCACCACTGACCACGAGTCAGGGTTTCGAGCAGATCTTCGGTGATCTCGGAGTTGGACTTGACGCCTTTGGGGCCTTTCACGGCAGTTTTGCCGAGGATCAGGCCTTTGAGGCGGGCATAGATGTTGCGGTCGAGGATGGCGAGTTCGTCATCGCGGTCTCGCGCCAGACGTTCCACCTCTTCACGCTCGATCTGAAGCGCACGTTCGTCTTTTTCGACACCATGACGGTTGAAGACGCGGACTTCGACAACAGTGCCGAAATCGCCCGGCTTCACGCGCAGCGAGGTATCGCGGACGTCCGAAGCTTTCTCACCGAAGATGGCGCGCAGGAGTTTCTCCTCCGGCGTCATCGGGCTTTCGCCCTTCGGCGTGATCTTACCAACGAGGATATCGCCCGGCTCTACATCGGCACCGATGTAAACGATGCCCGCCTCGTCGAGGTTGCGCAGGGCTTCCTCGCCGACGTTGGGGATGTCGCGGGTGATTTCTTCCGGGCCGAGCTTGGTATCACGGGCGGAGACTTCGAATTCCTCGATGTGGATCGAGGTAAAGACGTCATCACGCGCGATACGCTCGGAGATCAGGATCGAGTCTTCGTAGTTATAGCCGTTCCACGGCATGAAGGCGACGATCACGTTTTTGCCGAGCGCCAGTTCCCCGATGTCCGTCGACGGACCATCGGCGATGACTTCGCCCTTCTGAACCTTGTCACCCACTTTCACCAGCGGACGCTGGTTGATGCAGGTGTTCTGGTTCGAACGCTGGAACTTGCGCATACGGTAGATATCGACACCGGCATCGCCAAGAGCCAGATCTTCGGTCGCCCGGATCACGATCCGCTGGGCATCGACCTGGTCGATAATACCGCCGCGGCTCGCCATGATCGCAGCGCCCGAATCGCGTGCCACGATTTCTTCGATACCAGTGCCCACAAGCGGGGTTTCGGCACGCAGAAGCGGCACGGCCTGACGCATCATGTTCGAGCCCATGAGAGCGCGGTTGGCGTCGTCGTTTTCAAGGAACGGGATGAGCGAGGCCGCGACCGAGACCAACTGTTTCGGCGAAACGTCAATAAGGTCGACAGATTCGCGCGATGCCAGCGTGTAGTCGCCGTTTTGGCGGGTCGAGACGAGATCGTTCTCGAACTTGCCCTCGCCATCCAGATGCGCGTTGGCCTGAGCCACGGTGTGACGCATCTCTTCGGTCGCCGACATGTAGTGCACTTCGTCGGTCACTTTCGCATCTTTGACGACGCGATAAGGGGTCTCGATGAAGCCATACTTGTTGACGCGCGCAAAAGTGGCGAGCGAGTTGATGAGACCGATGTTCGGGCCTTCCGGCGTTTCAATCGGGCACATGCGGCCATAATGGGTCGGGTGCACGTCGCGCACCTCAAAGCCAGCACGTTCACGGGTCAGACCACCCGGGCCAAGCGCCGAGAGACGACGCTTGTGCGTTACTTCCGAAAGCGGGTTGGTTTGGTCCATGAACTGCGACAGCTGCGAGGAGCCGAAGAATTCACGCACGGCCGCCGCCGCCGGTTTGGCGTTGATGAGATCCTGCGGCATGACGGTGTCGATTTCGACCGACGACATGCGCTCTTTGATGGCGCGCTCCATGCGGAGAAGACCCACGCGATATTGGTTTTCCATCAGTTCGCCGACAGAGCGCACACGACGGTTGCCGAGGTGGTCGATGTCGTCGATATCGCCCTTGCCGTCGCGCAGTTCCACCAGTGCCTTGATACAGGCAACGATGTCTTCCTTGCGCAGGGTGCGCAGGGTGTCCGGTGCATCCAGTGCGAGGCGCATGTTCATCTTCACCCGGCCCACGGCCGAGAGATCGTAACGCTCGCTATCGAAGAACAGGGTGTCGAACAGGGCCGAGGCCGCCTCAACGGTGGGCGGCTCGCCCGGACGCATGACGCGGTAGATGTCCATAAGCGCGGTGTCGCGGCCCATGTTCTTGTCCACAGCCATGGTGTTACGCATGTAGGGACCGACATTGATGTTGTCGATGTCGAGAACCGGAATCTCGGTGACGCCAGCATCAAGAAGCTCTTTGAGAGAGCCGCCGATCACTTCGCCTTCCTTGTCGTACTCCATCGTCAGCTCGTCACCGGCCTCGACGTAAATCGCGCCGGTTTCTTCGTTGATGATGTCCTTGGACACGAACTTGCCGACGATGTGGTCGAAAGGCACGAGCAGATCGGTGATCTTGCCTTCGTCGATGATCTTTTTGACCGCGCGCGGGGTGACTTTCTTGCCCGCTTCGCAAATCACTTCACCGGTGGCCGCGTCGACGAGATCATAGGTCGGACGGGTGCCGCGTGCACGCTCGGGAAAGAACTTGGTGACCCAACCTTTGTTCTTTTCGAGCTTGAAATCGACGGTTTCGTAATAGGCATCCATGATGCCTTCCTGATCGAGACCGAGCGCATAGAGCAGCGTCGTCACCGGCAGTTTGCGGCGGCGGTCGATACGGGCGAACACGATGTCCTTGGCGTCAAATTCGAAATCGAGCCAGGAGCCACGATAGGGAATGATGCGGCAAGCAAACAGGAGTTTGCCCGAAGAATGGGTTTTGCCCTTGTCGTGGTCAAAGAACACGCCCGGCGAACGGTGCATCTGGGAGACGATCACACGCTCGGTGCCGTTGACAACAAAGGTGCCATTCGGGGTCATCAGGGGCATGTCGCCCATGAAGACGTCCTGTTCCTTAATGTCCTTGACCGATTTGGCCCCGGTATCCTCGTCCACATCGAACACGATCAAGCGCAGGGTAACCTTGAGCGGTGCTGCGTAGGTCATGTCGCGCTGCATGCACTCTTCGACGTCATACTTCGGCTTTTCGAGCTCGTAATTGACGAATTCGAGAACCGAGGTCTCGTTGAAATCCTTGATCGGGAAGACCGACTGGAAGACACCCTTGATGCCTTCGCCGTCCATCGGGATCGCTTCGTCGCCGGAGCGCAGGAAGAGGTCATACGAAGATTTCTGAACCTCGATGAGGTTCGGCATCTCGAGGACTTCGCGGATCTTGCCGTAATACTTACGCAAACGTTTCTGGCCGAGGTAGGTCTGAGCCATGGTCGATGTCACCTTTCACTTCTCTTGCGAGCGTGCCGACCGTCGGGCCCCGGCCGCACACCCATCCGAGATGGTCGAGTTCAGATCCATTCCCGACCGCCGTCCCGAGTGGCAGTCTCCCGATCCTAGAACCTCGCCTTAGAAAAGGCTTTCTAAAGAAAGCCCTCTCTGAGACAGGTTCGGCTGGACGCGGGGGAGACCCGCATCCAGCCTGATAAATCTGGTGGAACGCGCCGGAGATACGGCCCGCTCCAACCCGATTACTTGACTTCGACTTCTGCGCCAGCTGCTTCCAGCTTGCCCTTGATGTCTTCGGCTTCGTCTTTCGAAACGCCTTCTTTGACAGCCTTGCCGCCGGCTTCGACCAGCTCTTTGGCTTCTTTGAGGCCCAGGCCGGTGATGCCGCGGACTTCTTTGATGACGTTGATTTTCGAGGCGCCGGCCGACTTCAGGATGACGTCGAATTCGGTTTTCTCTTCCTCAGCTGCGCCACCGGCGTCGCCTGCGGGACCAGCAACCATGACAGCGCCGCCAGCAGCGGGCTCGATGCCGTACTCGTCTTTGAGGATGGTTTTCAGTTCTTGTGCTTCCAGCAGGGTGAGGCCCACGATGCTTTCGGCGAGTGCTTTCAGATCAGCCATTTTAGACTCTTTCCGTTTCTAGGTATGTGTTCCAACGTTGGGCGGTATTCCCTACGCGGTTCCAAAGTTGCTTACGCAGCCTCTGCCTTTTCCTCGATGGTAGACAGAATGGATGCGATGTTCGAAGCAGGTGCGCCAATCGCGCCAGCGATGTTCGAAGCAGGTGCGCCGATACAGCCAACGATCGAAGCAATAAGCTCCTCACGCGACGGCATTTTCGACACGGCTTCGACGCCGGCACGGTCAAGAGCGTTCTCACCCATTGCACCGCCAAGGATTTCGAACTTCTTGTTCGACTTGGCATAGTCTTCGGCGACCTTGGCTGCTGCCACGGGGTCTTCCGAGTAGGTCAGAACGGTCATACCCGTAAGAAGGTCTGCCATGCTTTCGCAGGGTTTTCCGTCGAGGGCGATCTTGGCGAGCCTGTTCTTGGCGACACGAACAGCACTACCCGCTTCGCGAGCACGCGCGCGGAGGTCCTGCATGTCAGCAACCGTGAGACCGGCGTAGTGGGCTACCACGACGACGCCAGAGCTTTCGAAGATCTGGCCGAGTTCCTCGACCACTTTCTCTTTCTGGGCTCTATCCACAGTTTTACTCCAAATTTGGAAGGCTCTCACCTTCCGGCTCATATTTGCGCTCACCCGGAGGCTCACGCGTTCAGGTCCAAACTTACGGGTAAGGAGTCCAGGATCGCTCGAAGGAAGACCTTCCAGAATTCTTGTCTCATTCCCCATCTCAGGAAGGAATTATTCGCGACCAAAGCGCCACGAACCCTCCGTCTTGGACAGGCCAAACCTTAAAAGGGACCCGTAAACACGAATCCCTTCCGGCTTGGACAGGGGTTCATTAAAGGGCGGGCAAGGTTTTGTCTATCGCCTTTTTCATTTTCCGCCCCTGCGCTGCGCGAAAACGAAAACGGGCGGGGTTCTACCCCGCCCGTTTCACAATGCTTTGGTGCTGGCTTACTGAGCCGCGGCGTTATCGACGTCGATGGTCACGCCTGGGCCCATGGTCGAGCTCAGAGCGATCTTCTTGACGTAGGCACCTTTGGCGCCTGCCGGCTTGGCTTTGAGCACGGCTTCCATGAAGGCGCGCACGTTTTCAACCAGCTTGCCTTCGTCGAAGGACACCTTGCCGAGACCTGCATGTACAACACCGGCCTTTTCGACCTTGAATTGCACTTCGCCGCCTTTGGCCGCTTCAACAGCTGCCTTGACGTCCATGGTCACGGTGCCGACTTTCGGGTTCGGCATCAGGTTGCGCGGGCCGAGAACCTTACCAAGACGACCGACGATCGGCATCATGTCCGGGGTCGCGATGCAGCGATCAAACTCGATGGTGCCGCCCTGAACGGTTTCCATCAGGTCTTCTGCGCCAACGATGTCCGCACCAGCAGCCTGTGCTTCTTCCGCTTTCGGGCCACGGGCAAAGACAGCCACGCGCACGGTTTTACCGGTGCCATTCGGCAGACCGACAACACCGCGGACCATCTGGTCTGCGTGGCGCGGGTCAACACCGAGCTGCACAGCGATTTCGACGGTTTCGTCGAATTTCGCGGTAGCATTGTTCTTTACGAGTGCGACGGCCTCTTCGACGGTCACGCTTTCCTTGCCTGCGAACGCTTCACGCGCTGCGGCAGTACGCTTACCAAGTTTTGCCATTACTTCACCTCGATGCCCATGGAGTTCGCCGAACCAACGATGATCTTCATCGCAGCTTCGATGTCGTTGGCGTTGAGATCTTTCATTTTGGCTTCTGCGATCTCACGCACCTGCTTGACGGTGACCGAACCCACAACTTCGCGCGAGGGGGTCTTGGCGCCCGACTTCAACTTGGCGGCCTTCTTCAGGTAGTAGGACGCCGGCGGCGTCTTGATGTCCATGGTGAAGGACTTATCCTGATAGTAGGTAATCACGGTCGGGCACGGCGCACCGGGCTCCATGTCCTGCGTCTTGGCGTTGAACG
>JAAEZB010000138.1 GCA_018223085.1 Paracoccaceae bacterium
GTGCGCAGGATCGCATGTCGGCCACCGACCGTTTGCACAGCATTGTCTCCGGCCAGTTTGGAGCGGCCATAGGCGTTTTGTGGGGCAGGGGTATCGGCTGTTGTCCAAGGGGTATCGCCCGTACCTGCATAGACATAGTCGGTCGAGATGTGGACGAAGGGGATATCCAGCTCGGCGCAGACCTCCGCCATGGCCTTGGGGGCGTCGCCGTTGATGCGCGTGGCGAGGGCTTCTTCCTCCTCGGCGCGATCGACTGCCGTGTAGGCTGCGGCGTTGATGACGGCGCGAGGGGTATGGGCACGGATTGCGGCAACACAGGCGGCCGGGTCCGCGAGATCGGCCTCTTCCCGACCAAGCGCCACGACATTAGCAAGGCGCTGTAGTTCGGTTGCGACCTGTCCGGTGTGGCCAAAGACGAGAATGCTCATGTCACCCCCTTGGACGTGCCAAGGCGCGTCCCGACGCCATCGCGCTTCAGGAGGGGCTGCCACCAGTCTTCGTTATCAAGATACCAGCGCACCGTGCGCTCAAGGCCTTCCTCGACCGTGACCGAGGGCGCCCAGCCCAGTTCATTGCGAATGCGCCCAGGGTCGATCGCATAGCGTGCATCATGGCCGGGGCGATCGGTCACGAAGGTGATGAGATCGGCGTAGGAGCCTTCGGCGCGGGGCTGTAAGCGGTCAAGGATCGCGCAGATGGTTTGCACCAGTTCGAGGTTGGTGCGCTCATTCTCGCCACCGATATTGTAGCTGCGCCCGAGTTCGCCTTTTTCGACCACGAGCAGCAGGGCGTCGGCATGGTCCTCGACAAAGAGCCAGTCACGGATATTGGACCCATCTCCGTAGATTGGCAGGGCTTTGCTGGCCAACGCGTTCAGGATCACCACGGGGATGAGCTTTTCCGGGAAATGGTAGGGGCCGTAGTTGTTTGAGCAATTGGTCAGCACGACAGGCAGGCCATAGGTTTCGTGCCAAGCGCGCACGAGATGATCCGAGCTGGCCTTGGAGGCGGAATAAGGGCTGCGCGGATCGTAGGCAGTACCTTCGGTGAACAGCACCGATTTATCGGCAGGCAGAGAGCCATAAACCTCGTCGGTCGAGATGTGATGGAAGCGGAAATCCTTAGGGCGGCCTTTTGCCTCCCAATAGGTCCGGGCGGCTTCGAGCATGTTGAACGTGCCGGTGATGTTGGTCTCGATGAAATCAGCGGGCCCGTCGATGGAACGATCGACATGGGATTCTGCGGCAAGGTGCATCACCACATCAGGTTGGTGGTCTGCAAAAATCCGTTCGAGCGCGGCGCGGTCGCGGATGTCGGCCTGTTCGAAGGTATAAAGCGGGCTATCTGCGACAGGTGCCACATTGGCGAGGCAGGCGGCATAGGTCAGGGCGTCCAGATTGACCACCTCATGCCCGCGCGCCACGGCAAGGCGGACCACGGCGGAGCCGATAAATCCTGCGCCTCCGGTGATGAGAATTTTCATGTGCGGTGACTACCCCTCAAATTCAAATGGGCTGTTCAGATCCGTCAGAAAAGGCGCAATAGCGTCCTTGTCACTTAGGATCGGATCCACGGTCAAGGGCCAGTCGATACCGACCTCTGGATCATCCCAGCGCAACGAGCCTTCGTTTTCCGGAGCGTAATAGTTCGAGCATTTGTAGACGATCTCACTATCGGGTTCGAGGGTGACGAAACCATGTGCAAGCCCAGCAGGAATAAACAGTTGGCTGCCGTTTTGAGCACTGAGCTCATACCCGACCCATTTTCCGTATGTCGGGCTACCTTTGCGAATGTCCACGGCAACGTCAAAGATCGCCCCACGGCCGCACCGCACCAGTTTGGCCTGATCGGCGGGAGGGGTCTGAAAGTGGAGGCCACGCACCGTACCGACATCACCCGACAAGGAGTGATTATCCTGCACGAAGTCGGCATCAATCCCAAGGTCCGCATAAACGCGGTGACTGTAGGTTTCGGCAAAAAAACCACGATGATCCCCGAAACGGCGAGGCGTGATTTTCTGCACTCCTGAAATCGCTGTTTTTTCAATTTTCATATCAATAT
>JAAEZB010000074.1 GCA_018223085.1 Paracoccaceae bacterium
CGATCCATCGCCGCCGGGTCGAGCCCGACCTCCTCCATGACTTCCGCCACAAGCTCCCGCTCGCTGCGCCCCTCCTCAATCCCATGCACCCCAAGGCCCTCGGCGATGATCTGTTCACAGGTCATCCTCGGGCTAAGGCTGCCAAACGGGTCCTGAAACACGATCTGCATATCCTTGCGCAGATCGCGCAATTCCCGCGTGTTCCACTGACGAATATCCTGCCCGTTGAACTGTATCCCGCCTTCCGACCCAATGAGCCGCATCAGGGCAAGCGCCAGCGTCGTCTTCCCCGACCCCGACTCGCCGACAATGCCAAGCGTCTCACCAGCGCGCACCGAAATCGTCGCGTCGTTCACCGCCTTCACATAGCCAACCGTCTTGCGGAAAAATCCCTTCTGGATCGGGAACCAGACCTTGAGACCCTCCGTCTCTGCCATGACCGGCGCTTGTGCCGGAACCGGATCGGGCACGCCAACCGTGCGCGCCGAAAGAAGCTTTTGGGTATAGGCGTGCTGCGGATTGGCGAAAATTTCCTCGACCGGCCCCGCCTCGACGATCTCGCCGTCCTTCATCACACAGACCTTATCGGCAATCCGCTTCACGATCCCAAGGTCATGGGTGATGAACAAAAGCCCCATATCCTCGGTCGCTTTCAGCTCTGCCAAAAGCTCAAGAATCTGCGCCTGAATGGTCACGTCAAGCGCCGTGGTCGGCTCATCCGCAATAAGAACATCAGGCTTGTTCGCCAAGGCCATGGCGATCATGACCCGCTGCCGCTGCCCGCCCGACAATTGGTGCGGATAGGCCCCAAGGCGGCTTTCCGCATCGCGAATACCCACCTTGCGTAACAACTCCAAAATCCGTGCCCGCGCCTTGTCGCCCGCAATCCCCTGATGCAACGCAAGGCTCTCGGCCAATTGCTTTTCCAACGTATGCAGCGGATTGAGCGAGGTCATCGGTTCTTGGAAAATGAACGAAATATCGTTGCCGCGCACCTTGCGCAAAAGCTTTTCCGGCGCGCCGATCATTTCCTGACCGTCATATGTCACGCCGCCGGAAATCTCTGCGCTCGGCGGCAAAAGGGATACCGTCGAAAGCGCCGTGACCGACTTCCCCGACCCCGACTCGCCCACAAGCGCGACGGTCTCACCGCGATCCACGGTAAAGGACACGCCCTTCACGGCTTCAACGCTCTGCCCATCTTGGCGAAACGCCACGCGCAGGTTCTTGACCTCAAGAAGGCTCATAGCTGCACCACCCCGTTCAAAACGAAGATGCCCCAAACCGTGCCCCCCGCCACGATCCCAAGACCAAACCAGCCAAACACCTGCCGCCGAAGCCGCATCACAACCGCGTAAATCGCCGAAACCCATGTCGGCGCCAACAACGCCCCAAAACGAAGCGCCTCACCGCCCGACATGCCCGAACTCAACGCCTCAATCCCGGCCCAGACCAGGATCATCAGCGACATGAACATCGCCGTCCCCGTCAGACCGTTGACCTGACACGACCATTTGCTTTCACAGACCGGCGCGCTCATGAGAATGTCTTCCTCGGATCGAACGCATCACGCACCCCTTCAAAGATGAACACAAGAAGCGAAAGCATGATGGCAAAGGTGAAAAACGCGGTGAAGGCCAACCATGGCGCCTGAAGGTTCTGTTTCGCCTGAAGCGTCAATTCCCCAAGGCTCGGCGCCGTCGACGGCAGGCCAAAGCCAAGGAAATCCAAACCGGCCAGCGTCGAAATCGTCCCCGTGACGATAAAGGGCAACATGGTCACCGTCGCCACCATCGCATTGGGCAACATATGGCGGAACATGATGACCCGGTTGCTAACCCCCAACGCCTTGGCCGCACGCACATACTCAAGGTTGCGCGCTCGCAGGAACTCGGCCCGCACCACGCCAACCAAAGCGGTCCAGCCAAAAAGCACCGTCAAGAGCACCAAAAGCCAGAAACTTCGCCCCAAAATGGCGAATAAAATGATGATGATATAAAGGCTCGGCGTCGACGACCAAATCTCAATCACGCGCTGAAAAATAAGGTCAACCCAGCCGCCGAAATACCCCTGTATCGCCCCGGCAATAATCCCGATCACGCTCGCCAGCGTGGTGACGATAAGCGTGAACACGATCGAGAGCCGAAACCCATAAATCACCCGCGCCACCACATCGCGCTTACGGTCATCCGTGCCGAGCCAGTTATGGCTGCTCGGCGGCAAAGGCGCTGCACCGGGCTGATCGACCGGCGTGTCGAAGGAATAAGGGATCAAAGGCCAAAGCGCCCATCCCTTCTCGAACCCGTCCTCGGCATATGTCCCTGCCGAAACCTCGTCCATGATCTCTTCGGGTTCATCAAAACAATACTCAACCCCGCCCGTCGCGATAAGGCATTGCACCACAGGGTCTTTGTAATCGGCCTCGGTCTTGAAATCCCCGCCAAACGCCGTCTCCGGGTAGAACTTCACCACCGGCGCATAAATCTCGCCGCGATAAGAGACGAGGATCGGTTTGTCATTGGCGATCACCTCGGCAAAAAGCGTGACAAAAAACGCGATCGAGAAAATGATGAGCGACCAAAACGCCCGCCGGTTGCGCTTGAAATTGCGCCAGCGCCGCTGATTGAGAGGAGACAACGCCATCAGCCTTCCCTCTTCTCAAAATCAATCCGCGGATCGACGAGCACATACATCATGTCCGACAGAATCCCGACCACGAGGCCAATGAGACCAAAGATAAACAGCGTCCCAAAGATGACCGGATAATCCCGCGCCACCGCCGCCTCAAACCCAAGCCGCCCCAACCCGTCGAGCGAGAAGATCGTCTCGATGATAAGAGAGCCGCCAAAAAACACCCCGATGAACACCGCCGGAAATCCCGCGATCACGATGAGCATCGCATTGCGGAACACATGCCCATAAAGCACGCGCCCCTCCGAAAGCCCCTTGGCCCGCGCCGTCATCACGTAATGCTTCTTGATCTCGTCGAGGAAAGAGTTCTTCGTCAAAAGCGTCAGCGTCGCAAAGGCCGAAATCGTCGAGGCCGCAACCGGCAGCGCAATGTGCCACATATAATCCGCCATCTTGCCCATAAGGCTGAGGCTTTCGAAATCATCCGAGGTCAGACCCCGAAGCGGGAAAATCTTCCAATAGGATCCCCCCGCGAACAAAACCAAGAGCAGGATCGCAAAGAGGAACCCAGGGATCGCATAGGCGACGATAATCGCCCCCGAGGTCCATGTATCAAAGGGCGATCCATCCTTGACCGCCTTGCGAATACCCAAGGGGATCGACACCAGATAGGCAATCAACGTCGACCAAAGCCCAAGCGTGATCGACACCGGCATCTTTTCCAACACAAGGTCAATCACGCTGATTTTACGGAAATAGCTCTCGCCGAAATCAAACCGCATATAATTGCCAAGCATGTTGAAAAACCGCTCAAGCGGCGGCTTGTCGAACCCGAATTCCTTCTCAAGCTGTGCGATGAACTCCGGCGGCAGGCCCTGCGCCCCGGCATATTTGCTACCGCCCCCGCCGCCGGTAAATTCCTCGGTCTCAAGGCTGGTGGCATCCTGCCCGCCGCCCGCGAACCCTTCGAACACATCGCCTTGCCCTTGGATTTGGGCAATGACCTGCTCCACCGGCCCGCCGGGGACGAATTGCACGAGGGTAAAGTTGATGATCATGATCCCGAGCAATGTCGGAATGATGAGCAACAAACGTCGGAGAATATAGGCGCCCATGCGGCAGTTACCTCAACGCGCCTTCGGCCTTGAGCCGAGCCGCTTTTTGAGCGTTGTACCACCAGAAATCCAGAACCCCAAGCGCATAGCGCGGCAGTGGTTCGGGGTATTCATACTGGTCGAAATAGGCGACCCAGCTGCTATCATTATACCAAAGCGGAATCATGAACCGCTCCCAGCGCAGCACCCGATCCAACGCCATAAGCGCCACATCGCGATCCTCGCGGGTTTCGGTCTCAAGCGAGAGATTGATGATCTTATCGACCAGCGGACTGGCAAGCCCCGCCGGGTTGAACAGGCTAAACGCCGCCTCGCCCGATCCATAGCGCTGCAAAAGCCCGGTGCCGGTATCAAGGAAGGCGACATAGCTGTCATAGACCAGATCATAATCCCGCTCCCGCTCACGAAGCGTATATTGCGCCGGATCGACCTTCTCGACCGCGGCATCTACGCCCATCTTCTGCAGGTTCGCGGTAAAAACTTCGATAGAGGCCACAAGCGTCGCCGGAGCCGAAGACGGGACCGGGAAATTGAGCTTCAGCGTCTCGCCTTTGGCATTGCGTCGCACGCCATCGTCGCCCACGGCCCATCCCGCTTCATCCAAAAGCCCCATCGCCTTGCGCAGGTTGCGCCGATCAACCTCGCGCTTGGGGCTCGACTCATGCGCCATCACCACCGGCTCATTGAGGATGCCCTCCGGCACAAGATCACCAAGACTCTCAAGAAACGCCCGCTCCTTGCCCTCAGGCATCCCCATCGCCTCGGTCGGCGCGCCTTGCACAAAGGAATGGCGCTGCTTGAAAAGCCCATATTGCAGCGATTCATTGGTCCACTCGAAATTGAACCCAAGCGAAATCGCCTCACGCACCCGGCGATCCTTGAGCGCCTCACGCCCGAGGTTAAAGACAATCCCGGTCGGAGTCGGCGGCGTGCGATCGGGCAATTCCGCCTTCACGACCCAACCTTTCTCGATGCCCGGAAAATCATACCCCGTGGCCCATTGCTTGGAATTCCCCTCGCTGCGGAAGGTGTATTCCCCGGCCTTGAACGCCTCGAACGCCGCCGAGTCATCGGCGAAGTATTCGATGCGAATGCGGTCGAAATTATGCCGCCCCTTGTTGATCGGCAGATCCTTGCCCCAGTAATCCGGGTTGCGCTTGTAGACGATGCGGCGATTGACGTCGAAACTCTCAATCACATAGGGGCCAGAGCCGGGCGAGACCTCCATGCGCGGTTCATCCAACCGCGCCCCCGTCTCCTCGTGCCACGCCTTGGACCAAACCGGCACACCGCCCACTTGGTCGATAAGATTGCGGCGCGAAATCCCCTCCGCAAAGGTGAACTTCACCGTGTGATCGTCCAACGCCTCGGCACTCAACACCCGCTTTTTCACTGCCTGCGCATAAGACGGCAGGCCCTGCTCCAGTAAAAGATTATGGCTGAACACCACATCATGCGCCGTCACGGGGCGGCCATCGGCAAACCGCGCCTCGGGCCGCATATGAAAAATGACCCAGGTCTTGCCCACATCATACTCAAGGCTCTCGGCCAAAAGACCGTAAGATTCCCCATAAACATCCGCCGGCGCACCGCCCCCCGAGGCGGGCATCTCGCCAAGCAGGCTCTCATACATCATCCAGCTATACCGCCCCGCACGGCCCTTGCGGCTATAGGGGTTCATCGAATCAAACGTCCCCGGCGCCCAAAGCGCGATCTCGCCCCCTTTGGGCGCATCCGGGTTCACGTAATCGAAATGCGGATAATCGGCCGGATATGTCAGATCCCCAAAATAGGAATAGCCGTGACTGCGAATGATCCCGTCACCCTCTTCGCCCCGAACCGACCCTGCGGCGATCATCACGCCCAGCGCCGCTGCCCCGGCAATCAGCCACCGACTAACAAGGGACCGATGCGGATATTGTGCGGCGTGAACGCGGGATCTGGGCATGGCTCTTCCTCTGGCTGTCGGATGATCTGGATCATTCTCGTTGCCGGTCAAGCTAATGGGCAGGTGCCCCTCTGTTCAAGGCAGGAATGGCTCAACACCCCGTGAAATGCCCCGAAAGCCCCAGATCTTCCTCTTGCCAAAAATATCCCGGGGTGAATTGGGCCAACGGCCCAAGAGGGGCAGCGCCCCTCCCCCGCCATAGAAAAAGGGCCGCTGCATCTCTGCACCGGCCCTTTCGAAAATCTGTCTCGCAACGCTTAGTCGTCGAGGCTGTCGAGATACGCGATCAGGTTTGCGCGATCGCTGGCCTTTTTCAGACCGGCAAAGGACATCGAGGTGCCCGGTGCAAAACCCTTCGGCTTCTCAAGGAAGTGGTCAAGGTTTTCCGGGGTCCAGACATCTGCGACGGCCACGAGGCTACCCGAGTAACCAAAGCCTTCCGCGGTGCCTACGTCACGCCCGACCACACCAAAGAGGTAAGGACCAGTGGCGTTCGCGCCCTTTTCAAGCTTGTGGCAGGCCTTGCACTTGCCGAACACTTTCGCGCCCTTGCCGAGATCGGCCGCGGCGATAAGCTCTTCGATGGTCGGCTCGGCTTCGGCTTCTTCCTCGCCATGATCGTCCGCGCCTTCGACTTCGATCACATAGGCCTGCTCGGCATGGTCGCCATGCCCGCCGCCGCCCATGCTATAGAGCACGTCCGCGCCCCACAGGCCGAGAAGAAAGATCAGGAGCGCGCCGCAAAGTGCGCCCAGTGTCTTGGTGATAGTCATCGTGTCAAACATGCTACGTTTCCGTTTCGTGGCGTTTGCGGGGTATCTATCCGCTTCCCTGCCTCCAACGCAAGGTGTAGTTAGCGCGACCATAGGCTCAAATTGCCAAAGACGCAGGAAAAATTACCAATGACGAACCGCATCGCATTCCAGGGAGAGCCCGGCGCCTACTCGCATCAGGCCTGTCACGAGGCCCGCCCCGACATGGAAGCCCTGCCCTGCCACACCTTTGAAGAGGTGATTGGCGCCGTGCGTTCAGGCGAGGCGGACCTTGCCATGCTGCCCATTGAAAACTCGACCTATGGCCGCGTGGCCGACATTCATCGCCTCCTGCCCGAAAGCGGTCTGCACATTGTGGACGAGGCCTTTGTCCGTGTGCGCATCGCGCTGATGGCCCTACCCGGCGTAACACTCCCCGAAATCGACACCGTGCGCGCCCATCTCGTGCTTCTGCCGCAATCGGCTGGCTTTTTGAAAATGCACGGCATCACCGGCATCGCCGCCGCCGATAGCGCGGGCGCGGCGCGCGAACTGCTCGAATCCGGGCACCGCACTGAGGGCGTGCTGGCCTCGGAACTCGCCGCTGACATTTATGGCCTCGACGTGCTCGCCTCCGATATTGAGGATCACGGCCACAACACGACTCGCTTTGTCATCATGTCGCGCGAGCCCGACCATACCCGCCGCGGTGAAATCGCGATGATGACGACCTTCGTCTTTGAGGTCCGCAACATCCCCGCCGCGCTCTACAAGGCCATGGGCGGTTTCGCGACCAACGGCGTCAACATGACCAAGCTCGAAAGCTACATGGTCGACGGTAATTTCACCGCGACCCGCTTTTACGCCGACATCGAAGGCCACCCCGACGATCCGCCCGTGCAACGCGCTCTGGAAGAGCTGGAGTATTTCACCAACTCGCTTACCATCCTCGGCGTCTACCCGGCCGCCGCGCCACGGCACCTCGACTAGGGCTTATCGCACCAATATGCGCGCGGCCATGTCCTGCATGGCCCGCACATAGGCCTCCTGCGTCCAGCCCGATTGCCGCACAAGCTGCTCCCAATTGGCGACGGACAACATGGCCCAAAGAAGGTCCGTCGCGGCCTCCTCTTCCAATCCCTCTCGCAACGCGCCATCCCGCGCCAATGCGCTTACGGCAGCCGCACACCCATGGCGCACCGCCTGCATCCGGTCGCCCCACGCCTTGCGCGCCTCCAAATCGCTTTCCTGCATCGCGATAAGAGCACGCCCAACGCCGTAAATCTCCGGGATGTAATTCCCCCACGCCTCCACAAAGAGCGCTAGCCTGTCCTCCCCCCGCTCCGCCGTGCGGCTCGGCGCAAGACGCGCATCAATGCCCTTGGCCGCGTCGATATGGTGCGTCACCTCCACAAGAAGATCCGCCCGCGACGGAAAATGCAGATAGACCGCCTGCCGGCTGACACCGGCGGCCTTGGCGATATCGGACATCCTGACTTTGCTCGCGCCTGCTTCCAACAGGTCCCAAGCCGCTTCGAGGATACGGGAACGGGTATTCGGATTTTTACTTGACATGGTGTCAATCTACCGATTATTGACACGCCGTCAACTTTACACAGTGTCAAGCAACCCCAAAAGGAGCCCCATCATGAACGTCATCGTATTCGGAGCCACCGGAACCATTGGACGCCTCGCCGTCAAAACCCTGCTCGAAGACGGCCACACCGTGACCGCCTTTGCCCGTCGCCCCGAGGTATTGGATCTCGACCACCCCGCACTGATCCCCCATGCGGGCGATGCGCTCGATCCTGCCTCTGTCTCGCACGCGATGCGCAATCAGGATGCCGCCGTCGTGACCCTCGGCGCAGGCGCCTCCCGCAAAAGCACCATCCGTTCACAAGGCACGCTGAACATCATCTCCGCCATGCAGACCCATGGCGTGCGCCGCCTCATCTGCCAATCGACGCTCGGCGCGCACGAAAGCCGCGCCAACCTGAACTTCCTCTGGAAACACATCATGTTCGGCCTCCTGCTCAAACCGGTCCTGCGCGACCACGAGCTTCAGGAAACCCTCGTCCGGGCAAGCGGCCTCGACTGGACCATCGTGCGCCCCTCGGCCTTTACCGACGGCCCCGCAACCAACCGCTTCAAAGAGGACTTCGCCCCCTCCGAACGCAACCTCTCGCTCAAGATCGCGCGCGCCGACATCGCACAATTCCTGCGCCGCCAACTGGTCGACCCAACCTACCTGCGCCGCACCGTCGGCATATCCAACTAAACCCTTTCAAAAAGGAGATTTCCCATGCCCCTTGATATGTTCCAAGGCATTCTCATCGCCACCACACTTGCCTCCGGCCTTGTGGCAGGTGTGTTCCTGACCTTTTCGGATTTCGTCATGCGTTCGCTCGGAGAGACCACACCCGCCGCCGGGATCGCCGCCATGCAACAGATCAACCGCGCGGTGTACCGCTCTCAATTCATGGTGCTTCTTATCGGGCTGTCGATCGTCGCGATGGCGCTTGTCGTGATCGGCCTGACCCTGCCCATTCCCGGCCTCGGCCTATGGCTCCTTGGCGGCGCAGCAAGCTACATTCTCGGCGTCATGACCGTCACAGGAGGCAAAAACGTCCCCATGAACAAACGCCTTGATATCGCCGATCCCGACGACACGCGCTTCCAATCCTATTGGAACCACTACCTGCATAGCTGGACCCGGTGGAACCACCTGCGCACATTGGCCTCGGTATTGGCCACCCTGTGCTACCTCGCCGCCGCCCTGACCATTGCCGCGGGATAATCCCTGCCTTCGGGGCGGTTCGCCGCCCCGCAAGCCATTAAGGATTACGCCATCTTCGTGGCGCGCTCTTCCATATCGCGCGCCATGGTCGCAAGGCGTTTGTCGAACCGTTTGGTGATATTGCCACGGGCAAGCTTGAACGATTGCAGCAAAAGCCGCGCCGAAAGAGTCTGCGGCTTGAGCTCGGTCATCACGCTAAGCCGGGTGCGCGTCTTGGACAAAGCCACCAAAACGAACTCAACCCGCGCCTCCATACCCTGCATATGTGCTTCGACCGCGATCTCGTTGGGCCGGTCGAATTCCACGACCTCAAGCTCGGCCTTGCGATCCTTACCGCGAAACTTGAAACCCGCCTCCCAGGCCGCGCCAACGCCCGGTGCCTTGAGGTTGTCGTTTCGGCTGATCTCAACGCCTCGGCGCAAGGCCGACCGTTCATGTCGTTCAAAATCCGCCAGCATCTCAAACACCTTTTCAATTGGTGCCTCAAGGTCTTCCTTGGATTTAAACTTCATAACTCGGCCCTCATAAACATGCATGCTGCGCACTGGTTTTTTATATTCAATAATCGTTAATCGAGCCTGTCTGCAAGCCAGTTGCGCAGAAGAAAATGTGCGATTGCGCCCTTGCGTGCTGGTTTGAGCACAGGATGCGCCCCGGCAAAGGCCGCCATCATCTCTTCCCGGCTGACCCAGATGGCATCTTCGATCTCTGCCGGGTCGACTTTTATCTCCCGGCCCAGCGCCTCGCCCCGGCACCCGAACATGAGGGACGCCGGAAAGGCCCAAGGCTGGCTTGCAAGGTATCCCACCTCGCCAACCCGCACGCCCGCTTCCTCGAAAACCTCGCGCCGCACCGCCGCCTCAAGCGTCTCGCCCGGCTCCACGAACCCGGCAAGAAGAGAATACATCCCCTCGGGCCACCCCGGACTGCGCCCCATCAAGACGCTGTTGCCATGGGTGATGAGCATGATGACAACGGGGTCCGTGCGCGGGAAATGCGGCGCACCACAAGACGGGCAATCGCGTTGCCAGCCCGCCATGGCCATCACACTTTCCGCCCCGCAGCGGGCACAAAACCGGTGCGAGCGATGCCAAAGCATGAGCGCCCGCGCCGTCGCCGCCAATTCCGCGCCGCGCGCATCAAGCCGCGTCATGACCCCGCGCAACTCGCAAAACACCTGTCCGGCATTAAGGTCAGGGTGCTGCTGCTCGCTCGGATCGAAAAACCCTTCCAGCGCCGCCTTGTCAAAGGCGTCCGGCTCCCACGCCGACAGGTCCGTCGCAAAACAGGCCCCGCCCTCCTCCATCCCTAGGAAAATCGGCGCGCCGCGCGCATCCGCCAGGGCCGGGTGATCCATCGCCAGCCGCACAAGCCGCTCACGCCCCTCGCCCTCGACCAGCGGTTTGCCACGCCACAAAACGATGGTGCGGCTCGTCGTCTCACTCATGAGCGCCGTCACATCGCCGCGCAAATGCGCCGCCCGGTCAAGCCCCGATCCCCCGAAGGTCACGCTTTCGGCATGTTTCATTGGGTTTCTCCTTCGCCGCATCCCTATCCCCGAACCCATGCCATGCCCGCCCGCATTCCTCAACATTTCATCGCCCGCATGGCCGCTGACACAGAAACCCACAAGCTGACACAAAACCGTCTCTATGCCGCCCGAGTGATTTTGCTAGTTACCTGAAAACCATGACTGAATCCGCCCAACAAACCCAATAGACCCCCGTGACACAGAAACCCGCCGCCTTAACAAACACCTCTGAAATTGACCTGACGCTCTTCGCAACAAGCGATGTGCACGGCCACCTCCTGTCCTATGACTACTTTGCCGATCGCCCCGCCGATCTTCCCTCTCTGGCCCGTATTGCAACGCTTCTGACGCGTGAACGCGCCAAGGCGGCCAATAGCCTCTATTTCGACAATGGCGATATGCTTCAGGGCACCGCCATGGCCGATCTCTTTGCCGACCTGCCCAATCGCGAGAGTCTCACCCATCCGTCAATCGTCGCCCTGAACGCGCTCGCCCCGGATGCGGCATCCATCGGAAATCACGAATTCAACCTCGATCTTGGCGATCTTGCCGACGCGCTCTCTGCCGCCCGGTTCCCGCTTCTTGCCGCCAATCTGCACCCAACCGAAACCGCCCCCGCCGCCCTGTCCGGCCTCTGGCAGGACGGTGTGATCCTCGACCGCGATCTGACGGACACCTCCGGCACCTCCCATCGCCTGCGCATCGGTGTGTTCGGCGTGCTGCCGCCGCAGGTGGTGCTCTGGGATCATTCCCGCATCGGCGACGCGCTGACCTCCGAAGACATGCTCCTCGCCGCCGCCCGCACCATCGCCGCCCTGCGCACCCAAGGCGCCGATCTCGTCATCGCGCTGGCCCATACCGGGATCGACATCTCAGACGCTCGCCCCGGCCTCGAAAACGCCGGGTTCCATATCGCCGCCCTGCCCGGTGTCGACGCGATCGTCCTCGGCCATACCCACCTGCGCTTTCCCGCGCCCGACGCCCCCACACACCCCGCCATCGACCCGGCCCAAGGCACACTGCACGGCATTCCCGCCATCCTGCCCGCCGCCGCCGCAGGCACCCTCGGGCGCATCGACCTGCGCCTGGCCCGCGCCGATGACCGCTGGCAGATCACCACCGCCCAATCCCACCTGCTTCCAACGCATGACATCCCCGAAGATAGCGCCCTGACGGCCCTCCTCGCCCCGGCTCATGCCCGCACGCTGACCGCGATCCGCCGCCCCATCGGCACGCTCTCGCGCCCGATGCATAGCTTCTTTGCTCCGCTGCCCGGCTGCGACGCCCTGCGCCTTGTCGCCGAGGCCCAGACCGCCCATCTCACCCCTCTCTTCAAAGACACCCCCCTCGCCGATCTCCCCCTCCTGTCGGCGGTTGCCCCGCAAAAGGCCGGCGGCCGCGCAGGCCCCGGCCACTATACCGATGTCCCCGCCGGTCCCGTCGCCCTGAGCCACGTGACAGACCTGCAATTCTTTCCCAATGACATCGCCGTCCTGCGTCTTACCGGGGCGCAGATCGCCGACTGGCTCGAAATGTCCGCCGGTTTCTACTGCCAGATCACCCCCCATGGCGGCGACCAATCCCTGATTGATCCGGCCTTCCCGCCCTATAACTGCGATACGATCTACGGCCTGACGTACGACATCGACCTGACCCAACCGCCACGCCACGCTACCGACGGCTCGCTTCTCGATCCGCGCCATAGCCGCATTCGCAACCTCTGCCTCGACGGCGCGCCGCTCGCGCCCGACGCCGAATGCCTTCTCGCGGTCAACACCTACCGCGCCGGCGGTGGGGGCTACTTCCCCCATGCCACCCCCGCCAATACCATCCACGAAGAAACCACCAAGATCCGCGATATCGTCGCCGATCATATCGCCCGCACCGGCGGTGCCCCCGGCGACTGGCCCGATCCATGGCGCTTTTGCCCGGTTCCCGGTGCCGCAGGCCTGTTCGACACCTCGCCCAAAGCTGCGGCCCACATCGCCGCCCGCCCCGGCCTGTCTGCCCTCGACCCGACCGAAACAGGCTTCCTGCGCCTGCGTATTGATCTCTCTGGCGACTCCCCCTATATCGGCGATTGAGAGGTTGGCGCGGGCAAGCGCCTCGCCAACCTGGTCAGGACCGGAAGGTAGCAGCCACAACGAGCCCCGCTTGGGTCGATGTCCAGCCTCTCACCCACGTCGGGTTCTGCGAAGCAGGTTCCGACGGCCCGATAGGCGGGTTTGCACCGCAAACCCTGCCGAAAGGGCTCACCACCAATACCACCCGGAGGATACATGACGATTGTAGCACCCTTCCGGGCCGTCGCCGTCTAACAAAGACCGCACCGCCCGGCCGTTTTGAACCGCATTGCCGCGCCCCGCGCCGCCATGCCGTGACTCATTTCGTATCGGGACAAAACCGTTGACACTGTATTCTCTTACCGACCTCGGATGGTCGGCCCCCTTCCGCGCGCAGATCGCCGCCGAAGACCTTCCCCACGTGGCCCGGATCACCTCCGTCGCCCGCGACCGCCTCTTTGCGCTTACGCAAACCGGCCCCCAAACCCTCCTGCCCGCCTCGGACAGGACCACCGCCGCCTATGCGGTCGGCGACTGGGTGCTGACAACGCCGGACGGTATGCGCATCGCGCAGACGCTCACCCGGCAAACCGCCCTCACCCGCCGCGCCGCAGGCACAAGCGCCGAGGCCCAGCTCATTGCCGCCAATGTCGACACGCTCGGTATCGTCACGTCCTGCAATGCCGATTTCAACGAGGCGCGTCTCGAACGCTACCTTGCGCTGGCGGCAAGTGCAGGCTGTCTTCCGCTGGTCATCCTGACCAAGGCCGATCTCTGTGACGATCCCCGCGCCTATGCGCGCCGGGCCGAACGGCTCTCGCCGCTGGTCACCGCCATCGCCCTTGATGCCACCGACCCGCTTGAAACCGAGATGCTCGCCCCGTGGTGTCGCGCCGGACAGACCCTCGCCCTCGTCGGTTCTTCCGGGGTTGGCAAATCGACCCTGACCAACGCCCTCACCACCGAGGCCCTCACCACGCAGGGCATCCGCGAGGACGATGCCAAGGGCCGCCACACCACAACATCGCGCGGCCTTTTTCAGACCCGCTTTGGGGGCTGGCTCATCGACACGCCCGGCATGCGTGCCCTGCGCCTGACGGACGCCGCCGAAGGCATCGACGCCGTGTTCGACGACATCGACACGCTGGGCCGGTCCTGTCGCTTCTCTGACTGTAGCCACACCAACGAACCCGGCTGCGCTGTGCAGGAGGCTATCGCCTCCGGCACCCTCTCCGAGGACCGGCTACATCGCTGGCAAAAGCTACTCCGCGAGGACGCCCGCAATAGCGCCGCCCTCCACGAGACCCGCGCCCGCGACAAAGCCTTCGGCAAAATGGTGCGCCGGGCCATGGCCAAAAAACGCGATCGCAAGTCTTGAGAAACTGAAAATACCGCGCGCGGTGGTGTCACACCCCGCCGCGCGCGCCCTCGCACCGACGCAATACCGACGTGATACAGACGCGATGCAGACCCCCGTTTTCGCCGTTAACCAAAGGGTTTAGCCCCGATTCGCGGCCCAGAGCCTCTGTGCTTCTG
Organism: Paracoccaceae bacterium; assembly: GCA_018223085.1. Lineage (GTDB taxonomy): Bacteria > Pseudomonadota > Alphaproteobacteria > Rhodobacterales > Rhodobacteraceae > Shimia. Next base: position 14,374 of record JAAEZB010000074.1, read on the forward strand.
TCTCAACCGCGCAAGGCCGCACCGCCCGAAGCCGCGCAAGCGCCGCTTCCGGCTCCTCGCCCATCTCAACCAAGAGCCGCATGATCGCCATCCCGGACCGCCCACAGCCCCCAAAACAATGCAC
>JAAEZB010000075.1:0-10668 GCA_018223085.1 Paracoccaceae bacterium
GTGCGCGAGAGCCAGATTGCACGGCTCGAAAAAATGCGTGCCGAGCGGGACAGCGAGGCCTGCGACGCGGCTCTGAACGAGCTGACCCGCCGGGCGAAAGAGGGGGGCAACCTGCTCGAAGCAGCCGTGGAGGCGGCGCGTGCACGGGCATCTGTTGGGGAAATCAGCATGGCTATGGAAAAGGAATTCGGCCGTCACCGCGCCGAGGTCAAGACGCTGGCCGGGGTCTACGGCGCCGCTTATGAGGGCGACGAGGGCTTTGCCGCGATCCAGAAATCGGTCGAGGATTTTGCCGAGGCCGAAGGCCGTCGTCCGCGGATGCTCGTGGTCAAGATGGGCCAGGACGGCCATGACCGTGGTGCCAAAGTCATCGCCACCGCCTTTGCCGATATCGGCTTTGACGTGGATGTAGGCCCGCTGTTCCAGACGCCGGACGAAGCGGCGCAGGATGCGGTCGACAATGACGTGCATGTGGTCGGGATTTCCTCGCAAGCGGCAGGCCACAAGACCCTCGCGCCCCAGCTCATCGCCGCCCTCAAGGAGCGCGAGGCCGAGGATATTCTGGTTATCTGTGGTGGCGTGATCCCGCAGCAGGATTATGAATTCCTGCAAAACGCTGGTGTGAAGGCGATCTTTGGTCCCGGCACCAACATCCCGGAAGCGGCGCAGGATATCCTACGCCTCATCCGCGAAGCACGCTCTTAACGGAAAAGGGCGGGGGGGCTGGCTGCCCCCCCGCACCCCCCGCGAGTATTTTACAGAGAAGAAGACTGAAACGGTCCCCGCAAAAACGGGGGCCGTTTTCTCATTCGGCGGCGACAGTGTCGGGTTGTGGCGCTGTCATCAGGAGCACGTAGCCGATCACACCGGAGATCAGCGAGCCGGTCAGCACGCCAAGCCGGGTTTCATTCATCAGCGCCGGGTCGGCATAGCTTAGCCCGCCGATGAATAGCGACATGGTAAAGCCGATCCCGGCAAGGCAAGCCACCGCGTAGATATGGCGCCAGGTTGCGCCATGGGGCAGGCGGGCAAGGCCGGATTTCACCAAAAGCCAGGTCATGCCAAAGACGCCGACCTGTTTGCCGATGACAAGGCCGAGGATAATCCCGAGAGTCAGCGGATCGGCGAAAGCCGAGAGCGACAGGTCCGACAGCACCACGCCCGCATTGGCAAAGGCAAAGACCGGCACGATGAAGAAATAGACATACGGCGTCAGCCCGTGTTCGATCGAATGCAGCGGGGATTTGCCCCAGCGGTCATAGAGCGGGATGAAGAAGGCGGTAACCACACCTGCAAGCGTCGCATGCACGCCGGATTTCAACACCAGCACCCAGAGCACAATCCCCAGCAGGATAAAGGGCGCGATGCGGTGGATTTTCATCCGGTTGAGTATGAACAGCACCGCCAGTGGCGCCAGCGCCATGACAAGGAAATGCACTTTGAGATTGGCGGTATAGAACAGCGCGATAATCAGGATAGCGCCGATATCGTCGAGGATCGCCAGCGTCAGCAGGAAGACCTTGAGCGAGGTCGGGGCCCGCGCACCGACAAGGGCGAGGATGCCAAGGGCAAAGGCGATGTCCGTCGCCGCCGGGATGGCCCAGCCCGAGAGGGTTTCGGGGCTGTTCCAGTTCAGCGCGGCAAAGATGATCGCTGGAATGGCCATGCCGCCCACGGCGGCTGCACCGGGCAAAAGCACGTCGCGCGGGTTCTTGAGTTTGCCTTCAAGGAGTTCACGTTTGAGTTCGAGGCCGATGAGGAAGAAAAATACCGCCATCAACCCGTCATTGATCCACAGGATCATGGGCTTTTCGATGCCCTTGCCGTTCATCGACACTTCGCCGATGGTTTCGAGGATGAAATTATAGCCGGACGCGAGCGGCGAATTGGCAATAACCATGGCGGCCACGGTGGCCAACATCAACATGATGCCCCCGGCGGCTTCGTGTTTGAAAAAGCGGTCAAGAGCGGCGATGATCATCTGAAACCCTGAGTAAATTTGTCGTTCTCTAGGAGATGGGGCCGATTTGGCGCAGGACAATACCAAATAGTGGGGAAAACAGCATGTTTTTGGATCATCTGGCCGTTGCGGGCGAAACTCTGGAGGCTGCGGTTGCGCATGTGGAGGACGCGCTTGGGGTCGGGATGGGACCGGGCGGGGTTCATACGCATTTTGGCACCCATAACCGGCTTATCGGGCTTGAGGACGGGCTTTACCTTGAGGCGATTGCCATTGACCCTGAAGCACCCGCCTTACCCTACCCGCGCTGGTTCGCGCTGGATGAATTCCACGGCGCGCCCCGGATCGGCAACTGGATTTGCCGGGTGGACGACCTTGAGGCCACGTTGCGGGACATGCCCGAAGGGGCAGGGCGTCCTGTCGATCTTGCGCGCGGCGATCTGCGTTGGCGCATGGCGGTGCCCGAGGATGGGCGTCTGCCCTGTGGAGGCGCCTTCCCGGCCCTGATCGAATGGCAGGTCGATACGATCCCCGGCGATATGCTGCCTGGCAATGGCCTCCGGCTTGAGCGGTTCGAGATTGCCCATCCAGATGCGGCCTGGCTGCGCGAGGTGGTGCCGCTTAAGGATGCGCGGGTGGTCTTTGTCGAGGGCGTGCCCGCGATGCAGGCGACCTTTGAGACACCCCACGGGCGGAGAATCCTGCGATGAGCATTCGCCCGGCCCGCGCAGAGGATGCGGCAGAGATCGCCGCCTTCTGGAACCCGATCATTCGCGACACGGCGGTGACATTTTCCACCGATGAAAAGAGCGAGGCCGACCTCAACACAATGATTGGCACGCCGGGCGAGGTATTTCTTGTGGCTGAGCTTCACAGCGCGGTGGTGGGCTTTGCGCGCTACGGCGGATTTCGCAGCGGGCCGGGCTATGCCTTTGCACGTGAACACACGATCATCCTGAGCGAGGCCGCGCGTGGCCAAGGCATTGGGCGCGCCCTGATGCAGGCGCTTGAGATGCAGGCACGGGCGCAGGGCGTGCATGTGCTCGTCGCCGGGATCAGCGCCGAGAACCCCGCCGCCGTCGCCTTCCATGCGGCGGTTGGCTACGCCGAGGTGGGCCGGATGCCCGAAGTTGGCCGCAAATTTGATCGCTGGATGGACCTTGTTCTGATGCAGAAGATTCTCTGATGCGCCTTTTTGCCGGTGCAGCATTTCACGCCTGACTTTCGCGGCCACGCGCGCTAGGGTCGGGTCATGTCGATCTGGACCCGCATATCCGACGCGTTGGCCGCCCTGACCAAGGGCGAGGGGCTGGCCTCTGTCTTTGACAGCCTCAAGGCGCCACCGGAACGCTCGGTCGCGTTCACTATCGCCGTTGTGGCGCTTGGGGCCAAGATGGCCAAGGCGGACGGTCTTGTGACCCGCGACGAGGTGAGCGCCTTTCGCGAAGTGTTTCGTATCGCACAAGAGGACGAGGCGGGCGCGGCACGGGTCTTCAACCTCGCCCGCAAGGACGTGGCCGGGTTCGAGGAATACGCCATGCGCATCAAGGGCCTTTTTGGGCAGGCGCATGAGAGCTACTGCGACCTGATGGAGGGGCTTTTCCATATCGCCATGGCGGACGGGGAATATCACGAGAACGAGGATATGTTCCTGCACCGCGTGGCCGATATTTTCGGTATGAGCAAAACGGAATTTGCCGCCATGCGGGCACGGTTCGTCCCCGATGCTGAACCGGACCCCTATACGATCCTTGGTGTGACGCCGGATATGCCCATAACCACGATCCGCAAGGCCTGGCGCATGCAGGTGCGCGAAACCCATCCCGACCGGATGATTGCGCGCGGTGTGCCGGAAGAGGCGATTCAGATGGCCGAGACACGCCTTATTGCCCTCAATAAGGCCTGGGAGGCGATTAGCGAAAAGGTGCCCTCCTGATGCGGATCGCGACCTACAATGTCGAATGGTTCAGCAATCTTTTCGACGATCATGGCCGTTTGTTGATGGATGATAGATGGTCCGGGCGTCAGGATGTAACGCGGGCCCAGCAGATCGAGGCACTTGGCATCGTGTTCACGGCTTTGGACGCGGACGCGATCATGGTCATTGAGGCCCCCGACGAGAACGGCAAACGCTCCACGGTGCAGGCGCTTGAGACATTCGCCGCCGCTTTCGGGCTGCGGGCAAGCAAGGGTTTGGTCGGGTTTCGCAATGACACCCAGCAGGAAATTGCCCTTCTCTATGATCCGGCCGCGATGAGCGCGCGCCATGATCCGCTTGGGGCAGAGACCGGCAAGAAAGGCGCTGAGGATGCACCGCGCTTTGACGGCGTGTTTCGCATCGACCTTGATATCGACGCGACCGAGGACATGGTGCGCTTTTCCAAGCCGCCTTTGGAGATCGCGCTCAAGACGGCCAAGGGCACCGATATGCGCCTGATCGGGGCGCACCTCAAATCCAAGGCACCGCATGGCGCGCGCGGGCGTGACGAGATCATGCGCATGTCGATCGCCAACCGGCGCAAGCAATTGGCACAGGCGATCTGGCTGCGCCGCCGGGTTGAGGAACACCTTGCCGCCGGTGACGCGCTGATCGTGCTGGGCGATCTCAATGATGGTCCGGGGCTTGATGAATACGAACACCTCTTCGGGCGCTCCTCGGTCGAGATTGTCATGGGGGAGGAGGGCGGCCCCTGCCTCTATGACCCGCATGCCCGTGAGGCTCTGCGTAGCCGGATAGGTGCCGCGGCCACGACCTCGCGCTTCTACCTCGCGAGCGAAAAACGCTATCTTCAGGCGCTTCTGGATTACGTGATGATCTCCGAGGACCTGCGCGGCAAAGGGCCGGTCTGGCGCATCTGGCATCCGTTCAACGATGCCGATTGCTGGGCGGTGCCGGAGTTGCGCGAAGCCTTGCTTACGGCGTCGGATCATTTTCCGGTCACGCTCGATATCGACCTCTGACCCTTGAAACCCGGACCAAAGTATCCCCACATGTCTTTCATGAAACCTGTTGTGATTGCCCAGAGCCTTATCCTGACCTTCGCCCTCTCGGCCCTGCCGGTGATGGCAGACGAAGCCCCGTCCGAACCCGAAACGCCGGGCGCAGGGATGAGCCTCATGGAAGAGGGCGCCAAGCTTTTCCTCAAGGGGCTGCAAAAACAGATGGAACCGGCGATGGAAGGGCTTGAAGGCTGGGCCGATAAGGCCGGACCGGCGCTGCGGTCCTTTGTCGAGGAAATGGGGCCGGCGCTGTCTGATCTTGCCGGAAAGGTCGAGGATTGGAGCGTCTATGAGGCGCCCGAGATGCTACCCAATGGCGATATCATTATCCGCCGCAAACCCGAACCGACAGAGCCGCCCGAAGAGGGCGAAACCGATATTTAGCGGTTTTGTCTCTGTCTAAAAGCTTAAATGCTATCGCTGAACCTTAACGATCGGCTCTGCCTCAAGCGCGGCGGCGAGCGAGGCAAAACGCGACTCCGCAACCTCGCCAAAAAGCGCCTGTGATCCGGCGGGTAGGTGGAGCTCCAGCTCGCCCTTCTTGGGGCGCCATTTCAACGTGCCCATATCGGCGTCCGGGTCCATCCAAAGCATCGCGCCAAAGCGCATCGCCTTGCCAAGGACTTCGGCCTTTTTCTGGGTTTTTTCGTCGATCAGGTCATACATGCCCTCAAACCGCGTGCCTTCGCGCTTGTTGCGATAGCGGTGCAGCAGGGCCAGCCCAAGGAAGACACGCTCGGAGTGGCGCAAGCCGCCAAGGTTGGCGCGCGTGGCGTTGTCGAAACAGACCTCGGCGCGGTAATCAGGATGCGCCCGCCAGCTCACGTCATGCAAAAGGCAGGCCGCCCGCACGAGGCGCAGCGTATCATGGCGCGCAGTATTGAAAAGCGGGCGGATGAAGGCATAAAGCTGTTTGCCGAAACCGGGCAGGCGCGCATCCTTCGCCTCGGCAAAGCGACAGGCCTCAATGAGCGGATCACGTGCGCGCAGCGGGTCGGGCATTTGCTCATAGAGCATGCCTTCGCGGATGCCATAGGAGCTGACCGCGATGTCATGGGGCTTAAAACGGCGCACCACGGCCTTCAGCACGTCAATCGCATAAGGCACAAGCGCCATACGGTTCGCCGACACGCCGCAACGCGCGCGCAGGTCTTCGGGGTCGTTCTCGGCGATGTATGTCGCGGTGGCGCTGATCGCTTTGGCACTCATGCGGTATTCGTGCAGCACATGCAGCGGATAGCCGCGCCGCTCCATGTCGATCCGGGCAATCGCGCGCCAGGAACCGCCAACAAGGAAAAGTCGGTTGCGCTGGCTCCCCATGGTTTCTTCGAGTTTGTCGAGCGTGTCATTGATGAAGGCCTTGCGCCCCTTTTTGCCACCCTTGATCTCCTTGAGCTTGAGTGGGGCAAGAGGAGAGGTCACGCGCTTGCCAACCTTACCATCATGGATTTCCGCCAATTCCATCGACGAGCCGCCAATGTCGCAGACAAGCCCGTAGGACCCGGGCCAGCCCAAAAGAACCCCCTGCGCCGAAAGGCGGGCCTCTTCCTGTCCATCAATCACATGGATCTTGAGCCCGGTTTCACGCAGCACCTCGGCGCAGAAATCTGGTCCGTCCTCGGCCTCGCGCACGGCGGCGGTGGCGACGGCGGTAAGTTCGCCATGGCAAATCTGGCGGGCGAGCGATTGAAAGCGGCGGATTGCGGAAAGCGCGCGGGCGCGCCCCTCGGGGTTGAGACGCCCGCTCTCCGAGAGGCCATCGCCAAGCGCACACATGATCTTTTCGTTGTAGAAATAGGCCGGGCTACGGGCTGCGCCGTCAAACACCACAAGGCGGACCGAGTTTGATCCCACGTCGACAACACCAACCCGGCTTAGGGCGCGGGAGGAGGGATCATTGAAAAGCGGGCGGCCAAAGACACCCCAGTCCTGTGCTGCGTCGGTGTCGCCGTTCATGATTCCCCCAGTTCGTCTTGAGGCAGCTTATCCGATCCCGCCCCCGGCAGGTCAACCGCTCGGGAGCCATAAGGCGAAAGCCTAGTCTTCGGTATGGGTCAGCTTGGGCACATCCGACGCCCCGGCCGATCCGCGCCCCGAAAGCGACGGATATTCCATAAAGAACCGGTGGCAGGAGAAGGCAAATTCGCCCTCGGGGATCGTCGCCCGCTGGAAATGGCCATCGGGCTTCATGACCCAGCTTTGCGCTACATCGGCAAGGTTGGCGGCCATGATCTGGCTGACGATCTGGGCTTTGACAGTGGCATTGTGAATCTCGACCAGCGTTTCAACCCGGCGGTTGAGATTGCGCCCCATCCAGTCCGCCGAGGAAATGAAGACCCGCGCCTTTTTCGACGGTAGCCCCGCACCATTGCCAAAACAGACGATCCGCGAATGTTCGAGGAACCGACCCACCACGGATTTGACCCGGATATTGTCCGAAAGCCCCTTTACACCGGGCCGCAGCCCGCAAATCCCCCGGATGACCAGCGAAATTTTCACCCCGGCCTGACTCGCACGATAGAGCGCATCAATGATCTCGGCGTCGATGAGAGAGTTCATCTTGGCCCAGATTTCCGCCGGTTTCCCCGCCTTGGCATGGCCAATTTCACGGTCGATCATATCGAGCAGGCGCGGTTTGAGCGAATGCGGCGAGATGGCAAGATTGTCGAGCGTCTCGGGCTTCACATAACCAGAAAGGTAGTTGAACACCTTGGTCGCATCGCGGCCCAGTTCGGGATCGCAGGTGAAAAAGCTCAGATCGGTGTAAATCTTGGCGGTGATCGGGTGATAGTTGCCGGTGCCGTAATGGGTATAGGTCACGAGCTGTTCGCCCTCGCGCCGCACCACGGTCGAAATCTTGGCGTGGGTCTTCCAGTCGGTGAAGCCGTAAACCACATGCGCCCCCGAGCGTTCAAGGCGGCGGGACTGGCGAATGTTGGCGGCCTCGTCGAACCGTGCCTTGAGTTCCACAAGCGCGGTGACGGATTTGCCGTCCTCCGCCGCTTCACAGAGCGCCTCGACAATGGGCGAATATTTGGACGTGCGATAGAGCGTCTGCTTGATCGCCACCACATTGGGATCGCGCGCCGCCTGTTGCAGGAAGCGCACCACCATATCGAAGGTCTCATAGGGGTGATGCAGGAGCATGTCTTTCTGGCGGATGGCGGCGAACATGTCGCCGTCAAAATCCTGCACCCGTTCGGGAACCCGCGGCGTAAACGAGGGCCAGAGCAGATCGGGGCGTTCGTCCACCACAAGCTTGCTCAGGTCCGCGAGGCCGATCATGCCGTCAATCTCGACAACCTCATCCTCGGTCACGTGCAGTTCCTGCATGATGAGCGATTTGAGTGCCTTGGGCGCATCGGCGGAAATTTTCATCCGCACAACCTCGCCCCGGCGGCGACGCTTAAGCGCGACTTCGAATTCGCGCACGAGGTCCTCTGCTTCGTCCTCGACCTCAAGGTCACTATCGCGCAGCACGCGGAAGGAACAATGCCCCTTGGCCTTGTAGCCGGGAAACAGGCTTTCAAGATGCAAAAGCAGCAGTTCCTCAAGCGGCAGGGCCCGGATCACGCCTTCGGGCGAAGGCAAAAAGATAAAGCGGTCGATCTGATGCGGGATCGGCAAAAGCGCCTTGAGCGTGCCCTTGTCCTTGATCCGCTCAAGCTGCAACGCGAGGGAGTAGCCGGTGTTGGGGATAAACGGAAACGGGTGCGCCGGGTCAATGGCGAGCGGCGACAGAACCGGAAACACCTTGTTGAGGAAGGTGTCGGCAAGGAAGGCCTCGTCTGCGGGCTCAATCGCTTTGTGATCGAGGATATGGATATTCTCGTCTTCCATCTCGGCGCGCAGGGTTCGGAACATACGCTGCTGAGATTGTAGGAGGTCGCGGGCATCCTCATTGATAAGGACAAGCTGTTCGGCGGGCGTCAGGCCATCCTGCGCCGGAGTGGTGTTGTGTTCACGCACAAGCTCGCGCAGGCCGGCGACGCGCACGGTATAAAATTCGTCAAGATTGGTGGCCGAAATTGACAGAAAGCGTAGCCGCTCCAGAAGCGGCACACGCATGTTTTCGGCCTCTTCCAAAACACGCCAGTTGAAGCCGAGCCAGCTCAGTTCGCGATTGTAAAAACGGCTCGGGCCTTCCGGGTCAATCTCGGGGATATCAACGGCAGGCGGGAAGTCGGATTTGAGAAAGTCGGCTTGGGTCATGGCGTCGATATGTCATCGTCAGGTAACGGGGAGGTGACACTATCCGCCTGTTTTTTCAGGAAGTCCAGCCGGGTAGGGCGGGGTTTTCCGTCGCATCAAGAACCCGGCGTGCAAGAGCGCGGGTCAGGGGGCGTTGCTCGCTGAGGGAAAGGGCATCGAGCCGTTCCACGATCTCGCGCGCGGCGTCAAATGACCGGTCCATCCGCCCGACAAGATAGGGGATCACATCCGGGTGCGGCATGAGCTGGCGGTCGTTGAAAAGCTTGGCAAGGATCACAGCAAGGAGCGTGTCATCGGGCTCTTCAAGAGTAGCCACCGTGGTGCCCTGCATCCGGCTTTTGAGGTCCGGCAGCGTCAGCCCCCAATGCGCCGGATCGCCGGGTCCGGTCAGAAGCAGGCTATGGCCTTCGGCAAGGACGAGGTTGTGCAGATGGAAAAGGGCGGTCTGGGCCGCATCATCCCCGGCAATAGATGGCACGTCCTCGACGGCGACCGGACCACGGGCAAGGGCGGGAATATCCGCTTGGGCGAGATCGGACGCGACAAGGATGTCCGCCCCCGACCGTGCGGCCCAGACATGGGTCAGATGCGTCTTGCCCGCGCCCGGCGGTCCCGAAAGCAACAGCTTGCCACCGGGCCAGTTCGGCCAGCTTTCCACAAGGCCAAGCGCCATGGCATTGGCCGGGCTGACAAAGAAATCGTCACGCCCCAGTGCCGTGCGCACCGGAAGGGTCAGGTTGAGTTGTTCGGGCATATCAGTCCTCGTCCCGCCCTGTCCCGGCAAGGCCGGTATAGAGGCGGGAGGCCTTGTAATGGCCGATGGCAAACCGGGCGAGCACGCCGATAGAGGCGGCAACCGGCACCGCGACGAGCATCCCGACAAAACCAAAGAGCGCGCCAAAGACGGCCAGCGCAAGAATGAGCCATACCGGGTGCAGCCCGACCGACGAGCCAACAAGCTTCGGGGTCAGGATATTGCCCTCGACCACCTGCCCAAGCACGAAGATCCCCCCCACAAGGCCGAGAGAGAGCCAGTCACCCCAGAATTGAAACAGGCCAAGGCCAATGGCCAGAGCACCGCCGAGGACCGCACCCACATAGGGGATAAAGGTGATAAGCCCGGCAAAGGCCCCGACGACAAGGCCGAATTGCAGCCCCACCAGCATCAGCGCAATGGCGTAATAGGTGCCTAGAACGAGGCACACCGTGCCCATGCCGCGAATGAAGGAAGCCAGCGTATTGTCGACCTCCCCGGCGAGCTTGCGGATGGTCGGGGCATGGTCGCGCGGTAAAAGACCGTCGACCACGGCCACCATATTGTCCCAGTCCAGCAAGAGATAAAACGCCACCACCGGCACGATCACCAGAAGCATCACCACATTGATAAGCGACATGGCCGAGCTCAGAACGCCTTGCAAAAGCGCGCCGCCGCGTTCCTGCACCGCCTCACCAAGCTTCATCAACGTATCACGCGCCGCAGATCCCTCACGCAGCAG
>JAAEZB010000075.1:11066-12570 GCA_018223085.1 Paracoccaceae bacterium
GAAATAACTCCCGTATCGGCAAGCAAGCGCGAACCCTTGTGCGGGCGCCGACAAAGCCATAAACGGAGGACAAAGCCAAATGACACATGCCGATGGAGCCCCTATGCGCCTCTCCCGCTACTTCCTGCCCGTTCTCAAAGAGACGCCCGCCGAGGCGCAGATCGTCAGCCACCGTTACATGCTGCGTGCTGGCATGATCAAACAACAGGCGGCCGGCATCTATTCCTGGCTACCGCTTGGTTTCAAGGTGCTACGCAAGATTGAAAACATCGTGCACGAGGAACAGCAGCGCGCAGGCCATATCCCCCTGTTGATGCCCACGCTGCAGCCCGCCGACCTGTGGCGCGAGTCGGGTCGTTATGACGACTATGGTGAGGAAATGCTGCGCATCCGTGACCGGCATGATCGCGACATGCTCTATGGTCCCACCAACGAAGAGATGGTGACCGACATCTTCCGCAGCCACGTGTCCAGCTACAAGGACCTGCCGCTGACGCTCTATCATATCCAGTGGAAATTCCGCGACGAGATCCGCCCTCGTTTCGGCGTTATGCGTGGTCGCGAATTCTACATGAAGGACGGTTATAACTTCGACCTGACCCAGGAAGATGCGCTCCACGCCTATAACCGCCACCTCGTGAGCTACCTGCGCACCTATGAGCGCATGGGCCTTCAGGCGATCCCGATGCGCGCCGATTCCGGCCCCATCGGCGGCGACGATACGCATGAGTTCCTCGTGCTGGCCGACACCGGCGAGAGCGAAGTCTTCTACGACAGCGCCGTGACCGACCTGACCTTTGGCGACCGCGACATCGACTATGATGATGTGTCGCAGTGTCAGGGGGTTCTTGAGGAATTCACCTCGAAATACGCTCGCACCGACGAGACCCATGACGAGGCCCTGTTCAATCAGGTGCCCGAAGAACGCCGCCGCGTGGCGCGCGGCATCGAGGTTGGTCAGATCTTCTATTTTGGCACCAAGTATTCCGAAGCCATGGGCGCGACCGTGCAAGACAAAGACGGCAACAAAGTCCCGGTCCACATGGGCAGCCACGGCATCGGCGTCTCGCGCCTTCTTGGTGCGATCATCGAGGCGAGCCACGACGACAAGGGCATCATTTGGCCCGAAGGCGTGACCCCCTTCCACTGTGGCATCGTCAACCTCAAGCAAGGCGACGAAGAGGCCGACGGAGCCTGTGAGGCGCTCTACAAATCGCTCACCGCGCTGGGCCTTGAGCCGCTCTATGACGACCGTAAGGAACGCGCCGGGGCGAAATTCGCCACCATGGACCTCATCGGTCTGCCGTGGCGCATCACCGTCGGACCGCGTGGCCTCAAGAACGGTGTGGTCGAACTCACCTGCCGCCGCACCGGCGAGAGCGAAGAGCTGCCGCCGGAACAGGCCGTGACCAAACTCGCCGGAATCTACGAAGGCCATATGGTGCGCGGTCTCTAAAGGGGCGCCCTGCGGGCGCACAGGTTTTCTCGTCAGCAGCCCCTTATC
>JAAEZB010000075.1:12773-14268 GCA_018223085.1 Paracoccaceae bacterium
GGCCTGCGCGGGCGCAGCACGGTTTATGATCGCCCCTCGGCCTCGACGGACATGAATGGCGGTCGCGTGTTGCCGGTGCTCCTGCATAGCCATGCGCCGCTCGACCTTGTGGTCATCATGCTCGGGACCAATGACCTTTATGAGGGATTGGACGTTGGCCATGTGCGCGACGGGCTGATGCGCCTTGTCGAGATCGTGCGCCATCATCCCTTTCGCCTGCCCAAGCCGTGTTGCCCGGACATTCTGCTCGTGGCGCCGCCGCCGATGACGGCCTGTGCCGACCCGGATGTGACCGATGAGAAGGTCGCGCGCTCGGAGGCATTGGCGGGGGATATTGCCTCCTTGGCGCTGCGCCTTGAGGTCGGGTTCTTTGACGCCGGGCAAGTGGCGCGGGCAAGCGCAGCGGATGGCTATCACCTTGAGGCCGAAGACAGCCGCGCGCTCGGTATCGCGCTTCGGCAACCGGTTGCCACCGCCCTTGGGCTTTCTTGACGCCATGAGGCGCGCAGCGTAGGTTGCGCCCAAGAAAAGGCCGTTAGAGAGCCGGAGCAGATATGGCAGGCACACCCCCTCCTTTTGCCGCGTTCGAGTGGATGATCGCGTGGCGCTACCTACGTGCGCGGCGCGCCGAGGGTGGCGTAAGCGTCATGACCTGGATTAGCCTTTTGGGCATCACGCTGGCGGTTTTTGCCCTCATCGCGACGCTGGCGGTGCGCTCGGGCTTTCGGGCGGAATTTGTCGATACGATCCTTGGGGCCAACGCCCATGTGACGGTCTATCGCTCGGGGCAGGTTGCCGAGAACGGGCGCATTGATCGCAGCATTCGTGATTACGATGCTGTTGCCCAATCTCTGCGTGAGGTGCCCGGTGTCGTGCGCACCGCGCCGCTTGTGAAGGGACAGGTGATGTCCAACCTGCGCAACCGTAACGCCGGGGTGGAAGTCTTTGGAATCCGAGCGGAAAACCTTGCCGAACTGCCGCGCATTGCCGACCCGGAAACCGGCCGTGGCGATATTGCGCGCTTTTCCGAGGGAATTGCCATCGGCTCGGGCGTTGCGCAGGAGTTGGGCGCGATTGTCGGCGACCGGATCAAGATTATTTCCCCCAACGGCGTCAAAACCGCCTTTGGCACCTCGCCCCGCGTCAGCGCCTATGAGGTGGTCTATATCTTCTCGGCGGGACGCTATGACATCGACCGCACCCGCGTTTATCTACCATTTGAGGAAGCGCAGAACTTCTTTGAACGCGATGGGGTGGCGGACGAAATTGAAGTGATGGTTGAAGAGCCGGAGAAGGTCAACGAGATGTCCCTTGCCCTGTTACAGGCAGGCGGAGACAGGACGCTTCTGTGGACTTGGAAGGACGCCTCGGGCGGGTTTTTACGTGCGCTTGAGGTTGAAGACAACGTGATGTTCATCATCCTCTCCATTCTCGTCCTCATTGCGGCGATGAATATCGTCTCGGGCCTCATAATGTTGGTAAAGAACAAGGGGCG
>JAAEZB010000076.1 GCA_018223085.1 Paracoccaceae bacterium
CAACAAGAGAAAGCATCACTGGCACTTCGACAAGGACGCCTACAACGGTGGCGAGTGCGGCGCCGGAACCGAGGCCAAAGAGCGAGATGGCGACGGCCACGGCGAGTTCAAAGAAGTTCGACGTGCCAATGAGGGCGCAGGGCGCGGCGACGTTGAACGGCACGCGCCAGAGTTTCGCCGCGCCGTAAGCGATAAAGAAGATGCCATAGGATTGGATCAGGAGCGGGATGGCGATCAGCAGGATCACAAGGGGGCGGTCGAGGATCACCTGTCCTTGAAAGCCGAAGAGCAGGACCACGGTTACGAGGAGGCCGGTGACCGAGAACGGCGCGACTCGGGATTTGAAGGCATCCACCGCCGCCTCTCCGCCGCGTTTGACGAGGCGATTGCGGGTGATGAGACCTGCGGTCAGGGGCAGGAGCACGTAGAGCACGACCGAGAGGATCAGGGTTTCCCACGGCACGGTGATGTCGCTTACGCCAAGGAGGAAGGCGACGATCGGGGCAAAGGCAAAGACCATGATCACGTCATTCACGCTCACCTGCACGAGTGTGTAGGTCGCGTCGCCGCGTGTGAGGTTGGACCAGACAAAGACCATCGCCGTGCAGGGGGCCGCGCCAAGGAGGATGACACCGGCAATATAGGCCTGTGCATCATCGGGCGGGATCAGACCCGCGAAGACATGGTTGAAGAAGAGCACGCCAAGGGCGGCCATGGTGAAGGGTTTGATGAGCCAGTTGACCACAAGGGTAATGACAAGGCCCTTGGGGCGTTCACCGATATGGGAGAGTGCGCCGAAATCGACGCCGACCATCATCGGGTAGACCATGGCCCAGATCAGCACCGCCACGGGCAGGTTGACGGAGGCAACCTCCATCGCGGCGAGTGTGGCAAAGAAGCCGGGGATGAGGCTCCCCAGAAGGAGGCCTGCGGCGATGGCGAGCGCCACCCAGAGCGACAGAAGGCGTTCAAAGGTGCCGAGGCCGGCTTTGGCTTGGTCAATCTGGCTCATGTGTCCTCCGCCAGCGTGGTGTCCTTGCCGATCTCGTCAAGGCGCTCCTGTAGTGAGAATTGGTCGAGCGTGTCGATGGGCAGATGCGTGAAGACCGAGATCCGGTTGCGCAGCATGCGGTAGGTGTCGGTAAAGGCAACCCGTTTCTCGGCATCGCTGCCGGTCGCCTTGGTCGGGTCGGCCACGCCCCAATGGGCGCTCATCGGTTGGCCGGGCCAGACCGGACAGGTTTCCTGGGCAGCCTTGTCACAGACGGTAAAGACGAAATCCATCTTGGGCGCATCAGGCGCGGCGAACTCATCCCAGTTTTTGGAACGGGCAAAGGTGATGTCGTGGTTGAGGCCCTTGAGGAGGTCGAGCGTATAGGGGTGCGGTTCGCCGCGTGGGTGCGATCCGGCGGAGAAGGCGCGGAATTGTCCGGGCGCTTCGCGGTTAAGGATGGCCTCGGCCATCAGGGAGCGGGCGGAATTCCCGGTGCACAGGAACAGAACGTTGTAGATCTTGTCGGTCATCTTCGAGCCCTTTCAGCAGCTACAGGCGATGTCTTCGATCAGGGGGTCACAAATTTCGGGGCGTCCGCCGCAGCAGTCGCGCAGGAGATAGCCGAGAAGGCCGCGAAGGCCCTCGGTATCGGCGAAATACCGAATGCTGCGCCCTTCGCGGCGGTTGCGCACCAGCCCGGCATGCAGCAGCACCGAAAGATTAGCCGAGAGCGTGTTCTGGCGCACGTCGAGGGCGGTGGCGATTTCGCCTGCACTCATCCCCACCTCGCCCGCTGGCACAAGCAGGCGGAACACGTCGAGGCGCGTGGGCTGGCTCAGGGCCGAGAAGGCGGCGAGGGCGTCATTCTTTTCCATATTTCTGGAATTATGGATATATTAAGTGAGTCTCAAGCTCTATCTGGCGGTTTGCGGTGAAAGTTTTGTGACAGGGGTTAGCCGAACACGTCCAGAGGGCGATCTTCAAGCAGGGTTTCCATCGCGAAGAGGCCGGTCACCGTTTCAAGCTCAATGCCCTTGGTCAGGCGTTTATAGACGCTGTCATAGCCGGACATGCCGCGTGTGACGACCTTGAGCATGTAATCCCAGTCGCCGCCGATCCGGTGCATCTCGGCGACTTCGGGGATGCGGGCAACATGGGCGCGGAAGGCTTCGATCCAGTCATCCGAATGGTTCCGGGTGCGGACCATAACAAAGACCGTGAGATCAAGGCCAAGCTTGCCCGCATCAACGCGACGCCGGGTGCCGAGGAGAATGCCCGCCTCTTCAAGGCGATGCAGCCGCCGCCAGAGCGCGTTTTGCGACAGGCCAATACGATCCGCCATCTCGCGTTGAGACAATGCGCCCTCGCGTTGGGCGAGATCGAGAATGCGACGATCAATTTGATCCAATTTATCACCCATAGTCGATCATATGACACATATTATACGTGAAATCAATGAAATCATGTGAAGTTTTTGCCGGTTATGGTGGGTAGGTTTTTGATATTACCACTCAGGAACCGCAGGTGTCCCATGTTCGATATGCCCTCCCCCCTTGCCCGTTTCGAAGCCGGTCTGTGCACCCCTTCCGATCCGATCGCGGCAATCCGGGACGGGCAGATCGGCAAGGACATCTGCATCCCGACCCCGACCGGACCGAAACGCATGATCTATGCGGATTACATCGCCTCGGGACGTCCCTTGCGGCAGGTGGAAGAGTTTGTGGCCGAAGAGGTTCTGCCTTTTTATGCCAACAGCCATACTGAAGACAGCTATTGCGGCGCGGTGATGACCCAGTTGCGCGAAGCGGCGCGTGGAGTCATCGCGGCGAAATGCGGTGCGCATTCTGACGCGCATGCGGTGATCTTTTCCGGGTCCGGGGCGACAGCGGCGCTCAATCAATTGGTGCATCTTTTTGGGATTCGCGAGGCGGTCGCCGCGGGCCAAAAGGTGCGCGTCATTGTTGGCCCCTATGAGCATCATTCCAATCTCCTGCCTTGGCGCGAAAGCGGGGCAGAGGTTGTTGAGATTGGTGAGGCCGCAGCAGGCGGGCTAGATATGGCGGCGCTGGAATCGGCATTGTTCGAGGCCCCGGAATTGACCATTGCAGCATTTTCGGCAGCGTCGAACGTAACCGGAATTTGCGCCGATGTGGCCGGGATCACCAGCCTTGTGAAATCATACGGGGCAAAAATGGTTTGGGATTATGCAGGAGGCGGGCCTTACCTTTCTATCGCTATGCGCCGGGGAGGAGAAATCGACGCCATTGCCCTGTCGCCACATAAGTTTATTGGTGGCCCCGGTGCGAGCGGCGTTTTGATTGTGCGCCGCGATGCGGTCACCGCGCAGAAACCAAGCCGTCCGGGCGGCGGCACTGTGACTTTCGTCAACGCGCATCAGCATGATTATCACAGCCGCATTGAAGAGCGCGAAGAAGGCGGCACGCCCAATGTGATCGGGGATATTCGCGCGGCGCTGGCCCTGATCGTCAAGGACGTGATGGGCGACGCGCGGATTGCGGCGCGTAATAAGACGCTGACCAAACGGGCCTTTGCGGTTTGGGGCGATGTGGCGGGAATCGAGGTTTTGGCCCCGGAGCAGAGAGACCGCCTGCCCTTCCTGTCCTTTGTGCCGCGCGATCCAGACGGGAAGCGCATGGATCACCGGACCTTTACCCGCGCCCTTTCAGAGCGGTTTGGCATTCAGGCGCGAGGGGGATGTGCCTGTGCGGGGCCCTATGTGCATCGTTTGATGCAGATTGAGGATGAGACCTCGGCTACGATCCGGCAAGACATCCTTGCCGGGGACGAGAGCCACAAGCCGGGGTTTGTGCGGCTTAACCTCAGTGTGTTGATGGAGGATGAAACGGTTGATTTCATCCTCGACGCGGTGACCGAACTTGTTTCGGAGGCAGCCTAAAGCGTTGTCTTGCGGTATTTGAAAGCGCCGGACCCGCGCGCGATCAACTCGCCGGTTTCATCCATGACCGTGGCTTCGGCAAAGAAGGTCGCGGCCCCGCCGCCCACCTTGCGGCCTTCGGCGATTAGAACATGCCCTTTGGGGCGTGAGAGGAAATTCACCGTCATGGAGAGAGTCAGCGCGAGGCGCTTGTGATCGGGATCGCCGGTATAGCACCCGGCATAGCCCATCACCGTATCAAGCAAAGTTGCGTAGATACCGCCATGCGGTAGACCAGCGCGATTGCCGAGGTAATGTTCAATCGGCAATTCAAGGCGCGCGAAATCCTCGTTCCAGTGGGTCAGGCGAAAGCCGAGATGTTTCTGAAGCGGATAGGGGCTCTCATCAAGGGCGGGGTCGAGCGGGGTCATCTATGGTCTCCGATTGGTCGGCGCAGGATCACACGGCGGTGAGTCCACCGTCCAGTGCCACGGCCTGTCCGGTCATGAAAGAGTTTTCCGGCGAACAGATCCAGAGCATCGCCTGCACGATTTCGTCGGGGGTGCCCATGCGGCCCATGGGAATACGGGCGGTGATCTGGCGGGCGGCCCCTTCGGTATCAAGGCCGGTGCGGGCGCTCACCATGTCGGTCATCTCATCCACAAGGGGGGTGGAGGCGAAAGACGGGCAGATCGCGTTGACCCGGATATTCTTGCGCGCGTTTTCATCGGCGGCAGCGCGTGTGAGGCCGATCACCGCGTGTTTGGCGGCGGAATAGGCCGAAAGATTACCCGAGCCGACAAGACCGGCAGCAGAGGAGACATTGAGGATCGCCCCCTGCCCCGCAGCGCGCATGAGGGGGATTTGGTATTTCATGCCGAGGAACACGCCGCGCGCGTTGACGGCGATATTGCGGTCGAAATCTTCGGCGGTGAGCATATGCAGGGGCGCGGGCTCGTGTCCCATCCCGGCATTGTTGATCGCGACATCGAGACGGCCATAGGTGTCGGCAATGCGGGCGACATGGGCCTGCATCGGGGCGTCTTGGGAGACGTCGAAAGCGTCGGTCAGAACCTCATGCCCGGCGGCGCGCAGGGTTTCCGCGTGAGTTTCGAGCGCGTCTTCGGAGAGATCGGAGAGCGCGAGGCGCGCGCCTTCGGCGGCGAAGCGTTCTGCGGCAAGCTTGCCAAAGCCGCTTGCCGCGCCGGTGATCATGACCACCTGGTCTTGGTAGCGTTTATCCATTCTGTGCCGCCTCCAGTCCGGCCTTGGCAAAGAGCGGCACATAGGTGCCCATCTGCCGCCCGCGTTCGGGGTTTGAGGCGTTGCCGTCGAGGGCACGTTTCAACACGCCCTGAATGATCGCGGCCATGCGGAAGAAGCAGAAGGCGAGGTAGAAATTAAACCCTTCGATGCCCGGCGTGCCGGTGCGGCGGCAGTAGGCCTCGATGAAGGCCTGATCCGAGGGAATGCCAAGCGCGGCGCGGTCGACGCCTTGCAGGCCACGCCCGGACCCGCCCGGGGGCATCTGCCATTGCATGATGACGGCAGCGAGGTCCGCGTAAGGATGGCCAATGGTCGATAGTTCCCAGTCGAGCACGGCGACGCAATCGGTGCTGTCCTTGGCAAAGAGAAGGTTGTCGAGACGGTAATCGCCATGCACCAGCGTGCGCTTGCCGTCGTCGGCGGGCATATTGGCGGCGAGCCAGTCGATCAGCGCGTCCATATCGGCGACGGTGTCGGTCTCGGAGGCGCGGTATTGCTTGGTCCAGCGACCAACCTGGCGTTCGAAGTAATTGCCTTCGGGGCCGTAATCGGAAAGACCCACGGCGTCGATGTCGACGGTGTGGATCGCAGCGAGGACGGTGTTCATCTGATCGAAAACGGCGGTGCGTTCCTCGTTGGAGAGCTCTGGCAGGCGCGGATCGTCAAAATTGCGCCCGTCGATGCAATCCATGACGTAAAACATGGAGCCGATCACGTCATCCTCGTCACAGAGCACATGCATTTTGGCGACCGGCACGTCTGTCTCGGCCAGCGCAGTTTGAACGCGGAATTCGCGATCTACGGCATGGGCGGATTTCAAAAGCGTGCCCGGCGGTTTGCGGCGCAGGACATAGTCGCGCGCGGGAGTCTTGAGACGGAAGGTCGGATTGGACTGACCACCGGGAAATTTCTCGGCGGTGATCGGGCCTTGGAACCCGTCGAGATTTTCAGTCAGCCATGCTTGGACGGCGTCGGTATCGAGGACATTGGTCGTCATGCGCGTCTCCTTAGCTATAGGTGAGCATTTCGGCCGCATTACCGGCGTCGATATGTGGTGTTTCGTTGAAACCGTGCAGCCAAGTGCCGCTTGAGGCGATGACAAAGCGGGCCACGGCGCAGTTCTTGACCTGCAATTGCAGGGCGATCATCTGGTCGGCGGGAGCTTCCATCACCTCGGCCACGCTCTGGCCGATGGCGCCACCGGAGGAGACGGCGATAGGCGTTTCAGCGCCGCTTGCCGCGACGATCTCGCGGGCCTCTCGAACGCGGGAAGAAAAATCGGCGAAGCGTTCGGGCGGATTGGCAATCTCGTCGCGTTGCCACATGAGGACGGTTTCGCGCAGTTTGCGAAAATGCGTGCGCCGGTCGCTATGAACCCCCTCGGGCGCAGGCTCGTTTGCAAAGCGGGCATCGAGAAGGCCCTTGAAATCGAACTCATTGAAACCCGGCAGAACCGTCGGCTCCAAATCGCAGCCCATGCCCTTGGCCATGCCTTCCCATGTCTGGCGATGGCGTTTCTGCGCACCGATAAAGACATGATCCGGGCGAATGCCTTGCACCGCCATGGCCGCGCCCAGCGCTTCGGACTGGCGATGGCCGAGCGGCGACAGGTTATCGTAATCTGCCGCGCCGAAAGAGGCCTGCGCATGGCGCACGAGATGAAAGATCATGCTCATGAGAGGCGGTCTTTCAGGCGTTCAAAGGCGGCATGGTATTCGCGCTCAAGCCGGGCGACGAGCGCCTCGGCAGGACCAACGGATTTCACCGCGCCGATCCCCTGCCCCGAACCCCAGATTTGTTTCCAGGCCTTGGGCTTCTCGCGATCGCTGCCAAAGCTCATATCAGCGGTGGAGCCGAGCGGGAGATTGTCTGGGTCCATACCGGCATTGCGCACCGAGCCTTTGAGATAGTTGCCCCAGACGCCGGTAAAGAGCGAGGAATAGACGATGTCCTCGGCGCTGCTCTCGACGATCATATCTTTGTAGTCCTGCACGGCGTTGGCTTCGTCGGTGGCGATGAAGGGCGAGCCGATGTAGCCGAGATCAGCGCCCATGGCCTGCGCCGCGAGGATCGCGTCGCCGGTGCCAATCGAGCCAGAAAGGAGGAGCGGGCCATCGAACCATTCGCGGATTTCACGCACGAGGGCGAAGGGCGATTGTTGGCCTGCATGGCCCCCGGCCCCGGCAGCCACGGCGATGAGGCCATCGGCCCCTTTCTCAATCGCCTTTTTGGCGAAGGTGTTGTTAATGACGTCGTGCAGGGCGATGCCACCACAGCTATGGGCGGCTTCGTTGACTTCGACGCGGGCCCCAAGAGAAGTGATCCAGATCGGCACCTTCCAGCGGGCACAGATTTCAAGGTCGCGTTCAAGCCGCGTATTGGAGCGGTGCACGATCTGATTGACCGCGAAAGGCGCGGCGGGGGTATCGGGGTTTTCCTGATTATGGCGGTCGAGTTCCTCGGTGATCTCTTTCAGCCACGCTTCGAGAAGCGGAGATTCGCCCTCGCCTTCGCGGGCATTCAGAGCCGGAAAACTACCGACAATTCCGGCTTTGCACTGGGCAATGACCAGCGCAGGCACAGAGATGATAAACAGGGGCGAGGCCACAACGGGGATACGCAGTCCCCGAAGCGCCGGGGGCAGGTGATGATCTTTGGACATGCGCTCCTCCTTTCGCGGTCACATTCTCAACGGTATGTTTTTGTCGGAGCAACGCAAGCCCTCGTGACGTGTCGGGACACAGCGTCACTTTGGGCGCGGCCTAGTGCGTTGGGATGGCTTCGGGCAGGTCCCCTGCCGCGTGTTTCTTGCGCAGGGTGAGCTTGGAGACCTTACCAGTTGCCGTCAGGGGGAGATCGTCGACAAAGACCACTTCGTCGGGCAATTGCCAGCGGGCGAAATGCTCCAACAGCATGTCCATCAGTTCCGAAATCTCGGGGCGCCCCTCGGCTCCGGGCACCACGATCAGGAGCGGGCGTTCATCCCATTTGGGATGGGGCACGGCGATCACGGCGCAATTGGCAACGCGGGGATGGGCGATGACCACGTTTTCGAGGTCAAGCGAGCTAATCCATTCACCGCCGGACTTGATAAGGTCTTTGGCGCGGTCGGTGATGGTCAGGAAACCGTCCTTGTCGATGGCCGCGACATCGCCTGTTCCGAACCAGCCTTCGGCATCGAAGGCATCGGCGTTGGCGTCATCATTTTTGAAATAGCCTGCGGTAATCGTATTGCCGCGCACGAAAAGCTCACCCGTGGCGGTGCCATCATGCGGCAGGCGGTTTCCGTCTTCATCGGTAATCTTAAGCTCAACCCCGAAAACGCGCCGCCCCTGCCCGCTCTTGCGGGCGATACGATCGTCAAAGGAGAGGTCCGACAGATGCGGCGGCAGATTGCCCTGTGTGCCGATGGGGCTCATCTCGGTCATGCCCCAGGCGTGGCAGACATTGACGCCTTTTTCCTCGAAATAGCGGATCATGCTTGTCGGGGCCGCAGAGCCCCCGATGACCACATCGGAGAAGCCTTTGGGCAGGCGGCCTTGTTTGTCGATCTCGCCTTCGAGGCCGAGCCACACAGTAGGCACGCCCCATGCAGAGAAAACCTCTTCGCTATCCATCAGGCGGAACAGGCTCTCGCCATCGAGTGCGCCGCCGGGGAACACAAGCGACGCCCCGGTCAGGGGCGCGGCATAGGGCAGGCCCCAAGCGTTAACATGGAACAAAGGCACGACCGGCAGGATGCGTTTGCCCGGCTGAAGCGCGGCGGGGAGCGACAGGCCGACCATCATCGCATGGAGCACGGTCGAACGCTGGGTATAGAGCGTGCCCTTGGGATTGCCCGTCGTGCCGGAAGTGTAGCAGAGACCCGAGGCGGTTTCCTCGGGGAAGTCGGGCCAGTCGCGGGATATGGGCTGCCCTTCGAGCAACTCTTCGTAGCAGAGATAGTCGCCTTCGGGCATGTGGGCGCGGTCGGTCATCACCACGACCTTGAGGTCGGCGGGCCAGTCCGCGCGCTGTGCCTCGACGATGGGCACAAAGGTGGTATCGACGAAGAGAACGCGGTCCTCGGCGTGGTTGACGATATAGGTCATCTGTTCGGCCGAAAGGCGCGGGTTGATCGTATGGCAGACCGCACCGATGCCGGAGATGGCGTAGTAGAGTTCGAAATGGCGGTAGCCGTTCCAGGCCAGCGTCGCGATGCGATCTCCGACCTTGACCCCCATGGCCTCAAGCGCGTGCGAAAGCTGTGTCACGCGGTCGAGGGTCTCGACGTAAGTGGTCTTATGAATATCGCCTTCGGTGCGGACGGAGACGATCTCTCCGGATGGGTGCACCTCGGCGGCATATGTCAGGATGTCCGCAATTTTCAGCGGACGCATCATCATGGAACCCAGCATAGACGGCCCTCCCCTGCCGTTGATGTCGGTTATGTCAGTCCGGCGAGGTTAAACGTGCAAATGGCGCAACACCAAGGGAGATTTTGATTTGCCGTAACGTCGAGTTGGTTCGGGATCGCACAGGCGGCGTTCGCGGGAACACAGGTTGGGGCATTGGCGGGAGCGTAGAACGATATAGATTAAAGGCGCGAACAGATATCCAGAGGAGATGCGCGATGTCGATCAGGCCAGTTCTTGAGCAAAGGCAGGCAGTGCCGACAATGGAAGGGGCCGGGGTGCACCTGCACCGGGCGTTCGGGTTTACCGACCCAGAAGAGCTTGATCCGTTTCTGATGATGGATCATTTCCGCAATGACGACCCGGCCAAATTCATGCGTGGCTTTCCCTGGCATCCTCATCGCGGGATCGAGACCATCACCTATGTGATTTCCGGATCGGTGACGCATCAGGATAGCCTTGGCAACAAAGGCACACTTGGCGCAGGCGATGTGCAGTGGATGACTGCCGGGTCGGGTATCCTGCATCAGGAAATGCCGGAACCGGATGCGTTGGGCGGCAATCACGGGTTTCAGCTCTGGGCAAACCTGCCGCGCGATCTCAAGATGACGACACCGCGTTATCAGGATGTAGGATCGGTCGAAATCCCGGTCATTCAGGAAGATGATGGCACCGAGGTGCGGGTTATTGTCGGGAGTTTCTGGGGCCGCACGGGGCCGGTTGACGGGATTGCAGCGGAGCCGCTTTACCTCGACATTTCGATCCCGGCGGGCGTCAAGAAGACCTTCCCGGTCGATACCTATCGCAAGGCTTTTGCCTATGTGTTTGAGGGTGAAGGCGCCTTTGCGGATGCGTCGAAACCCACAGGTATCCTGCTTGAAAAAGAGGTGGCCGGCGAAGAAGTGCATATTCGCGATATGTCGGGAGATCGCACCCTAATCCGGTTCGGCACGGGCGATGAGGTCACGGTTCAGGCCGGGCCGAGGGGGATTCGTTTCCTGCTCATCTCCGGTGCGCCGATCAAGGAGCCGGTCGCGTGGCATGGCCCCATCGTGATGAACACGAAAGACGAATTGCGGCAGGCGTTTCGCGAATTGCAGAACGGGACGTTTATCAAGGAATCGCCGTAAAGCGGGATCAGGCGGCGACGGTCTTGCGCACCATGTCCCAGTAGATGCGCTCGACCTCGTCCAGAGACAGGCGACCGCCTTCGCGGAACCATGTATTGACCCCGGTCAGCATGGCAATCACGGCGAGCGTCGCGATTTTGGTATCTGATACCGCAAAATCGCCGGAGGCGACGCCGTCGCTCAGGATCGTTTCAAGCTCGTCTTCATATTGGCGGCGCAAGGTTTCGATCACGGCGAAATTTTCGGGCGTGAGGTTACGCAGCTCCATATAGGCGATGAATACCTCTTCGGGGCGCTCGGAGTGAAAGCGGATATGAAAGCGCGTGAAGGCTTCGAGCCGTTCGGGTGGTGTGCCGTTGCAGGGCGCATTGGCACGCGCGGCGCGCAAGTCTTCCATGTGGCCGCGCATCAGATCAAAGAGAAGTGTCTGTTTATCGGGCGTGTAATTGTAGAGCGCCCCGGCCTGCACTCCGACCTCGCCAGCGATCTGGCGCATGGAGACGGCGGCAAAGCCGTGCCGGGCAAAGAGCGCCAGAGCCGCTTTGCGCACGCGCGGGCCGGTGATATCGGAGTGGGATCCTGCGGTTCTTGCCATGGGGTGAGGTTAACTGAACATATGTTCAGTTGAAAGCCCTGCTTGCCCTTTGGATGGCTCTCGGGCAGAAACAAGGCGTCCTCTTGTGAGCCGAGCCCCATGCGCCAAGTTTTTTTGATCCTTTCGTCCCTAACCCTTGCCGCAGGCTGTGCGCAGTTCCCGGATGTGGATGCCGCCACGAGCCCAGAGATCGCCGCTGCGCCATATCCAACTCTTGTGCCGGTGGAACTTGTGCTCGACAAGGAAGCACCCAGACTTGACGAGAGCAGCGAGGCCGCGCTTGACGCGCAGGTTAATCGTCTCAAGCGGCGCGCCTCAGACCTGCAATCCGAACCGATCGAGTAAATCGCAGGCAGAGCCGCCACACAGGCCACACCCTGTGCAGGACAGAGCGACAAGCTGCGTTGCACCCTCAGCAGGAAGGCGCTACACGGCCAGAGAAAAGCGTTTTGCAAAGGAGAATGTGATGTCCGCTCCCCTGCGTCTTGGCATTGCCGGATTGGGCACCGTTGGTGTCGGTGTCGTGAAAATCGTGCGTCAGAAGGCGAATCTTCTGGCCGAGCGCACAGGACGCCCGGTGGTCATCACAGCCGTATCGGCCCGTACCCGTGACAAGGATCGCGGCGTGAACCTCTCCGACTATGCGTGGGAAGATGATCCTGTCAAGCTCGCCACGCGCGACGATGTGGACGTGTTCGTAGAGCTTATGGGCGGATCAGACGGTCCGGCTAAGGCCGCAACCGAGGCCGCGATTGCCGCAGGGAAAGATGTCGTCACCGCCAACAAAGCGATGCTGGCCATGCATGGTCAGGAACTCGCCGAAGCGGCAGAAGCCGCCGGGCGCGTGATCCGGTTCGAAGCGGCCGTTGCGGGCGGCATCCCGGTTATCAAGGCGATGCTCGAAGGGCTTGCCGGGAACGAGATCACCCGCGTCATGGGCGTTATGAACGGCACCTGCAACTACATCCTGACCCGGATGCAGGATGCGGGCCTACCCTATGAAGAAGTGTTCGCGGAGGCCGACGCGCTCGGCTATCTTGAAGCAGACCCGGAGCTTGACGTGGGCGGCATTGATGCAGGCCACAAGCTCGCGATCCTGTCGTCGATTGCCTTTGGCACCAAGGTCGATTTCGCGGGCGTAGAGCTTGAAGGTATTCAGCGCATCTCGATCGAGGATATTCGTCAGGCCGAAGACCTTGGCTATCGGATCAAGCTTCTGGGTGTGGCCCAGATGACGGGACGTGGGCTTGAGCAGCGCATGTCGCCCTGCCTTGTCCCTGCCGACAGTCCGCTTGGCCAGCTCAAGGGCGGCACCAACATGGTGGTGATCGAGGGCGATGCCGTGGAGCAGGTCGTGTTGCGCGGTCCCGGTGCGGGCGAAGGCCCGACGGCGAGCGCGGTGATGGGCGATGTCTGTGATATTGCGCGTGGTATCCGGGTGCCGACCTTTGGCACCCCGGCAGTCGGGTTGGCTACGGCCAAGGCGGCGCAATCCAATTCGCCCGCGCCCTATTACCTGCACCTGACGCTCAAGGATCGCCCCGGCGCGCTTGCCAAGATCGCCACGGTGCTTGGCGAAAACGGGATCAGCATCGACCGCATGCGCCAGACCCGCCACAATGACGAGAACGCCCCGGTTCTCATCGTGACGCACAAGACCCAGCGCGCCGCGCTCGACAGCGCCATTGAGGCGATGAACAACACCGACGTGATGGTTGCAGCCCCGGTGGCGTTGCGTATCGAATCCGTCTGACGGCACAGAGGCGGGCCGACACTTGGCCCGCCCATAAAATTCCCGGCGCATATGGCCCCTGCCAGCGCGCCGAAGCAGGCTTCGATGCTTGTCTGTATCGACCACTGCGTCTAAACCCCTTTGTCAAACACGCCATTATCTATCCAAGGATCGTTTTCATGACCTCCCAAGCCGACTTCCAGGATCGCATGCTGTCTCTGGGCCTTGCCCGTGTTGCCGAACAGGCCGCGTTGGCCTCGGCCCGTCTCGTGGGGCGCGGGGATGAGAAGGCCGCCGATCAGGCCGCCGTCAACGCCATGCGTGACCAGCTCAACCTGCTCGACATTGCCGGTGTGGTCGTGATCGGCGAAGGCGAGCGAGACGAGGCGCCGATGCTTTATATCGGTGAGGAAGTGGGCACGGGCAATGGCCCCGGCGTCGATATCGCCCTTGATCCGCTCGAAGGCACCACGCTGACCGCCAAGGACATGCCCAACGCGCTCACCGTGATTTCGATGGGACCGCGCGGCTCGATGCTGCATGCGCCGGATGTTTACATGGAAAAGCTCGCCATTGGGCCGGGCTATGAAAAGGATGTGGTTTCGCTCGAGATGAGCCCGAAAGAGCGGGTCGAAGCATTGGCCAAGGCGAAGGGCTGTGAGAGTTCGGATATCACCGTGTGTATCCTTGAGCGCCCCCGCCATCAGGACATGATTGCCGAAGTACGTGAAACCGGCGCAGCGATCCGCCTTATCACCGATGGGGATGTGGCCGGTGTCATGCATTGTGCCGAAGCCGAAATCACCGGAATCGACATGTACATGGG
>JAAEZB010000077.1 GCA_018223085.1 Paracoccaceae bacterium
CGCGCTATTCTAAGGCCTTCCCCAAACCCCAAGCCAAAGAAAAACCGGGGCACGCGGGGGCCCCGGTTTGGTGTTTTTAGAGAAGGTCAGGCGGGCGTTATTTTTCGCCCGCGTGCCCGCCTGCGATCTCGTCGGTGGCTTCGGCGGCGAGGTCCTGTGGCAGGATCAGGTTCAGCACGATGGCGATGATCGCTGCGGGGAGGATGCCGGAGGTGGCCAGGACCTTGAAGGTGCCGGGCATGTGCTGAAGCGCGCCGGGTTCGAGCTGAAGCCCGAGGCCGAGCGACAGGGCGATGGCGAAGATCACCATGTTGCGGCGGTTCCAGGTCACGTCCGAGAGCATGGAGATGCCGGCTGCGACGACCATGCCGAACATGACGATCACGCCGCCGCCCAAGACCTCGATCGGGATGGTCGAGATGATGGCGCCCACTTTGGGGATGAGGCCTGCGGCGATCAGGAAGAGTGCGCCGATGGTGACGACGGTGCGGCTCATGACGCCGGTCATGGCGATGAGGCCGACGTTCTGGCTAAACGAGGTGTTGGGAAGCGCACCGAAGAGGCCGGAGACGGCGGTGCCGAGGCCGTCGGCGAAGGTCGCGCCCTGGATTTCCTTGTCGGTGGCTTCGCGGCCTGCGCCGCCTTTGGTAATGCCCGAGACATCGCCCACGGTTTCGACCGCCGAGACAAAGCCCATGAGGCAGAAGCCGATGATCGCGGCGACCGAGAATTCGAGGCCGAAATGCAGCGGGTCGGGGAGGGCGATGGCGGCGGCTTTGCCGATGTTGCCAAAGCTCACCATGCCCATGAAGAAGGCCACGATATAGCCCGCGATAAGGCCGATCAGGACGGCCGAGACCGAGAGCATGCCCTTGGCGTAGAATTTGAAGCCGAGGGTGACGAGGATCACGATGCCGGCCACGGTCCAGTTCTGGAGCGAGCCGTATTCGGGTTTGCCGATGGCGGGAACGCCGCCGGCGGCGTATTGGATGCCGACTTTGACGAGGGCGAGGCCGATCATTGTCACCACGAGGCCGGTGACCAGAGGCGGCAGGGCAAAACGGATCTTGCCGATGAAGAGGCCGAGCATGGCATGGAAGAGGCCGCCGACGAGGACGCCGCCCATGACGACGGCCATGGCGTCAACGCCTTTGCCCGCCACAAGCGGGATCATGATCGGGATGAAGGCAAAGGATGTGCCCTGCACGATGGGCAGGCGTGCGCCGACGGGGCCGAGGCCGATGGTCTGAAACTGTGCCCTGCACGATGGGCAGGCGCGCACCGACGGGGCCGAGGCCGATGGTCTGAAACAGGGTCGCGATGCCGGCAAAGAACATCGACATCTGGATCATGTAGATCATCTGCGGGAAATCGGGGGAGTTCGAGCCAAAGCCGAACCCCGCCGCGCCACAGATGATGATGGCGGGGGTCACGTTGGAGACGAACATGGCCAGCACGTGCTGAATCCCGAGGGGGATCGCTTTGGCCAGCGGCGGGGTATAATTGGGATCGCGGAGCTGTTCCGGGGTCCCGATGGATGTATCAGTCATGGTGTCCTTCCTGTTCCAGTTGGGTGTTGGCCGCTTCTTTTGGCGGTTCTTTTATGGGGCTGATGCGACGATATAGGGGGTGTCGAACCAGTATTCTTCGAGGTTGTTGCCGTCGCCGATCCGGTCGATCACGGCAAAGAGCCCCGGCGCATGGAGCGGCGTGAGGACGCCGTGCCATGTATTCCTGTGCAGGTTGATCCCCTGATGCGGGCTTGTCAAAAACGCCAGCGGTGTGCCGGGCACGCCGCCGTCATCGGGCGCGACAATGACCAAAAAGGGGGCAGGGTTGAGGGGGAGGAAGGCTTGGCTTCCTAATGGGTGCCGTTCCACCATGTCGAGCGTGTAAGGGAGGCTACGGGGGGTGGCGTCAAAGAGGCTTATCCCGGCGCGGCCCCCGGAAAAGTCGGTATTGGCGAGATCGTGATGGCGCCCGCAGAGGCCCTGATTGATGAGCATGTCCGGCGTATCCCGAAGCTCCAGCACGTCCCCGAAGGGCGCGAAGGCGTCGGGGGTGAGGGGCTGGGGGGTGATCGTGCGGGTCATGGCAGGAGGTCCATGAGGCGGAATTCGGCGATGCGTTCGACCTGACGGCAGGCCTCGTTGAGTTCGGTCTCGGTATCGTTGTCGATGCGGCGGGTAAATGCGGCGAGGATCGAGGCCTTGTCGTGGTCGCGCACGGCAATGATGAAGGGGAAGCCGTGTTTTTCGACGTAAGTCCTGTTGAGGGCGGTGAAGCTCTCGCGCTCTTCGTCGGTCAGCATGTCGAGCCCGGCGCTGGCTTGCTCGTGGGTGCTCTCGGCGGTGAGGCGGCCTGCGGCGGCGAGTTTTCCGGCGAGGTCGGGGTGGGCGTTGAGCACGGCGAGGCGTTTGTCGCGCGGGGCGGTGCGGAAGATGCGGCAGAGCGCGTTATGGACGCCTGCGGCGCAGTCATGGGCGGGGCCGAGTTCAAGGTCGAAGGCGGCGTCAGCGATCCATGGGGAGTGTTCAAAGATGCCGCCATAGGCCGCGACGAAATCCTCGCGTGTCATCTGCGAGGGGCGCTCGCGGCGGGTGTGGGGATGGGTTTCGGCCCAGTGGTTTGCGATGTCGATGCGGCGCGGGGTCCAGACGCCCTCAAAGCCACTAATGTAGTCGAGGAAGCGTTTGAGCCCGGCGAGTTTGCCGGGGCGGCCAATAAGGCGGCAATGCAGACCGATGGACATCATCTTGGCCGCGCCTGCTTCGCCCTCGGCATAGAGCGTGTCGAAGGCGTCTTTGAGATAGGTGTAGAACTGTTCCCCGGTGATGTAGCCCGGCGCGGTGGCAAAGCGCATGTCGTTGGCTTCGAGCGTGTAGGGGATGATGAGTTGATCGCGGTCCTCGACTTCGAGCCAGTAGGGGAGATCGTCGTCATAGGTATCGGAGATATAGGCAAAGCCGCCTTCTTCGGCGACGAGGCGGACGGTATTGGCGCTACAGCGACCGGTATACCAGCCCAAGGGACGGTCGCCTGTGACCTCGGTGTGGAGGCGGATGGCCTCGGCGATGGCGGCGCGTTCTTCGGCCTCGGGCATGTCCTTGTGTTCGACCCATTTGAGGCCGTGCGAGGCGATCTCCCAACCGGCGGATTTCATCGCGGCGAGTTGTTCGGGGGAGCGGGCAAGGGCAGAGGCGACGCCGTAGATCGTTACCGGGATGTCCGCGCCGGTAAAGAGGCGGTGCAGGCGCCAGAACCCGGCGCGGGCGCCGTATTCGTAGATGGATTCCATGTTCCAGTGGCGTTGGCCGGGCCATTGCGCGGCCCCGGCGATGTCGGAGAGAAACGCCTCGGACGCGGCATCGCCATGCAGCACACAGTTTTCGCCGCCTTCCTCGTAGTTGAGGACGAATTGCACGGCGATCTTGGCGCCACCGGGCCATTTGGCATCCGGCGCATTCGGGCCGTAGCCGCGCATATCGCGGGGATATCTGCTCACGTTTTGGTCTCCGGTCATGATCGTTTATCTTTATCTCACAAAAATTCGAAAAACTTTCATTGATTTCTTGAAAGTCTTCTTTGCTACTGGTGCCTGTCTTTCAGGCGGTTTTGCCGTCACAAGGGGGCGGAATGAGCAGTTTGGGGGCATCGCATGTCTGGATATCTTACAACCCATGTTCTTGATACGGCGCGGGGCTGTCCGGCGGAGGGGTTGAAGATCGACCTTTACCGGATTGAGGGCGATGGGCGCACGCATCTGCGCAGCCTTGTCACCAATGCGGATGGGCGCACGGATGAACAGATATTACCAGCAGGGGAGTTCGCCACCGGGACCTATGAGTTGGTGTTCCATGCGGGGGCGTATCTTGATGCCTGCGGCACGCCGCCGGAAGAGCCCCGGTTCCTTGACGTGGTGCCGTTGCGGTTCGGGATGAGCGAGGCGGCGCATTACCACGTGCCATTGCTTCTTTCGCCGTTTGGGTATTCGACCTATCGGGGAAGTTAAGCGCCTGCGGCCTGTCGTTGGGCAAGTTCGTCCTGAATGCGCGTTGCCATGAAATCGATGAAGAGGCGCGTCTTGGGGTCTTGGTGGCGGCGGTGGGTATAAAGGCCCGCGAGGTGGATCGGCACCGGCGGTGTGTCGGTCAGGACCGGCACGAGGGCACCAGAGGCGAGATGTTCGGATATCTCGAAGACGGGTTTGAGGATGATGCCGTGCCCATCCAGCGCCCAGTTGGTCAGCACGTCGCCATCATCGGTTTCAAACGGACCTTTGACGGCGAATTTGCGCGTGCCTTCGGGCATTTGCAGCATCCATTGGAATTCCGGCGCACCGGGGTAGCGCAGGTTGAGGCAATCGTGGCGGCCATTGGTCAGTTCCTCGGGGGTCTCGGGCAGGCCGCGCGCCTCAAGATAGGCGGGGGCGGCGCAGAGGACGCGCGGGCAGTCGGCGAATTTGCGCATGCGCAGGGTGCTATCCTCAGGCAGGCCAAGGAAAAAGGCCACGTCGAGCCCTTCGGCCGTCAGGTCGAGCTTGCGGTCGGAGAGCCGGAGGCGCAGGTCGATCAGGGGGTATTTTTCTTTGAAATCGGGCACATGGGGCGCGATGAGGCGGCGGCCAATGCCAAGGGGAGCCGCGACATGGAGGCTGCCGCGGGGCGATTGGGTAATGGAGCTTACCGCCGCTTCGGCCTCGTCGATGGTTTCGAGGATTTTGCAGGCGCCGCCGTAGAAGACTTCGCCCTGTTCGGTGGCGTTTAGCTGGCGTGTGGTGCGCATGAAGAGGCGCACGCCGAGGTAGTCCTCAAGCTGGGAAATCCGCGAGGAGGCGACGGCGGCGGAGATGCGTTGATCGCGGGCCGCAGCGGACATGTTGCCCAATTCATAGACGCGCACGAAGGTGCGGATATTGTCGAGATAGGACATTGTTGGTCTCGGGCGATTTTATGGTTTTCTTTGAAGCTCTTCGGGTTTTTTCTACGATAGAGGAAAATCGCCGGGGGCGCTACGGTGCCCGCACGGCAAAAATGGGATGTGGGATATGGATATGACCTTCTTGATGGACTGGGCCGAATTTGCGCTGCGCTGGCTACATGTCATCACGGCGATTGCCTGGATCGGGTCGTCCTTTTATTTCATCGCCCTTGACCTTGGGCTGCGCCGTGAGGGCGATCTTGGCGGGGCGGATGGCGAGGAATGGCAGGTGCATGGGGGCGGGTTCTACCATGTGCGCAAATACCTTGTCGCGCCTGCGGCGATGCCGGAGCATCTCACGTGGTTCAAGTGGGAGAGCTATTCCACGTGGCTTAGTGGGGCGGCGTTGTTGATGGTCGTCTATTGGATGGGCGGCGAGTTATATCTCCTCGATGCCGAGAAGACCGATATGGCGCTTTGGCAGGGGGTTCTTTTGTCGGCGGTGTCGCTCACCATTGGGTGGATCGTTTATGACCGCTTGTGCAAATCGGGGCTGGCGGAGAAGCCGACGGTTCTCATGCTGTTGTTGTTTGCGCTCTTGGTCGTGATGGGCTGGGGCTATACGCAGGTCTTTACGGGGCGGGCGATGATGTTGCACCTCGGGGCGTTCACGGCGACGATCATGACGGCGAATGTGTTCTTTATCATCATGCCGAACCAGCGGATCGTGGTGGCCGACCTCAAGGCGGGGCGCAAGCCGGATCCGAAGTATGGCAAGATCGCCAAGCTGCGCTCGACCCATAACAACTATCTCACGTTGCCGGTTATTTTCCTGATGCTGAGCAACCATTACCCGCTGGCCTTTGCGACGCAGTATAACTGGGTCATTGCGGCGCTGGTGTTCCTGATGGGGGTCACGATCCGGCATTTCTTTAACACCATGCATGCGCGCGGTGGCATGAAATGGTGGACCTGGGGGGCGACGGTGGCGCTTTTCGTGGCGATCATGGCGTTGTCGATGGCGGGGCCGGACTTTGGAGAGCTTGAGGATGCGGAGGCGCGGGCCTTTAGCGAGACCGAGCAGGTCTTTGCCAATGCCGAAGGGTTCGAGGATGTGACGGATATCGTGCTTGGGCGCTGTTCCATGTGTCATGCGCGCGAGCCGGGCTGGGACGGGATCGGGCATGCGCCCAAGGCGGTGCTTTTGGAGACGCCACAGGAGATCGCGGCGGAGGCCAAGCGGATTTACCTTCAGGCGGGGATGAGCACGGCGATGCCGCCTGCCAATGTGAGCTATATGGAGCCGCAAGAGCGGCGCGCCATCCAAGCGTGGTATAAGGCGGCGCAGGGGAGCTAGGCGCTCTCGCCGCTTAGGCGGGGCAGGAAGCTTGCGTCGAGGTCGAGGATGAAGTCGCGCACGGTCTCCAACGTGGGCGTCATGCGCAGATCGGTGCGGTGCAGGAGATACCAGTGCCGCAGGATGGGCAGGCCGGGCACGTTGAGTGTCACGAGGCGGCCAGAGTTCAATTCATCGGTCACGGTATGTTGCGAGATCATGGCGATGCCGAGCCCGGCAATCACCGCCTGTTTGATGGTCTCGTTGCTACCCATTTCGATCTGGCGGTAGGTCATGCCTTCGCCAGCGCGATCAAGGTAGCGCATCATCAGGATACGGGTGCCTGAACCCAGTTCCCGCGAGATGAAGGTTTCCGACAGAAGGTCTGCGGGGCTTATGTTGTCGATCTGTGCCAGCCGGTGTGTGGCGGGGGCGACGATGACATGTGGGTGGGGGCCGATCTCGTAGGAGGTATTGGCCGGGCTGCGCGGTGGGCGGCCCATGATGGCGAGCTCGATGGCGCCTTGTTTGAGGTCGCTGATGATCTTGTCGCGGTTGCCCACCTTCAGGATCACGTCAATGTCCGGGTAGGCCTCGCGCAGGCGCACGACGAGGCCGGGGGCGAAATATTTGCCGGTCGAGACCACGCCAAGGACGGCGACGCCTGATTGCCCGTCACGCAGGGCGCGCACCTTGTCGAGGCAGCTATCCAGAACGGAATCGATTTGCAGGGCCGTGGACAGGAGGGCCTCGCCCTCGGCGGTCAAAACAGCGCCGCTTGAACCGCTGCTGGTCAGGACTTTGGAGCCGATGGCGGTCTCAAGACCACGCAGTTGGGTATGCACCGCAGGGGGGGTGAGGCCGAGTGTCTCAGCCGCAGCGGTGATCGTGCCATATTCGGAAACCGACGCCAGGGCGCGTAACTGCTTGAGAGTTATGGATTCTTTCTTGGGCATCGGCGGCTAATATTAAAATGTGCTTATGCAGCACGTCCTTTTTTTAAATTTTCTAACAATCGTGTATATGGAATGCAATGTTCAACAACGTCAGTGGAAGACTATAATGACCAACACGACATCCCCGATTGTGACCGATCTCATCCCCGAACCGCTTCGTCCGGTGATGGAGGCGATCTGTGGCGTCTCTGTGGACGTGGCGCGGATTATTGCACGCGGGCCGCTTGGTGAGGCGCTGGGCGCGCAGGTGGGGGCGGCGAATGCCGATGGCGACGACCAGAAGGCGCTCGACGTGATTGCCGACGAGATGTTCGCCGCAGCCTTGATGAAAACCTCGACCCGATTCTGGGCCTCGGAAGAGCGCGATGAGGTGATCGAGCTGAACCCCGAGGGCAAATATGTGGTGGCGATGGACCCGCTTGATGGGTCGTCCAATATCGACGTCAATGTGTCTATCGGGTCGATCTTTTCGATCTATGACGCCAAGGAGACCGGCGAGGCGAGCGTGTTGCGCCCGGCGTCGGAGCAAATTGGCGGCGGTTACGTGATCTATGGGCCGCAGACGGGCCTTGTCGTGACCTTTGGCGACGGCACACAGCATTACATCCTTGATCCCGACAGCAAGCGGTTCGAGCTTGCCGAAGAGCGCATGTCGATCCCGACGCAGAGCAGCGAATTTGCCATTAACGCGTCGAACTACCGTCATTGGACGAAACCGGTTCGGGCGTTCATCGACGATTGTATCGCCGGGAGCGAGGGGCCGCGCGGGCGCAATTTCAACATGCGTTGGGTGGCATCGCTTGTCGCGGAGACACATCGCATCATCACGCGGGGCGGTGTGTTCCTTTACCCGTCCGACGGGCGCGACGGGTATCAGCATGGGCGTCTGCGGATGCTTTATGAATGTGCGCCGATTGCCTTTGTCGTCGAACAGGCGGGCGGTCGGGCCACGGATGGCTGTGATCCGATCATGGGCAAGGGCGCAGAGCACCTGCACCAGCGCACGCCGTTTGTTTTTGGCTCGGCGGAGAAGGTCGCCCGCGTCGCGACCTATCACGACCTCCCCGAGGACGAAGTCTCGGCATTGTTCGGTCGCAGGGGGCTCTTTCGCGACTGACGTTTCAGCAAGGATTTGAATCTATGAGCAAGAAATATCCCATCATTTCGGTTACCGGGTCTTCGGGCGCGGGCACATCGACGGTCAAGGGCACCTTTGACCAGATTTTCCATCGCGAGGGCGTCAAGGCGGTCTCGATCGAGGGGGATGCGTTTCATAGATTCAACCGCGTTGACATGAAGGCCGAGCTTGAGCGCCAGTATCAGGCGGGAAATCAAGGCTTTAGCCATTTTTCCTATGATGCCAACGAGTTGGGCGAGCTTGAGCGGGTGTTTCGCGAATATGGCGAGTCCGGCAAGGGGCGCACGCGCCATTATGTGCACGACGATAAAGAGGCGGAACGCTATGGCGTTTCGCCGGGCAATTTCACCGAATGGAGCGAGTTCGAGGAAGATTCCGATCTCCTTTTCTATGAGGGGCTGCATGGGGCGGTGGTCAATGATGACGTGAACCTTGCGGCGCTGGCCGATCTCAAGATCGGGGTGGTGCCGGTGGTGAACCTTGAGTGGATTCAGAAGATTCACCGCGACAAGGCGCATCGGGGCTATTCGACGGAGGCGGTTACGGATGTGATCCTGCGCCGGATGCATTCCTATGTGCATTGCATCACGCCGCAGTTCACCCAGACCGATGTCAATTTTCAGCGCGTGCCGGTGGTCGATACGTCGAACCCGTTCATTGCGCGTTGGATTCCGACGGCGGATGAGAGCCTTGTGGTGATCCGGTTCTCCAATCCGCGCGGCATTGATTTCCCGTATCTGACCTCGATGATCGAGGGGAGCTGGATGAGCCGGGCGAATTCGATCGTCATTCCGGGCGGCAAGATGGACCTTGCGATGCAGCTTATCTTTACGCCGATGGTGCATCGCCTTGTGAGCGAGAGCAAACGCGCCTGAAGGGTGCGAGGGGAGGAAAGACCATGAACCAGCAGGCCACGATTTCGAGCGACATGGAAGCCCAGATGGCCAATGCCATTCGCGCCCTGACCATGGATGCGGTGCAGGCGGCCAATTCCGGCCATCCGGGGGCACCCATGGGTATGGCCGATGTGGCGGCGGTTCTGTTCAACCGGTTCATGACTGTGGACCCGTCTGCGGATCAATGGCCGGATCGGGATCGGTTTGTCATGAGCGCGGGGCATGGGTCGATGCTCGTTTATGCGATCAACAACCTTCTGGGCTATGATGATATGGACATGGACCAGATCCGCAATTTCCGCCAGTGGGGATACCGCACGGCGGGGCACCCGGAATATGGCCATGCCAAGGGGATCGAGACGACGACCGGGCCTTTGGGGCAGGGGATTAGCACCGCCGTGGGCATGGCATTGGCCGAGCGGATGATGAATGCGCGGTTCGGGGACGATCTTGTCGATCACTACACATATGTGATTGCCGGGGATGGCTGTCTCATGGAGGGGATCAGCCACGAGGCGATTGATTTCGCGGGCCATATGGGGCTTGGGCGGTTGGTGCTGCTTTGGGATGACAATGACATCACGATTGATGGCAATGTGAGCCTGTCGTCGTCGACGGATCAGCAGGCGCGCTTTGCCGCCAGCGGATGGCATGTGCAGGCGGTGGATGGGCATGACCGTGATGCGGTTGCGGCGGCGATTGAGGCGGCGAAGGCGGATGGGCGACCGTCGCTTATTGCCTGCAAGACGATCATCGGATTTGGCGCGCCGACCAAGCAGGGCACCAAGGCGACCCATGGCGCGCCGCTTGGCGAGGAAGAGATTGCAGCCGCGCGCGAGATGCTCGGCTGGCCGCATGCGCCGTTCGAAATTCCGGGCGATGTGCGCGCGGCGTGGGAGGCGATTGCCACCCGTGGCAAGGCGATGCGCACGGCGTGGGAGGGGCGTCTGGCGGCGTCCGACAAGCGCGAGGCGTTCGAGGCGGCGCTTGCACCGGTGGATACCGGGGCGCTGGGCGCGGCGATCAATGCCTATAAGAAGCAGCTTTCCGAGGATGCGCCCAAGGTCGCGACCCGCAAGGCCAGCGAGATGGCGCTTGAGGTTATCAATGCGACCCTGCCCAATACGGTGGGCGGGTCGGCGGACCTCACGGGGTCGAACAACACCCGCACCGGGGCCATGACCCCGGTCAGCCGCGACAATTACGGCGGCGATTACATCCATTACGGCATTCGCGAGCATGGCATGGCGGCGGCGATGAACGGCATCAGCCTGCATGGGGGATTGAAGCCCTATGGCGGCACGTTCCTTGCCTTTGCCGACTATTGCCGCCCGGCGATTCGGCTTTCGGCGCTTATGGAGCAGCCGGTGGTTTACGTGATGACGCATGATTCCATCGGGCT
Source organism: Paracoccaceae bacterium (assembly GCA_018223085.1). Classification (GTDB taxonomy): domain Bacteria; phylum Pseudomonadota; class Alphaproteobacteria; order Rhodobacterales; family Rhodobacteraceae; genus Shimia. The sequence continues at coordinate 10,649 of JAAEZB010000077.1, forward strand.
TGGCGAGGATGGGCCGACGCATCAGCCGGTCGAACATGTGGCGAGCCTGCGGATCATGCCGAATGTAAACGTGTTCCGTCCGGCGGATGTTGTCGAGACGGCGGAAGCCTGGGAAATCGCGATTAGCGACCCGTCCACGCCTTCGGTTCTGGCGCTGTCGCGTCAGGGATTGCCGACGGTGCGCACGGAGCATGACGAGGAGAACCGAACCAAGCGTGGGGCCTATGTCCTGCGCGAGGGGGAGGGCACGCGCGACGTGACCCTGATGGCAAGCGGGTCGGAGGTTGAAATTGCGCTCACAGCCGCCGATCTGCTTGCTAATCAGGGGATCAATGCGGCGGTGGTCTCGGTGCCTTGTATGGAGCTTTTTGCGGCGCAGGATGCGGGCTATCGCGCAGAGGTTTTGGGCACGGCGCCGCGCGTCGGCGTGGAAGCGGCAGTGCAGACGACATGGGACGCGCTATTGGGCGATCAGGGCGGATTTGTCGGGATGACGGGCTTTGGTGCCTCGGCCCCGGCGGAGGACCTGTATCGGAATTTCGGCATCACGGCAGAAGCGGTTGCAGAGAAAGCCCGCGCCCTGATGGCCTGAGCTGGGAGAGACGAAAGATATGACGATCAAGATTGGTATCAACGGCATGGGGCGCATCGGGCGGTGCACCCTTGGCGCCATTATCGAAAGCGGGCGCAGCGATCTTCAGGTGGTGAAGATGAACGCCACCGGCCCGATCGAGACCAATGCGCATCTGCTCAAGTATGACTCGGTGCATGGGCGGTTCCATGGCGAGATCCGCGTGGACGGCGATACGATGGATGTGGGGCAGGGGCCGATCAAGGTTTTCTCGACCTATGATCCGCAGGAGCTCGACTGGTCGGGGGTGGATGTTGTCCTTGAGTGTTCGGGGCAGTTCAATTCGCGCGAGGCCTCGATGGTGCATCTGGGGCAGGGGGCGAAACGGGTGCTTGTGTCGGCCCCGGCAAAGAATGCGGACCTCACGGCGGTTTTCGGCGTGAACCATGAGAAGATGGAAGCCGGTCACGAGGTGATTTCCAACGGGTCGTGCACGACCAACTGCCTCGCGCCGATTGCCAAGGTGCTTCACGATGCGGTGGGGATCGAGAATGGCATCATGACCACGGTGCATTCCTATACCGGCGATCAACCGACGCTGGATCGGCGCCACAAAGACCTTTACCGCGCCCGTGCGGCGGCGATGAGCCTTATCCCGACCTCGACCGGGGCGGCGAAGGCGATTGGCGAGGTGTTGCCGGAGCTTAACGGCAAGTTGGATGGCTCGGCGATTCGGGTGCCGACGCCGAATGTATCGGCGGTGGACCTCACGTTTCAGGCGGGCAAGGACGTCACAGAGGCCGATATTAACGAGGTTATTGCCGAGGCCGCAGCGGGGCGGATGAAGGGCGTTTTGTCCTATGAAACCGAGCCGAAAGTGTCGGTCGACTATAACCACAATACCCATTCGTCGAACTTTGCCAGCGATCAGACCAAGGTCATGGGTGGTCGCCTCGTGCGGGTGCTCGCATGGTATGATAACGAGTGGGGGTTCTCGTGCCGGATGGCCGATAACGCCGCTTACATGGGCCAGCTTTAAGGAGACTGCCAATATGGCTTTGATTACGCTTCGCCAACTGCTCGATCACGCCGCCGAAGAGGGCTATGGCGTGCCTGCGTTCAACATCAACAATATGGAACAGGGTCTTGCCATCATGAAGGCGGCCCAAAAGGTCGATGCGCCGGTGATCCTTCAGGCGAGCCGCGGGGCGCGCTCTTATGCGGGCGATATCATGCTGCGCCATATGGTGCAGGCGCTTGCCGAGATGTTCCCGCAGATTCCGGTTTGTATGCACCAGGACCACGGCAACAACGAGGCCACCTGTATGACGGCGATCCGTCATGGGTTCACCAGCGTGATGATGGACGGCAGCCTTGAGGCGGATATGAAGACGCCCGCGTCCTATGACTACAACCTCGACATCACCAAGCGCGTGACCGACATGGCGCATTGGGTTGGGGCCTCGGTTGAGGGCGAGCTTGGCGTTCTTGGCTCGCTTGAGACCGGGGAAGCGGCGGAAGAGGATGGCTCGGGCGCGGTTGGCAAACTGAGCCAGGACCAGCTTTTGACCGACCCGGATCAGGCGGTAGATTTTGTCACCCGCACGCAATGTGATGCGCTTGCGATTGCCTGTGGCACCAGCCACGGCGCTTATAAGTTCACCCGCAAGCCCGATGGCGACATCCTGTCGATGAAGACCATTGCGGCGATCCATGAAAAGCTGCCGTCGGTGCATCTTGTGATGCATGGCTCGTCCTCTGTGCCGCAGGAATTGCAGGACCTTATCAATGCCTATGGCGGTGACATGCCCCAGACCTATGGTGTGCCGGTCGAAGAGATCGAGAAGGGCATCAAGATGGGCGTGCGCAAGGTCAATATCGACACCGATTGCCGCATGGCGATGACCGGTCAGTTCCGCAAGGTGGCGACGGAAACCCCGAGCCAGTTCGATCCGCGCAAGTTCCTCACCGCGGCGATGAACGAGATGGAAGACCTTTGCCGCGATCGTTTTGAACGGTTCGGCACGGCGGGCAATGCCTCGAAGATCACCGTGATCGACATGGACGACATGGCGGCACGCTATGCGAGTGGATCGCTCGCCCAGAAGGCAGCGTAAGCTGTTTTCGGCGGGAGGGGGCGTGTCCGACCGCTGAAAAACCCGGCAGGACGGTTCTCCGCCGTCCTGCCAATTTTAAAACCCATGTGAGAGGGCAGGCCATGACATTCGACCGTTCCATCAAGATTGCGCCGTCGATCCTATCGGCGGATTTTGCCAACTTTGGCGCGGAGATCCGGGCGATTG
>JAAEZB010000139.1 GCA_018223085.1 Paracoccaceae bacterium
CGACCTCGAAGGGGGCGGCCCAGAAATGGGTGCCGTCGACCGTTGCATCGCCAAGGGCATTGACCGCGACGAGGGCGCCGACCGTGTGGCCCGAAGGCAGGATTGCGGAAGCCGAGCCGAGGCCGCCTTTGCGGGTCGCGAGCATGGCACCGGTGCCAGCGCCGTTTGTGCCGATGTCGAAATGCGTATCGGCGGCGGCGAGGGCGGCGGCGCCGAGGCGTTTATAGGGGTTTTCGGGCCAGTTTTTGTTGCCGCCATTCAGGAGATCAAAGAGGATCGCGCCGGGGACGATGGGCACGCGTTGATCGCCAACGGCAAAGCCGCGCCCGGCGGCGCGCAGGGCATCGGCCACGCCGGACGCCGCGTCGAGGCCAAAGGCGGAGCCGCCGGAGAGAACGAGGGCGTCAACCTGTTGCACGGTTTTGTCGGGGGCGAGGAGGTCGCTTTCGCGGGTGCCGGGGGCGCCACCCATGACATGGATGCCTGCGGTAAAGGGGGTATCGGCCGTCAGGACGGTGACGCCGGTTTTGATATGGGAATCGGAGGCGTTGCCGACCTTGAGGCCGGAAATGTCGGTGATGAGGTTCTTGGCGCCGGGCGTCATCGGGAGCTCCGTTGATGATTTTGCGGGCAGTCTAGCGGGGGGAGTGCGCGAAAGCGACCATGAGGAGGCGCAAAGGGGCTTGATCGAAGGGCGCGGCGCAGGCAAAGGAGAAGAAGAGCAACGAGGCGATGGCGTCGCCACGGTCCGATCCCGAAGGGGGACCGCGCTCATTCATCCCAGTCCTGAACGCCGGGACCTCTTTGATCGGAGGTCTAAATGACTGCACGTCCTGAATTCTATCGTTTCCACAATGGCGAGAAAGCGCGCCTGCAATTTTCCGAGGCCGAGTATGCGGCGCGGATTGATAACCTACGTAAGCGTATGGTTGAGGCGGGAACCGAGGTCGCCGTGTTCACCTCGATGCACAATGTCTCTTATTACTCGGGCTTTACCTATTGTGCCTTTGGGCGGCCCTATGCGCTTGTCGTGACAGAGACGGACTGTGTCACGATTTCCGCCGGGATCGACGCGGGGCAGCCGTGGCGTCGGTGTTATGGCGACAACATCACCTATACGGATTGGCAGCGTGACAACTATTGGCGCGCGATCCGTTCGGTCACGGGCGAGGGGCGCAAGGTTGGGTTTGAGAGCGATCACATGAGCCTTTTGCAGAAGGGCAAATGCGAGGCGTTTTTGAAGCCTGCGGAGATGGTCGATCTATACGAGACCACGATGCGTCAGCGGATGCATAAATCACCGGCCGAGTTGGAGATGATCCGCGCAGGCGCGGCGGTGGCGGATGTGGGGGGCTATGCGATCCGTGATGCCGTCAAGATCGGCGCGCGGGAGATTGATATCGCCATGGCCGGGCGCGATGCGATGGAATTGGAGATCGCGCGGAGGTTCCCGGAGGCGGAGTATCGCGACACCTGGGTTTGGTTTCAGTCGGGGATCAATACGGACGGGGCGCATAACCCAGTCACCAGCCGGGCGCTTGAACGTGGTGATATCCTGTCGCTCAATACGTTTCCGATGATTTCGGGCTATTACACGGCGCTTGAGCGGACCATGTTCGCGGGCGAGGTCGATGCGGAGAGCCTTCGGATTTGGGAGGCGAATGTTGGGGCGCATGAGTTGGGGATTTCCCTGCTCAAGCCCGGCGCGAGCTGTGCGGAGGTGACGCATAAGATCAACGACTTCTTTGAAGAGCGGGATTTGCTGCAATACCGGACCTTTGGGTATGGGCATTCCTTTGGGGTCTTGTCGCATTACTATGGCCGCGAGGCGGGGCTAGAGCTTCGCGAAGATATCGACACGGTGCTTGAGCCGGGGATGGTTATCTCGATGGAGCCGATGCTCACGATTGCCGAGGGGCAGCCGGGGGCCGGGGG
>JAAEZB010000078.1 GCA_018223085.1 Paracoccaceae bacterium
GCGGCGAACATGCCGACAACCCGATCGACATTCAGGAATTCATGATCATGCCGGTCTCGGCCGCGAACATCCGCGAAGCCATCCGCATGGGCGCCGAAGTCTTCCACACCCTGAAAAAAGAGCTGACCGCCGCAGGCCTCAATACCGGCATCGGCGACGAAGGCGGTTTCGCCCCCAACATCGGCTCGACCCGCGCCGCGCTCGACTTCATCAAATCCTCGGTTGAAAAAGCCGGTTACAAACTCGGCGAAGACATCTACCTCGCCCTCGATTGCGCCTCCTCGGAATACTACAAGGACGGCAAATACGAACTCAAAGGCGAAGGCAAATCCCTCACCTCCGAGGAAAACGCCAAATACCTCGCTGATCTGTGCGCCGACTACCCGATTATCTCGATCGAAGACGGCATGGACGAAGACGATTGGGACGGCTGGAAACTGCTGACCGACATGATCGGCGACAAGGTGCAGCTCGTGGGCGACGACCTCTTCGTCACCAACCCCCTGCGCCTCGCCGATGGCATCAAACAGGGCGTCGCCAACTCCATGCTCGTCAAAGTAAACCAGATCGGCTCGCTGACCGAGACCCTCAAGGCCGTCGATATGGCCCACCGCGCGCGCTACACCAACGTGATGTCGCACCGCTCGGGCGAAACCGAGGACGCCACCATCGCCGACCTCGCCGTCGCCACGAACTGCGGCCAGATCAAAACCGGCTCGCTCGCACGCTCCGACCGGCTCGCCAAATACAACCAGCTGATCCGCATCGAAGAAATGCTGGGCGAAACCGCCGAATACGCAGGCCGCTCGATCCTGAAGTAAACGCCCCTGTAGGGTGGGTTTTCAACCCACCACGACACAACAAAGCCCCGCCAACCGGCGGGGCTTTTTCATTGGATCAACCTCTCCCCTTGCCCCCTGCCGCCACAAACCGCACACTCCTCACATGACCGCCGACGACATCATCGCCCGCCTGAACCTCGCCCCGCATCCCGAGGGCGGCTATTTCCGCGAGACATGGCGCGCCGATGCGCCCGAGGGCATCCGTGCGGCGGGCACGGCGATCTACTTCCTTCTCAAAGCAAGCGAGAGCAGCCATTGGCACAAGGTCGACGCCGCCGAAATCTGGCACCACTACGCCGGAGCGCCGCTGATCCTGTCGCTGTCCGCAACCGACCATGGCCCAAGACAGGACCACACCCTCGGCCCCGACCTCGCCGCCGGACAAGAGCCGCAAATCATCGTGCCCACCCACCATTGGCAGGCCGCCCGCAGCACCGGCGACTGGACCCTCGTCGGCTGCACCGTCTCTCCGGGGTTCGATTTCGCAGGCTTCACCCTCGCCGCCCCGGGGTTTGAGATCCCTTAATCCCCCGGTCGGCTCACCGTCCCGCCACCAACCAGCGCCCGAACGCCCGTCGTACCCGGACAGGAGGTTGGCATCCCCTGCGCCACGCGCACCGCGAGATAGGCAAAGGCCTGCGCCTCAAGCATATCGCCATCTAGGCCCACCTCCTCGACGGCCATCACCGGACAATCAAGGCTCACGCGTAGCATCTCCATCAACACCGGATTATGCCGCCCGCCCCCCGTGACAAGAACGCGCTCCGGCGGGCTTGGGCAATGCTCCATCCCCGCGGCAACACCGGCGGCACACATCGCCGTCAGGGTCGCCGCCGCATCCGCATCCGACAATTCCCGCACCAATCCGACCATCTCTGAAAAATCATTTCGGTCCAGTGACTTGGGCGGAATACGTGCGAAATACGGCTCGGCAAGGAACAATTCCAACGCCCCGGTCTCGACCTCACCTTCGCGCGCGATCCTGCCATCCTCGTCAAAATCCACGCCCCGCCGCTCGCGCAAAAGATCATTGAGCGGCGCATTCGCAGGCCCCGTATCAAAGGCCAACAACGCGCCCTCATCCTCCGGCGCGCCCTTCCCCGGATCGACCCAGGTAATATTCGCCACCCCCCCAAGGTTCAGGAAACACAATGGCCGTTCTGCCCCGATCCAACGGGCACAGGCGAAATGAAAGAACGGCGCAAGCGGCGCGCCCTCTCCCCCCATCTCAACATCCGCCGAGCGGAAATCCCACACCACCGGCACACCCAACGCCTCGGCCAGGGCCTGCCCGTCGCCTACCTGCAAGGTGCCTCGCCCGCGCGGCTCATGCGCCAGCGTCTGACCATGAAACCCGATGAGGTCCACATCCGCAAACCCCGCAAGAACCTCTGCATGGGCGTCCTCGACAATCGCCTCCGCCGCCTCGACCTCTGGCCCGGCCCATTTGCCAAGAGCCGCGGCCAACGCCTTGCGCTCTCCGGCCCCATAGGCGCGATAAGCGGCCTCGCCAAAGCCGAAAATCGCCTCGCCATCCGTGTCGACAACCGCCGCATCCACCCCGTCAAGCGACGTCCCTGACATCGCCCCAAGGGCCCGCATCCGCACTTTGCGCGTCTTGGCCTTCATCATGGCCTTTTCCTTTGCCTTCCCGCCGCCTATACACGGCCCCGAAAAACATACGGGACCAATGCCATGACCTACCACCCCAAATCGGACTTCATGACCGTCATGATGGAACGCGGCTTCCTTGCCGACTGCACCGATTATCAGGGCCTCGACGAGGCGCTGACCAAGGGCGTGGTGCCGGGCTATATCGGTTTTGATGCCACGGCCAAGTCGCTCCATGTCGGCTCGCTGATCCAGATCATGATGCTGCACTGGCTGCAAAAGACCGGCCACAAACCGATTACCCTGATGGGCGGCGGCACGACCAAGGTCGGCGATCCCTCCTTCCGCGCCGATGAACGCCCCCTCCTGACCCCGGCCCAGATCGACGACAACATCTCCGGCATCAAACAGGTCTTCGCGAAATATATCTCCTACGACGACGCTCCCACCGGCGCGCTCATGCTCAACAACGCCGAGTGGCTCGACGATCTGAACTACCTCGACTTCCTACGCGACATTGGTCGCCATTTCTCGGTCAACCGCATGCTGTCGTTTGAAAGCGTGAAATCGCGCCTCGATCGCGAGCAATCGCTCTCCTTCCTCGAATTCAACTACATGATCCTTCAGGCCTACGACTTCCTCGAACTGAACCGCCGCTATGGCTGTCTGGTGCAGTTCGGCGGCTCGGATCAATGGGGCAATATCGTCAACGGCATCGACCTCACGCGCCGCGTCCTCGATCATGAAATCTACGGGCTGACCTCGCCGCTCCTGACAACGTCAGACGGCAAGAAAATGGGCAAATCCGCCAATGGCGCGGTCTGGCTCAATGCTGACATGTGCGCGCCCTATGAGTTCTGGCAATTCTGGCGCAACACGACCGACGCCGACGTGGGCCGCTTCCTCAAGCTCTACACCGAGATGCCGCTCGATGAATGCGACCGCCTCGGCGCGCTGGAAGGCTCGGAAATCAACGCCGCCAAAATTATCCTCGCCAACGAGGTCACAACCCTCTGTCACGGGGCCGAGGCCGCCGCCGCCGCCGAAGCCACCGCACGCGAAGTCTTTGAAAAAGGCGGCGTGGGAGCGGAGCTGCCGACAGTCACATTGACCCTAGATGACTTTGCTGAGGTGATCTCTCATGGCGCGGACCCAGATGATCCTAATGTTGCGTCCACGTTCTTCATCCCCGCCCATTCCCTGTTCTTGAAAGCAGGCCTTGTGAAATCTGGGAAAGAAGCAAAGCGCTTGTTTGCGGAAAATGGCGCTAGAATCAACGACGTGCTGGAAGCCGACATAACAAGGAAGTTCTCGCCCAGCGATTTTTCCTCCCCGATCAAACTCAGCGCCGGCAAGAAACGCCACGCGCTGGTACAGCTCGGCTAAGCCCCGGCACGACAATCGCAAAAGACCAAGGGGGCCCATCACGGCCCCCTTTCTTCTTCTCTGTGGCAAATACTCGGGGTGAATTGAGCCAAAGGCTCAAGAGGGGCAACGCCCCTTCCCCCTAGACATCCGCGCGCGCCTCCGGTTATCTGAACACATGTTCATTTCATGACACCCTTGTCATACCGGGAGGAAACACCATGCAACTCGACACCACCTGCGCCGTCATCACCGGCGGTGCCTCCGGCCTCGGCGCCGCGACCGCCCGCCACTTTGCCGCAAACGGCGCCAAGGTCGCCCTGTTCGACCTCAACGAAGAGGCTGGCGAGGCACTGGCCGCCGAACTCGGCGGCACCTTCCACAAGGTCAACGTCACCGATGAAGCCTCCGTTGCTGCCGGCATCGCTGCCGCCAAAGAGGCCATGGGCACCATCACCGCCTGCGTGAACTGCGCCGGGATCGCCCCTGCCGCCACGACCCTCTCCAAGAAGGGCCCGCACCCGCTTCATACCTTCCAACAGACCATCGACATCAACCTCGTCGGCTCTTTCAACGTCGCCCGCCTCGCCGCCGAGGTGATGGCCGAAAACACCCCCGAAGCCGATGGCGCGCGCGGTGTGATCGTCAATACCGCTTCCGTCGCCGCCATGGATGGCCAGCGTGGTCAGGCCGCCTATGCCGCCTCCAAGGGCGGGATCGTCGGCCTTTCGCTGCCCATGGCACGTGACCTCGCGCGCTCCGGCATCCGCGTCATGGCCATCGCGCCGGGTATCTTCCTGACCCCGATGCTCCAAGGCCTGCCGCAAGAGGTTCAGGATCAACTCGCCGAAGACGTCACCTGCCCCAAACGCCTCGGTGATCCCTCCGAATATGCCCGCCTCGCCGGGTTCATCGTCGAGAACGGCTATCTCAACGGCGAAGTGATCCGCATCGACGGCGCCCTTCGGATGCAATAACCTGCCGGGGCCATGCCCCTGCAAAACCGCGTCCAACCTACCGGAGACATCCTCGCGCATCCCGCGCGGGGGCGCTTCATGGGCAATCGCGGCATCCTGCACGATCCCGACCAGCGGCTCACGCATCGCCGCTGGCGGCACAAGGCTTGGGTCTGCTGCCTGCTCGCCTTCAAATCCCGCCGCCGCCCCCTGATGGCCTCCGGCGCCTATACCGAGCTTTTCTTTCATGACGAAGCCGTCGCGCTGGCCGCCGGGCACCGACCCTGCGGCGAATGCCGCCGCGCCGATTTCAACGCCTTCCTCGACGCCGCCGATCATGCAGGACCAGTGGCGGATTTCGATACCCGCCTGCACGCCGCCCGCGCCATCCCTCGCCGCTTTGCCCAACGCCGTCATCTGGCCGACGCCGCCACCCTGCCCGAAGGATGTTTCATCCTGTGCGACACCGGCCCCGCGCTCCTGTGGCACGGCGCGCTCTACCCGTTCGCGCCGAGTGGCTACGGTCCGGCGCAAACTCGTCCCATGGGCGCCGTGACGGTCCTGACCCCGGCGCCCACGCTGACCGCGCTTCGCGCCGGATACACACCGGAAATTTCCCTGCATAAATGAGCATCGCGGCCCATTTACCGACGCACGCCGCCTTAACCACCGCGCGCGGCGTCAACACCTGCCGATTTCACCCGGCGCACCACCGCGATGCAGACGCAATACCGACGCGATGCAGACCCGCGTTTTCGCCGTTAACCCACCTCGGCCTTCTCTTCGAGAGCGAGCCATTCTTCCTCGGCATCAGACAGCGCCGTATGCCGCTCAACAAGCGCATCTGTGGCCTTCTGAAACTTCACCGGCTCCTTGGTGAATAGCTCGGGATCCATGAGGAACTCTTCCAGCTTGGCAATCTCCGCCCCAAGCCGCTCTATGATCCCCGGAAGCGCCTCAAGCCGATGCTTCTCGGTAAAGCTAAGGCCTTCTTTTTCGGCCTTAACCGGCTTGACCTTTTCCGCTTTAGCCTTTGATTTGGCTTGCTTTTCTGCTTCATCCGCGCCGCGCTGCGCCCGGTAATCGCTCCAGCCCCCGGCATAGACCACGGCCCGTCCATTGCCTTCCATCGCCACTGTGGTGGTCGCCACCCGATCAAGGAAATCCCGGTCGTGGCTCACAAGAAGCACCGTCCCGTCGTAATCGTCCAAAAGCTCCTGCAAGAGATCAAGCGTCTCCACATCAAGATCGTTGGTCGGCTCGTCGAGCACCAGCAAGTTGCTCTCGCGCGCCATCAGTTTGGCCAACAACAACCGCGCCTTCTCCCCCCCCGACAAGCTCCGCACAGGCGCCCTGACCTGCCGCTCGTCAAAGAGAAATTCTTTAAGGTATCCAACGACATGCTTGGGATTTCCGCGCACCATAACCTGGTCCGCCTTGCCCGAAACACGCATCTCGGGATCGCCCGTAAGACTGTCCCAAAGGCTCATTTCCGGGTCCAACTGCGCCCGGCTCTGATCGAACACGGCCGGAAGCAAATTGGTCCCAAGCGTTACAGTCCCCGAATCCGGTGCCACCTCGCCCATGAGCATCTTGATAAGCGTCGTCTTGCCAACGCCATTGGGTCCGACAAATGCCACCCGGTCGCCCCGCTGCACGGTGATCGAGAAGTCCGTGACAATGGGTTTGCCATCATAGCCTTTCGCCAACCCTTTGGCATCCATGACTTTTCTGCCTGATTTCGGGCCCGAAGCGAAATCCATCGCCGCCGCGCCCTGACGTTTGATCATCGACGCACGATCCTGGCGCAGGTCTTGCAACGCCCGCACCCGCCCCTGATTGCGCTTGCGCCGGGCGCTGATGCCTTCGACGGCCCATCGCGCCTCAGCCTTGATCTTGCGATCAAGCTTGTGGCGCTGCATGTCTTCCTCTTCCCAGATTTTGTCACGCCACGCTTCGAACGCCTCGAAGCCCTTCTCCTGCCGACGCACCATTCCCCTGTCAATCCAAAGGGTTGCGCGCGTCAGTGCACGTAAAAAGGCCCGGTCATGCGAGATCAAAACATAGGCCGCCCGCGTGGCCGAAAGCTCCGCTTCAAGCCAGGCAATCGCCTCAATATCAAGGTGGTTGGTCGGCTCATCAAGAAGCATCAACTCCGGCGCCTCCGCCATCAGCTTGGCCAGCGCCGCGCGCCGCCGCTCCCCGCCCGAAGCTGTCTCCACCGGGCGGTTGGGATCGAATTTCAATCCCTCTCCCGCGCGCTCAACCTTATAGGCTTCGCCCGGCTCAAGCCCCGAAGACGCGAAATCCCCAAGCGTTGAAAACCCTTTCATATCAGGGTCTTGCTCCATATATCCCACGCTGACGCCGGGCGGCACAACGATATCGCCCTGGTCCGGCTCCACGAGTCCCGCCATGACTTTCATCAAGGTGGATTTCCCCGACCCATTGCGCCCAACAAGCGCCACGCGGTCGCCCGGCTGCACCACAAGGTCCAGCCCGTCAAAGATCGGATCGCCCCCAAATGTGAGGGAAATGCCATTCATCTGCAATAAGGGTATACGTGCCATGCAAGCGGGCTAAACCGCCCGCATCCCCCCGTCAATGGGCCTCAGGCCCCAATAGCCCTCAGAAGGCGTTTACGTGCCGGGGGAATCGCCTTTATTTCCAAGCCGGTAAAGACATGTAGCGTGTTCATCTGCGTGTCGATCACCGCGTGATCGCTGACCCAACCGCCCATCATCAGATAGGTGCGCAACAAAGGCGGCATCCGCATCTGGGCAAGCTTCAGGTTCGGCTTACGCCGCAGGCGAGAGGCAAAGCGGAATACCTTGGGTGCTTTGACCTTGGGAAGCCAGCGTTTCGGCGCAAGGTGGCGATCGCGCAGCATGGCAAAAGCATCGAAATACTCTTTTGCATCCGTCCCCGTGAAGGACGAACAGCCAAACAGCATTTCCACATTGTTTTCATCTACATAAGAGGTCATCGCCCCCCATGCCACGCGCAGGATATCGGGGTCCGTGACCTCCGGGTGAATACAGAACCGCCCCATCTCGACCATCGGCCCGTCGAATGCGCGCAGCGCACTCAACTCATAGAATTGTGCCGAATAGGAGCGGTCAATCTCACCCCCGCCCGCCAGCGGCAAGAACCGAAAGCAACAGACCAACCGCCCGCTCTCGCGTTCCTCGACAAGCATATGGGTGCAAATCGGATCAAACCGATCCGAATCGAGACCTTCAGCCTCGACACCGTGAAACGCCATCTGCCGCAGACCTTGGGCCGCGCGCAGGTCGCCTTCTGTCTCGGCCACGCGCACCGCGTAGCGCCCTTTCGACAAAGCCACCATGTGGTGCTCCGAAAAATCGTTCAATCACGACTATATAGGGAGCGATCCGTAACAACCAAATGACAGGGTCTCATCGCACCCGCGATCAGTTTGAAATCGGCCCAAAACTGCCGATATTCTTGATAAGTTGCGACAGCAGACCGCGATTGTCGAGATCATTGTCGGTTACCCGGCGGGAAATCGGCACGGCTTGGCCGTCCTCAAGCGCATATTCCGCGACATTGCGAACCACGCCGCGCTTGTCAAACGTGATCGCAACGATGCGCCGCTCGACCACTTCGGGTTTACGGGCACCGAAATGGCGCACTTGGCTGCGCACGTAGTAATAGCCGCTATTGTCAAGAACACCGGCCGCCGACGGCGCACCGACGGTTTCGAGGACGGTATCGCGCGTATCAACGCCAACTGTGATCTCAGCGAGGTCTTCCTTGGACGGTACATATCCATGGTTGCGATATTGCGAGGTGCAGGCGCTTACCGCGACCAGAAGACTGATCCCAACAAACGCCGATTTGATACCCTTGCCCCGTGCGATCATGACTGCCCTCTTGCCTTGGCCTCAACTGCCTTCTATCCCGCTTACAGAAGGAACGCCTCTGGTTCAAGAATGGAAGCAGGCCCTATGACAACACAATCCGCTCACCTCGCGCCTTTTCGGGTTGCCGATCTGCCTCAAAATCGCGTGGTACGCTTTGATATTCAGCCCGACGCACCACGTCTGGCCGAGATCGCCGCTGACCTCGGCCTTCTGGGCCTGCGCAAGCTGCGCTTTCAGGGCGAACTACGCGCCTCGGGCCGTACGGACTGGCGACTCGAGGCGCAACTGGGGGCCACGGTCGATCAGCCCTGCGTAGTCACGCTCGACCCCGTGCGCACCCGCATCAAGGCCGATGTAACACGGCTTTTTCTCAAACGGCTCGACCTGCCCGAAGAAATCGACGGCGAGGTCGAAATGCCCGAAGATGACACCACCGAAGAGCTCGGCGTCGAGATCGACGTCGAACAGATCATGTGCGAGTCGCTGGCACTCAACCTGCCGCTTTATCCACGTTCCGACGATGCCGCACTTGGTGAAGCGGTGTTTACCGAACCCGGCAAAGAGGCCTTGCGTGATGAGGATGCCCGTCCCTTTGCCGGTCTTGCAGCACTGCGCAACAAGCTCGAAGAGAGCGGCGAAAAATAACCCTTGCGCATCTGCGAATTCACAGTATTTTCGCGCGCTCATTCGGAATTTAGGGTTGGACTCGGGAGCGCTTTGCGCGTAATGGCTCGGGACGCTCAGGAAATCGGCCGCAATGCATGTCATTGGGCCCAGTAAATCAAAGGTTGCGACATGGCTGTCCAGCAGAACAAAGTATCGAAATCGCGCCGCAACAACCGCCGTGCCCATGACGCACTTGTTGCAGCAAACCCCAATGAATGCTCCAACTGTGGCGAGCTGAAGCGCCCGCACCACGTGTGCGCGTCCTGCGGCCACTATGATGATCGCGAAATCGTTTCGATGGTCGAAGACATCGACCTGGACGAAGACGCGGCATAACCAACCAATCGGGATTGCGCCCGCATGACGGCATCGAGCGAAAACGCGCAAGCGACAGCCGGGCGCACCGTCATCTCAGTGGATGCGATGGGTGGTGATCGCGGGCCGGCAGCTGTTGTTGCCGGCATTTCGCGTTCCGCCAAGAAGAATCCTGATATTGCCTTCATCCTGCATGGTCCGGAAAAAGAGCTGAAAAAGCTCGTCCGGAAAAAGAAACCGCTCGCCGGTCGCGTAGAGATTCGCGATTGCGATGGCGTTGTGTCCATGGAGGACAAACCCAGCCAAGTCATGCGCACAGGCAAGTCGACCTCAATGTGGTCGGCAATCGAATCCGTGCGCAATGGCGAAGCAGACGTGGTCGTCTCCTGCGGTAATACCGGCGCGCTGATGATGCTTTCGGTGGTGCGCCTGCGCAAACTGCCCGGCGTCAATCGTCCGGCCATTGCCGTGCTCTGGCCGTCGCGTTCGGCTTCGGGCTTCAACATCATGCTCGATGTGGGCGCTGACATCCGCGCCGATGAAAACGACCTTTTGCAATATGCGCTGATGGGCGCTTCCTATGCCCGCAACGGCATGGAGGTCAAACGCCCCCGCATCGGCCTTCTCAACGTTGGCACCGAGGAACATAAGGGCCGCTCCGAGCTCAAACTCGCCCATGACATGATCGCCGAGAATGCCGAGGCCGCCCAGTTCGATTTCGTGGGATTCGTCGAAGGCGGTGATATTCCCGGCGATGTGGCCGATGTTATCGTGACCGATGGCTTTACCGGCAATATCGCGCTCAAGACCGGCGAAGGCACGGCAAGCCTGATTGGTTCGCTCCTCAAGGAAGCGTTCAAATTTTCGCCCCTGTCACGTCTGGCCGCCCTGCTCGCCTATACCTCGCTGCAACGCCTCAACAAGCGGATTGATCCGCGCCGCGTCAATGGCGGGGTGTTCCTTGGCCTCAACGGCACCGTAGTCAAATCCCACGGCAGCTCGGACGCAACTGGCGTTTCGGCTGCGGTGAAGCTCGCCTTCAAGCTTTCTCAGTCTGGCTTCTCGGAAAAACTCGCCGCGCGGGTTGCATCCGCCATCCGGTTGAACCAAGATGCCCCAGCGTCAGGCGAAGAGAGCGGAACCAAATCATGACAAGACGCGCCGTTGTCAAAGGCGTTGGGCATTACCTGCCAGAACGAATTGTTCCGAACTCGGAATTTGAAAAAACCCTGGATACCTCGGACGAGTGGATTCGAACCCGCTCGGGCATCGAGCGGCGTCATTTCGCCGCCGAAGGTCAGACGACGTCCGACCTCGCCTATGAGGCCGCCAAACACGCGCTCGACAATGCGGGCATGTCCGTTGACGAGATCGACGCCATCGTCGTGGCCACGTCGACACCGGACCTGACCTTCCCTTCCGTAGGCACCATGCTGCAAAAGAAAATCGGCATGACGCGCGGATTCGCCTTTGATGTGCAGGCCGTCTGCGCCGGGTTTGTCTATGCCTTGACCAATGCCAACGCCCTGATCCTGTCGGGCCAGTGCGATACCGTGCTCGTGGTCGGCGCCGAAACCTTCAGCCGCATCATGGATTGGGAAGATCGCGCCACCTGTGTGCTCTTTGGCGACGGGGCCGGAGCCCTTATTCTCAAGGCCGAAGAGGGCAGCGGCGACAATACGGATCGCGGCGTGCTGTCGGCTGATCTCAACTCCGATGGCCGCTACAAGGACATGCTCTTTGTCGATGGCGGCGTATCGACCACCGGCGACTCCGGCAAGCTTCGGATGCAGGGCAACGCCCTCTTCCGTCAGGCGGTTGAGAAACTGACCTCCACCGCCCATACCGCCCTGACCAAAATCGGCCTGAACGATGACGCCGTCGATTGGATCGTCCCACATCAGGCCAATATCCGCATCATCCAAGGCACTGCCAAGAAAATGGGCGTGCCGATGGACCGCGTGATTCTCACCGTGCAGGATCATGGCAACACTTCTGCGGCTTCGATCCCTCTTGCCCTTTCGGTCGGGGTTGAACGTGGCCAGATCAAACAGGGCGACCTGATCGTGACCGAAGCCATCGGCGGCGGCCTCGCTTGGGGCTCTGTTGTGCTGCGCTGGTAATCAAGCCGTTTTTTCCTCTGCATTGAATGCCTTGCAGTAAGCCATTGATGTTGACTCGGAAATTCCATTCGCCTTAAGCTTGTTCCTAGCAAAAAACTGGGGGGACAGATGAGCGAAAAAACTTTGACACGTATGGACCTAAGCGAAGCGGTGTTCCGCGAAGTCGGCCTGTCCCGCAACGATTCCGCCGATCTGGTGGAAAGCGTGCTCAATCACATGTCCGACGCGCTGGTGAATGGCGAACAGGTCAAGATCTCGTCTTTCGGCACGTTCAGCGTCCGTGACAAAGCGGCCCGTGTAGGCCGCAATCCCAAGACCGGCGAAGAAGTTCCGATCGAACCGCGCCGTGTTCTGACGTTCCGGCCGTCGCATCTGATGAAGGACCGCGTCGCCGCCGGCAACAAAAGCTAGGCAGGACAACGCCAATGGGCAAATCTCCCGACGCTTTTCGCACCATTAGCGAGGTCGCGGACTGGCTCGACACTCAGGCGCATGTGCTGCGCTTCTGGGAGAGCAAATTCACCCAAGTGAAACCCGTGAAACGCGCGGGGGGGCGGCGCTATTATCGCCCTGCCGATATGCTGCTGCTTGGTGGGATCAAGAAACTTCTGCACGACGATGGCATGACCATCAAAGGCGCCCAGAAACTCCTGCGCGAAAAGGGCACGAAATACGTTTCTGGCCTATCCCAACCGATTGATGGCGAAGAGGACAGCATCGAAGAGATCGAACTCGCCGAGGTGACCCCGCCCCCGATTGAGGAAGAGCGTGGCACCGTGCTGAGTTTTGAACGCCGTGAAGACCCCGTCGCAGAAGAAGACGAGGACGCAACCACCCCCGAGACCCCGGAGGCCGACGCCGACGAAGAGGGCGATCTCTTTTCTCTCACCGCCCCTCAGCCCGAGGAGCCTCCGGCGCTCGAAACCAAAACCGACGAGACGCCTGAAAAACACGAGGAAGAGGAAGAAAAGCTCTCTCCCGAAGACATGCCCTCCTTCGTGCAGCGCCTGACACCCAAGCCCGCCGCGCAAGA